>JBJSWT010000092.1:0-2139 GCA_046086025.1 Actinomycetes bacterium | reverse complement strand
TATCCCCTAAATACATAACAAATGGTTCATCTTGTAAAAAATCTTTTGCAATTAAAACAGCATGTGCTAAACCTTTTGGTGCATCTTGTGGAATATAAGTTGCTTTAATTCCTAATGTAGAACCATCTCCAACAGCTGCTTTTACTTCCTCTGCAGTTTCTCCAACAATAATTCCAACATCTGTAATTCCTGCCTCTTTAATTGATTCAAGACCGTAAAAAAGAACAGGTTTATTTGCTACTGGCACTAATTGCTTTGCTGAAGTGTGAGTGATAGGGCGAAGTCTTTTTCCCGCACCACCTGATAAAACTAATGCTTTCATAGCTATTTGAGCCTATCGAAATAAAGAATGCCCTACTGGCTTGCCTTTTACTTTTCCTTAGTCCACTCAGGATTTTGAATTAATGCTTCCTGAATGGCAGTTTTGCGAGCAATTTTAACCAGTTGATTATGCATGTCTTGAAACTTTAAGTAAATATTGGCAGTGACAAAAAGAAGAATAATAATTGTTGCATAAACAATTACATCTGTTGCTCTGTTAAGTCCAAAAAATAAAGCAAGTTGGGTAGATAATCTTGGCGATAAAGTTACCAAGATTACTGTAAGTACAAATATTATGATAATTAATTTTTGCCAGGCTCTTACTCTTGCGGTCTTTCGTGCTCTTAGTAGCCAAATTCCAAAAATACTTATAGAAAAAATTAAAAATAATCTTAATAAAATTTATATCACCTCAAAAATAAATCTGTGAGAATATTAATTGCATTCCAAATACTTTGACCTTTACTTTTTGAATACTTTGTGTAAAGGATATATACTGGAACTTCCTTAATCCTAAGTTCTGCCCGACCTGCTTTTTCAACAAATTCAGAAGCATGAGTCATTCCAGAAAAAGATAAATTAATTTGATTTATTGCTTTCCTATTTAATGCTCTAAACCCATTGTGAGTGTCAGTTAATGGAACTCCTGTTGATAATTTTGTGTATTTAATTGCTAATTGAAGAATTATTCTTTTTATAAATGGAAATTTCGTTTTATCATCTTGAAATCTAGTCCCAAATACTATATCCGCCCTATCCTCAATTAAAGGTTGTAAAACATGTTCTATATTTTCTACTTTATGTTGACCATCAGAATCAAATGTTACAAAATATTTAAAATTAGGATTTAATCTTACAAAGTCGATTCCAGTTTGTAGTGCAGAACCTTGTCCTAAATTGATTGGATGTCTTAATACTTGCATTGCTGAGTTTTTGGCTATCTCCCAAGAATTATCATTACTACCATCATCTATTCCTAATACATAATAATCTTTATTCTTAAGGTTAGAAATAACATCATGAAGAACTTTAGCTTCATTAAAAAATGGTAATAATATACAAACTTCCTTATTTTGCATATTTTTTAATCATCAATCTTTTTTCCACTTAACTTATCTTCAAGTAATTTAATATCGGCTTCAACCATTAATTCAGCTAACTGTTTCCAATTAGTTTTTGGAACCCAATTCAATAATTTTTTAGCTTTAGATGAATCACCTATTAATGAGTCAACTTCTGCTGGTCTTAGATATCTTTCATCAATTTTTACATATTTTTGCCAATCTAAACCTGCTTTATTAAAAGCAACTTCAGCAAATTCTTTTACCGTCGCAGATTCTCCAGTTGCAATCACAAAATCATCACCAGATGGTTGCTGAAGCATTAGCCACATTGCTTCGACATACTCTTTTGCATATCCCCAATCTCGCCTTGAATCAAGATTTCCCAAGTAAACATTTTTATCAATTCCAGCTTTAATTCTTGCAACAGCTCTTGTTATTTTTCTAGTGACAAAAGTTTCACCTCTTCTAGGTGATTCATGATTAAATAAAATTCCATTGCTTGCATGAATTCCATAAGCCTCTCTGTAATTGACAGTTGCCCAGTAACTAAATAATTTGGACACTCCATACGGACTTCGAGGATGAAAAGGTGTAGTTTCATTTTGAGGTGGTGGTGTACTACCAAATATTTCCGATGATGATGCTTGGTAAAACTTAGTTTGAATTCCGCTTGCTCTTATTGTTTCAAGTAATCTAATTGTTCCTGTACCAGTTATATCAGAGGTATATTCGGGAATTTCAAAAGAAACTTTTA
>JBJSWT010000091.1:0-1430 GCA_046086025.1 Actinomycetes bacterium | reverse complement strand
GTTATTTTTTGACGTTCTAGTGCTGCTAATTTTCTTAACTGCATATCTAAAATTGCAGTTGCTTGAATTTCATCAATTTTTAATAGTTTTTGTAAACCAGCTTTGGCATCTTCAACTGTTTTCGATTTTCTAATTAGAGCTATAACTTCATCTAATTTATCCAGTGCTTTTAAGAGTGCAGATAAAATATGGGCTCGTTTTTCTGCTTCACTTAATCTAAATTTGGTTCTTCTTTGAATTACTTCTATTTGATGTTGAATCCAATGAGAAATAAATAAATCGATACTTAAAGTTCTTGGCACTCCATCAACTAGGGCCAACATATTTGCCCCAAAAGTATCTTCCAGTTGAGTGTGTTTATATAAATTGTTTAAAACAACTTTTGCAACAGCGTCTTTCTTTAAAACAATGACAATTCTCATTCCAGTCCTAGAAGAAGAGTCATCTCTTAAATCTGAAATGCCAGTAATTTTTCCGGTATCAACCAATTCAGCTATTTTTAGTTTTAAATTATCTGGATTTACTTGATAAGGAAGTTCTGTAATAACTAAGTTTTGTCTGCCTTTGCCATCTTCGCTAACTTCAACAACGGCACGCATTGTGATTGAACCGCGACCTGTTTTATATGCATCATCTATTCCATTTCGACCAACAATTACACCCCCTGTTGGAAAATCTGGACCTTTAACATGTTCTTTAACAGCTTTAAATAATTCTTCTTTTGTGGCTTTTGGATTTTCTAAAGCCCATAAAATTGCATTTGTTACTTCTCTTAAATTATGTGGTGGAATATTTGTGGCCATTCCCACAGCAATTCCACTTGAACCATTAACTAAAAGATTTGGAATTCTTGCAGGTAAAACTGTTGGTTCTTGAGTTCTTCCGTCATAGTTGGCAATGAAATCAATTGTGTCTTCGTCAATATCTCTGACCATTTCCATTGCCAAAGAAGACATTCTTGATTCGGTGTAACGCATTGCTGCGGCACCATCATTTCCAGGAGAACCAAAATTTCCTTGTCCAGTAACAAGTGGATAACGCATCACCCACTCTTGAGCTAAACGAACTAATGTGTCATAAATTGCTGTGTCACCGTGTGGATGGTAATTACCCATAACATCACCGACGATGCGAGAACATTTTGTAAAACTTCGATCAGGTCTATAACCACCGTCATACATTGCATAAATAACACGACGATGAACTGGTTTTAATCCATCTCTAATATCTGGTAAAGCTCTACCAACAATTACACTCATCGCGTAATCTAAATAACTTCTAGACATCTCCGAACGTAAATCAACTGGTTCAACACGTCCTGAATTTTCAGGTAATTTAGTTTGCTTAATGGCCATTTAAATATCCAAGAACCTAACATCGCGAGCATTATGTTGAATGAAACTTCTTCTTGATTCAACATCTTCACCCAT
>JBJSWT010000090.1:0-16542 GCA_046086025.1 Actinomycetes bacterium | reverse complement strand
ATTTCTGAATCATGACAAATTACTTCGTTAATTAAACTTTTTACAAGTGGTCTTGCAATTGATCCTGGAACTGGTGTCACAAAACCAACCCAAAGACTTGAAAGCCTTGGAGTTAGTAGAGGAACTGGAATAATTATTCTTTTTCTTAAATCTGCTACTTTTGCATATCTATTCATCATTTCCTTATAAGTCAAAATATCTGGACCACCGATATCAAATGCTTGGTTTAAATTTTCAGAAATTCCAGCACTTCCCACTAAGTAATACAAAACATCTCGAACCGCGATTGGCTGAATTTTGGTTTTAACCCACTTAGGGGTAACCATTATGGGAAGTCGCTCAGTTAAATATCTAAGCATTTCAAAAGATGCAGAACCAGAACCAATTACTACTCCAGCTCTTAATTCAATAGTTGGAACTCCAGAATTTCGTAAAATTTCTCCGGTAATTTTTCTTGATTCTAAGTGCTGAGAAAGTTTTTGAGAAGGAATTAAACCGCCCAAATAAATAATTCTTTGCACATTATTAGCTTTCGCTGAATCAGCAAAAATTTGTGCCATTTTTGTTTCAATATCTACAAATTCATTTCCTTTATTTAAAGCATGCAAGAGATAATAGGCAACATCAACATCTTTCATAGCCTTTGAAACATCGTCAGAATTTAGAGCATCACCTGAAATTATTTCAACTTTTGAATACCAAGGTAAATCTCTTAATCGATCTGGAAATCTTGCAAAGACTTTAACTTTATAACCAACATTAAGTAATTCTCGAATTAATCTTCCGCCAATGTAACCTGTGGAGCCTGTAACTAAACATGTTGCATTTTCGCCATTAGGTTTTTTTCTGATTTTTACTGACATTAAATCAACCATGTATTAATTTTGCCTCTTAAATGTATTTTTGGCTAATTGACTTAAGAATTTATCTTTGAGAAGGATTATTTGGGTTTGGGGAAGTTGGAAAAGGTCTTGCTAAGACTGGAACCCTCACATTTTCTCTATCAAATGCAACTTTCAATTTTTCTCTAATTTCTCGAGCACTTTGCATTGGTTTATCTGGAGCAGTCTTAGCAGTAATGCGCACAAATACTGCATCACCTGATACTTGCTCAACACCTGCATATTGTGGTGCATCTAAAAGCATTCCTGAAAAAGCAGGATCATCTAACATTTCTTTGCCAACTCTTTCAATTATTACTCTGATTTTTTCTAAGTCTTCGTCGTATGCAATTGGCACATCAACAACTGCAACTGTCCAGCCTTGACTTCTATTGGCAACTCTAAGAATTTCACCATTTCTTACATACCAAACCACACCACTCATATCTCTTAAACGAGTTACTCTTAAATCAACTTCTTCAACTGTTCCAATTGCTGGACCCAAATCAACAACATCACCAACTCCATATTGATCTTCTAAAATAATAAAAATTCCTGCCAGAAAATCTTTAATTAAAGTTTGGGCGCCAAAACCTAATGCAACACCAGCGACTCCAGCACTTGCCAAAAGTGGTGCCACGTTAATCCCTAAAACACTTAAGGCACTCATAATTGCAACAGTCCAAATCACAATTGTTGCAGTACTACTAAAAAGTTGTCCGATTGCTTTTACTCGCTGCACTGTTCTTTGCTGCATAACCATTGCTGATAATTCAGCTGTGTTATCTGCAACTTTTTTAAATTGAGGGGCTTTGTCATTGGCTCTTTTAATAGCTCCCTTAACAAACCTTGAAATAGCGATTCTAACTATTGCATTTAAAACTAATGCGAAAAGTAAAATGAAAATAACCTGGATAGGAACGCTGGACAAATATTCAGTAATTTTTTCAATCAGTGAGTCTTGATTTTTCAACATGTAATCAAGATTACTCTTGCTCTGAATTGCTGATAAATATGACATCGCAGTAAAGTAAGAAATATGAGACACTTCAGAAAAATTATGCAGATTTTTACACTTGCATTTTTTCAAGCCTTATTTTTTTTCGAACCAGCATTTGCTGTATTTCGAGACGATGGAGATGAGCCAGGAAATCCAATCTCAGGATTTTCTTCAATCCTGATTTTTATAGGTGGTCCTTTATTGATTGTTGGCATTGTGTCTTTAGCAATTCTTGCTCCGCAATGGACTAGAAGAGCAAAACTTGAATCAGGTTTTGTTTCTCACCATGAAAAATGGTGGCTAAATGGTCCTGGAAATGAAGCGCATGATTTAGATTTTGCTGAAATTGATGAAAACCTTGGAAAGTTAACACCAAAAGTAGGTGGCGTAAGTGCGAAGTGGTGAATTTTTTACACAAGATGAACAAAATCAAATTGCAAAAGCAATTGCGGTTGCAGAAGAATCAAGTGAATTAAATTTTAGTCTCTATGTGGGTGAATTAGAAGAAGCTAGGAAAGAAGCAATTAAATTACATTCACTGCTTGAAAATAATTCACACACAGTACTTGTTTGTGTAGATTTACAAAATCATGCAATTGAAATTGTTACAGGAAATTTTGCTTCAACATTGGTCGATGATCAGGCATGCAAACTTGCAGCCGTTTCGATGGCAAATGCATTTGCTAATAATGATTTTGTTGGTGGTCTTATTCAAGGATTTGCAGTTTTAGGTTCACATGCCTACAAACCAAAATCTTTAACAGATTTTTAAACTAATTTATCTGCGTCTTGTGCTTTCAAAGCTCTAGCTAATGAGTCTCGTTGTTCTATAACAATTCTTCGAGCACCAACTGCTAAATCTTTATTTTCTTCTAAAAATTCATCGCATTTCTTTACAACATCCATATTGATGTTTGTGCTGGGAAATAAACCTGTAACCAGTGATTGCCCAATTTCATGTGTTCGAGCATTCCAAAGAGATGAAACAGAATCAAAATATTTATCAACAAAGTTTTTTAATACTTCTTCGTGATCCATATATGAAATTCCTGCAAGAATTGAATGCAATTCTGAATTTGTTAAATTTTCATTATTGATCACTTGATCCCAAGCTTTTTGCTTAGCTTCAAGACTTGGCATGGCAGCTCTTGCTCCTGCGGCATGCTCTCTACCCATAACTGTGTCATCCTTTTTCAATTCTTCTTCAATATCTTTTTCTCCACGTTTTCCAACAACTACTAATCTTCGAAGTAATGCCCAGCGAAGATCTGTATCTACAACTAAGCCTTCAATTTTTTTAGTTCCATCTAATATTTGGGCAACTTTTGTAATTTGTTCTTCAGTGGTTGCAACTGCACTGAAAGTTCTAACTAACGCTAATTGTCTATCAGATCCAGGATTTGAAATACTGATCAATGTATCTAATCCAGTTGCAAGTTTTATATTGTAATTTTTTCTATTTTTTCTGTCTGCAAAAACATCAATAGCACTTCTGCATTGCATTAAGACTTGTTGAACTAAACCAATATCTGTTTCTTTTTCTATACCTGCAAGAACTAAATCTAAATATTTTCCAGTTCCAACTTCAGCGTCACGAACCATATCCCATACAGCACCCCAAATTAGAGCTCTAGATAAAGAAGATTCGATCGATGCTATTTCTTTTGTTGCAGTATTTAATGAATGTGAATCTAGTCTGATCTTGGCATAGGTTAAATCATCATCATTAACTAATAATAAATCTGGTCTTTTATTTCCCTCTAATTCTTTAATTACAGTTTTAGCGCCTACAACGTCAACTTCGATTCTTTTTATTCGAACTAATTTGTCTCCTTGTTTTTCATAAACTCCTAAAGCAAGACGATGAGGTCTTAAAACTGGATCAAGTCCAGGAGGAGCACTTGGTGGTTCTTGGTTAATCACAAGTTTTGTAATTAAATTATTTGCATCCACTTCAATTTCTGGACGTAAAAGAGTTGCTCCAGAGGATTCCAACCAAATTTTTGACCAACTATCTAATTCTCTTCCCGAAGAAATAGATAACTCGCTAAGTAAATCTTTTAGTTCTGTATTTTTCCAGGCATGTTTTTCAAAATAATTTTTTAAACCTTTTAAGAAGTTTTCTTCCCCAACCCAAGCAACTAATTGTCTTAGGGCAGATGCTCCTTTGGCATAAGTTATGCCGTCAAAGTTTTCATAAACTGAATCTAAATCTGGCATGTTTGCTGCAATTGGATGAGTTGAAGGTAATTGATCTTGTCTATAAGCCCAAGCTTTTCTTTGTACATGAAATAAAGTCCAAGCTTCGTTGTATTGAGTTGCACCAGTACATGCCCAATGTGCAGCCCATTCAGCAAATGATTCGTTGAGCCATAAATCATTCCACCATTTCATGGTGACTAAATCTCCAAACCACATATGCGCTAATTCGTGCAAAATTGTGTTAGCTCTTGATTCATAGGCAGTTCTAGTAGTGCGAGATCTGAAAATAAATTCATCTCTAAAAGTCACACATCCAACATTTTCCATGGCACCAGCGTTAAATTCAGGAACAAAAACTTGGTCATATTTCTTAAATGGGTAACCAATTTGGAATTTGTCTTCAAACCATTTAAATCCTTGTTTAGTAACTTCAAAAATTTCTTCATGATCTAAATACTGAGAAAGTGATGGTCTGACAAAAATTGCAAGGGGATATCTACCAAATTTTCCTTCATAGATATCTGTTTTTTTGGCATAAGGTCCAGCACAAATTGCATACAAATAAGAAGACATTCTTGGGGTTTGATCAAAATTCCAAATAGAAAAATCATTTTCAATATTTTTTGGCTCAGGAGTTTGAGTATTGCTAATTACTGTCCATTTACTTGGAGTTTTGACAGTTAAGTTCAGTACGCCTTTTATATCAGGTTGTTCAAAGACTGGGAAAACTCTTCGGCAATCTGGAACTTCGAATTGAGTGTAAATATAAACTTCATTATCAACAGGATCAATATGACGGTGTAAACCTTCTCCTGTATTCATATATGAACATTGAGCTTTTATTTTTAATTGATTATCTAGTTTTAAATTTGATAATTTAATACGAGTACCATCAAAAACTTCTGTTACATTTAACTCTTCGCCATTAAGCCAAATAGATTCAACAAGGGGAGAAACTAAATCAATCCAGGTATTTGAGTTTTCTTTTGATTTAAAATCGATTGAGGCAAAACAGGAAAAAGTGTCACCTTTGCCATCTAGTTCAAGACTTACACGGTAAATAGGATCACTAACTAAACTGGCTCTTTCAATAGCCTCATTACGGGTGATATTTAAATTTTTGCTCAAATTAACCTCGGCGAATAAAGTATGTAGAGCAATCTTGGCACGAGCCTTTTTGCCTTGGCATAGGCTGGTTCAAGAAAGCAATAAAAATCTTATTTGAGGATTGATATGACTACTAATGCAAAATTCTGGTTCGACCCATCTTGTCCTTGGGCTTGGATGACTTCACGTTGGATTCTAAATGTCGCAGCACAAAAGCAAATAAATGTTGAATGGAAAATATTTAGTTTAGGGGTTTTAAATGAAGGTAGAGACTTAAAACCTGATTATCGCGAAAGAATTAATAAAACTTGGGGACCAGTAAGAGTACTTGCTGCAGCTAAAAGACAAAAAGGTTCAGAAGTTTTACTGCCTCTTTACACAGCAATAGGCAATTTATTTCATCCCGGTGCTAAACCTGTTGCGAAAGAAACTGTTTTAGAAGCTTTGAAAAGTATTAATTTAGATGAATCACTAATTGATGCTTACGACAATCCTGAATTTGATCAAGATTTAAGAGATTCCACAAAAGAAGCACTTGATTTAGTAGGAAGTGATGTTGGAACTCCGGTAATTTCTGTTGAGGGTGTGGCATTTTTTGGCCCAGTAATTACACCAGCTCCAAAAGGAGAAGATGCAGTAAAACTTTGGGATGCTGTTGTGGCAGCAGCAAGTGTGCCAGGATTTTTTGAATTAAAACGAACTAGAACTGCAAGACCTATATTTGATTAATATGAAAATTCATTTAGGTTGCGATCACGCTGGTTTTGAAGTTAAAGAAAAACTAGTTAGTTATTTAAAAGAAAAAAATCATGAGGTAATTGATCATGGAGCACATGTTTACGATGCTCAAGATGATTATCCACTTTTTTGTTTTCTGGCAGCACAAAATACTGCTAAAGATAAAACTTCTTTAGGTATTGTGCTGGGTGGATCCGGCAATGGTGAGCAAATTGCAGCAAACAAAATTAAAGGAGTAAGAGCAGCCCTTGCCTGGAGTGCTGAAACTGCCAAACTTGCTCGCGAGCATAACAATGCAAACGTGATTGGAATTGGTGCTCGAATGCATTCTTTTGAAGAGATAACAAAAATTGTTGACGCATTTATAAATACAAGTTTTTCAAATGATGAAAGACATATAAGAAGAATTAATCAATTAAGCCAAATGGAAAATAACGGGACGCTACCTTCAAGTTAAAGTTTTTGGAGCGGGTGACGGGAATCGAACCCGCATATCCAGCTTGGAAGGCTGGAACTCTAGCCATTGAGCTACACCCGCAAATATTTGTAACTTCATCTTAGGTTTTCACTAATTCTGAACCTGATGGCAGACTCAATTATTGTTAACAACTACGATTGAAAAGCGCTCGCGGGGCGTAGCGTAGTGGCTAGCGCGCCTGCTTTGGGAGCAGGAGATCGGGAGTTCGAATCTCCCCGCCCCGACACAAACTCAATCAAGGAGACTAATTATTAAAGTAAATAGCACAATTGAAAATTTAACTCCCACAAGAATTAAAGTTTCAATAGAAGTTCCTTTTACTGAATTAAAACCAAGTCTTGATTCTGCTTACCAAAAAATTGCTAGCCAAATTAGTGTTCCAGGTTTTAGAAAAGGAAAAGTCCCTAACAAAATAATTGATCAAAGAGTAGGACGACCTGCAGTTTTACAAGAGGCAGTAAATGAAGCTGTGCCAAGAGCATATGCAGAAGCATTAAAAGACAAAAAGGTTTATCCGATAGGAAAACCTGAAGTTGAAATTAAAGAAATAGTTGAGGATAAAGATTTTGTTTTTTCAGCTGAAGTCGATGTTAGACCAGATTTTGAATTACCTAAATATAGAGGCTTAAAAGTAACAGTAGATAAGCCACGAGAAATTAAAGATGATGTTGAAAAAGAATTAGAAGAATTAAGAACTAGATTTTCAACTTTAAGCGCTGTTGAAAGAGCTGCTCAGGATAAAGATGTAGTAATTCTTGACATAGTTGGTAAAAAAGATGAAACTCAAGTGAATCAATATTCAGGGCAAGCACTTGCTTACACAATTGGTTCCAGTGGTTTGGTGCCCGGTGCAGATGATGCATTAAGGGGCAAAAAAGCTTCAGAAAAAGTAGATTTTGAATTCAAACCAGAAGACGGGCCATTTAAAGATGACTCAATCAAGCTTGAAATAACGATTAATACTGTAAATGAAAAAGTATTACCTGAAGCAGATGATGAATTTGCCAAGATGGCTAGTGAATTCGATACTTTGCCTGAACTGATGAAGAGTTTGGAAGAAAAAGTTAAGAATTCACGAGTTATTGAACAGACTTATCTTGCTCGCGACAAAGTAGCTGATGAATTAGTGAAATTAATTGAAAAAGTTCCATTGCCAGAAAATGCAATTCAAGCAGAAATTGATGCTCATTTTAAAGATGGCCATGGAGATGACACTCATAAACAAGAAGTAGAAAAAAATACAAGAAGATCTATGCAATCTCAATTCATATTGGACAGAATTGCTGAAGATGAAAATATTGGTGTTACAGATGCTGATCTTTCAGAATGGATTACCCAAAATGCTATTCAATATCGAATGGAACCAAAAACTTTTGCAGATGCTTTAGTTAGATCTGGTGAAATTAATTTGGTTATGGGTGAAATTAGAAGAAGTAAAGCACTCACCCTTGTTTTAACTGAAGCAGAAGTCAAAGACACCGATGGCAAAACTGTCGATGTGGCTAGTGTTTTAAAACCATTTACAGAGCCAGAGGAATAATTTTTCCCTCATAGCGAACATTCTTGTTTTCAAGATGAGAATTCTTGAAATACAGGTTAAGGTCGAAGTAACAAGAAAATAGGAGAGTAAAAGTATCGTGTTCGGGGATGAGCAAATGCGAAATCCAAGTGGTCCTGGAAGTTATGATGACCAAATTTTTCAAAGACTTTTAAAAGAAAGAATTATTTTCTTAGGTACACAAGTTGAAGACTCTGTGGCAAACATGCTCACAGCCCAATTACTAGTTTTAGCCGCTGAAGATCCTGAAAAAGATATTTATCTTTACATAAATTCACCAGGCGGATCAATTTCTGCTGGTATGGCAATTTATGACACTATGCAATACATTCCAAACGATGTAGCAACAGTTGCAATGGGTTTAGCTGCATCGATGGGTCAATTTTTATTATCAGCAGGTGCAAAAGGAAAAAGATATGCACTTCCACACGCCAGAATCATGATGCATCAACCATCAGGAGGAATTGGTGGAACAGCTTCTGATATTAAAATTCAAGCCGAACAAATGCTTCATATTAAGAAACAAATGGCTCGATTAATTGCAGAACATACTGGTCAAAAAATTGAACAAATTGAAAAAGATTCAGATCGTGATCGTTGGTTTACAGCTGATGAAGCTAAAGATTATGGCTTTGTTGACAAAGTAGTTAGATCTGCCAGTGATGTAACTGGTCATGGGGGAACTAGATAAATGAAATTTGAATCAAAACTAAATTCAAAATTAAATCCTCAATCTCGCTACATTTTGCCTGAATTTAGAGAAAGAACTGCAAATGGCGAAAGAGTTCATAACCCTTACACCAAATTATTTGAAGAAAGAATTATTTTTTTAGGTGTACAAATTGATGATGCATCTGCTGATGATGTGATGGCTCAATTACTAGTTTTGGAATCATTAGATCCAGAACGTGACATTTCAATGTATATAAATTCACCAGGTGGTTCTTACACTGCAATGACAGCAATTTATGACACCATGCAATTTATTAAGCCACAAATTCAAACTATCTGTTTAGGCCAAGCCGCAAGTGCTGCAGCAGTAATTCTTGCTGCTGGATCTCCTGGAAAAAGATTTGCACTTCCTCACGCAAGAATTTTGATTCACCAACCTTATACAGAAGGTGGCGGTCAAGGTTCAGATATTGAAATTCAAGCAAATGAAATTTTAAGAATGCGTTCTGAAATGGAAGGAATCTTAGCCAAACACACTGGCAAGAAACTTTCTGAAATTCAAAAAGATATTGAGCGTGACAAAATTTTGACTGCAGAAGATGCACAAAAATATGGCGTGATTGACCAAGTCATTAGCTCAAGAAAGAATTCAAATTAAATAATTTTGTTCGCTGATTGTGAACAATTTGTTATTACTGTGACAAATGTACTCAATTTTGTGGGTGTTTCAGGGTAACGTTTCTTTTAATCACCAAAATTAGGAGCACTAACTTGGCACGTCTTGGAGAAGGCACAGATCCATTAAAGTGCTCATTTTGTGGCAAGGGTCAAAAGCAAGTTAAAAAATTAATTGCTGGCCCTGGTGTTTATATTTGTGATGAATGTATTGAGTTATGTAATGAAATTATTGACGAAGAATTACAAGAAACTACCGATTTACCTTTTGATGAACTACCAAAACCAAAAGAAATTTATCAATTTTTAGATAATTATGTAATCGGTCAAGAACATGCAAAGAAAGCATTGTCTGTTGCTGTTTATAACCACTACAAAAGAGTTCAAGCTGGTGCAAACGATAGAACAAAAGATGATGCAGTTGAACTTGCTAAATCCAATATTTTATTACTAGGACCTACTGGATCTGGAAAAACTTTATTAGCCCAAACTTTGGCCAGGCTATTAAATGTTCCATTTGCAATTGCAGATGCCACAGCACTAACTGAAGCAGGTTATGTTGGTGAAGATGTTGAAAATATATTATTAAAACTTATTCAAGCTGCTGATTACGATGTTAAAAAGGCAGAAACAGGAATTATTTACATAGATGAAATAGATAAAATTGCTAGAAAGAGTGAAAACCCATCAATTACTAGAGATGTAAGTGGTGAAGGGGTTCAGCAAGCTTTATTAAAAATTCTAGAAGGCACGACTGCTTCAGTTCCTCCTCAAGGTGGAAGAAAGCATCCTCATCAAGAATTTATTCAAATTGATACCAGCAATGTTTTATTTATTGTCGGAGGAGCTTTTGCAGGTTTAGATAAAATCATTGAATCTAGAATTGGCAAAAAATCTCTTGGATTTACTGCTGATTTTACTGACCTTGATAACACAAATCCTGGAGATATTTTTGGCAAAGTTATGCCAGAAGATTTATTAAAATTTGGCATGATTCCAGAATTTATTGGCAGACTTCCAGTTGTGACAAGTGTTACCGCACTTTCTGAAGAAGCACTTATGCAAGTTTTAGTCAAACCAAAAAATGCTTTAGTAAGACAATATGAAAGATTATTTGGATTAGATAATGTTGAATTAGAAATTACAGAAGATGCTTTAAGAGCAGTTGCTGAATTAGCTCATCTTCGAGGAACTGGGGCAAGAGGATTAAGAGCGATTATGGAAGAAGTTTTACTAAATGTTATGTATGACATTCCAAGTAGAAAAGACATTGGAAAAGTTGTAGTAAATCGCGACACTGTGTTGGAAAATGTAAACCCTACATTGGTTCCTAGAAAAGAATTACCAGAACAACCTGAAGAAAAGTCTGCTTAAGCTAGTTTAATTTCTAATTTAAGATCATTAGATTGATTTTTGTATTTTAAATTCTTTATTATTCCTGCGGCAATTAAATCTTTTTCAGATTTTTTCAAGATTTCAATTTCTTCACTTTTTGCTTCAATTACTAACTCTAAAACATCTGCTTTCATAGAAAGTTGTTTTTCCGTTTTTGCTTTTCTTATTTCAGCCAATACTTTTGTGACCAAATCAAGATTTTCTGTGCTAATTGCTTTATTTGAAGTTATTTCCTCAGGTTTTGGCCAGGCTTCATTATGAACTGAGACTTTTTGCCACCAAGACCAAACTTCTTCACTAACAAAGGGAACAAAAGGAGCAAAAAGTTTCAAAAGAGTATGAATAGTTATGCCAAGCGCTGCTTTTGCTGAATTCGCAGATTCTTCACCTTGTTTTCCGTAGGTTCTTTCTTTCACAAGTTCTACATAATCATCTGTGAATGACCAGAAGAAAGTTTCAGTAACTTCTAAGGCTTTTGTGTAGTCATATTTCTCAAAAGCTTTTGTAGCAGATTCCACAACTTGAGCTAATTTGTTTAATAAGGCATGATCTGCCTCAAGTTTTACATCCTCTTTTTTTAATGTGGCGTTTAAACTTAATGCAAATTTACTTGCGTTGAGAATTTTTACTGCCAATCTTTTACCAATTTTCATTTGTCCGGTATCAAAGGCAGTATCTGTACCAGGTCTTCCCATCGCAGCCCAATATCTAACTGCATCAGATCCATATTCTTTTAATAAATCAATTGGTGTGACAACATTTCCTTTTGATTTACTCATCTTTTTTCTATCTGGATCTAAAATCCAACCACTAATGCTGGTGTTTTTCCACGGAAGAGAATTTTCTTCTAAATGACTTCTTACAACAGTTGAAAATAACCAGGTTCTAATAATTTCATGAGATTGTGGTCTTAAATCCATAGGAAATATTTTGTTAAACAATTCGTTATCTATTCCCCAAGAACCAGCAATTTGAGGAGTTAAAGATGAAGTTGCCCAAGTGTCCATCACATCTGGATCACCCATAAATCCATTTGGCTGATTTCGTTGGGATTCATTAAATCCATCAGGGCAATCACTTTGTGGATCAATTGGTAATTGATTTTCTTTAGGTACCAAAACTTGTTCATAAATTGGATTTGCATTTTTATCTAATTTGTACCAAATCGGAAGTGGTACACCAAAAAATCTTTGTCTCGAAATTAACCAATCACCATTTAGTCCTTCAACCCAGTTTTGATATCTAACTTTCATGTAATCAGGATGCCAACTTAATTCATCCCCTCGAGATAAAAGTTGTTTTCGTAAATTCTGATCTCTACCACCATTTTTTATATACCATTGTCTTGTAGTAACTATTTCTAAAGGTTTATCACCTTTTTCAAAAAATTTAACAGCATGAGTTATTGGTTTTGGTTCCCCAATTAATTGATTTGATTTCTTTAATTCTTCAACCAAAATTTCTCTAGTTGTGTGTGAAGTTTTTCCAATAATTTTTGAAAAAATTTCTAAAGCTTTATCTGTTTTTATCCATTCAGGTATGTCATTTTGAATTTTTCCATCCCAACCAATTAATCCTCTTGTGGGTAAATTAAATTCTCTCCACCAAATTACGTCTGTCAAATCACCAAAAGTACAAATCATGGCGATGCCACTACCTTTTTCAGGATCTGCCAAATGATGAGCAACAACTGGTACTTCAACTTCAAAAAGTGGAGTAGTTACTGTTTTTCCAAAAAGTGGCTTGTATCTTTCGTCTTCTGGATTTGCAACTAGTGCAACACAACTTGGTAAAAGTTCTGGACGAGTGGTTTCAATAAAGACATCAGAGCCATCTTCTTTTTTAAATGCAATTTTATGAAAAGCCCCAGGTCTTTCTCTATCTTCTAATTCGGCTTGGGCAACAGCGGTTCTAAAAGTTACATCCCAAAGAGTTGGAGCTTCAGCTTGATAAGCTTCACCTCTATTTAAGTTATTTAAAAATGCTTTTTGGGAAACAAATCTGGCTCTTTTATCAATGGTTTGATAGGTGTAGTTCCAGTCGATAGATAAACCAAGAGTTTGAAATAAGGATTCAAAAACTTTTTCATCTTCCAAAGTTAATTGTTCACATAATTCCACAAAGTTTTTTCTTGAAATAGGAATTTGTTTATCTGAAGGCTCTTTTGGTGGTTCAAAATTTGGGACGTATGCAAGGGATGGGTCGCAACGAACTCCAAAATAATTTTGGACTCTTCTTTCTGTTGGTAAACCGTTATCGTCCCATCCAATTGGATAGAAAACATTTTTACCAATCATTCTTTGATAACGAGCAATTAAATCTGTATGGGTATAAGAAAAAACGTGTCCTACGTGTAAAGAACCACTTACAGTTGGAGGGGGAGTATCGATTGCGTAGACAGAATTTTTGTCGCAATTCTTATCGAAGGCGTATGTGTTATTACTAACCCAAGAATTTCCCCATTTTTCTTCCAAACCATCCAATGACGGTTTTTCAGGAACTTGAGGGTAAATTGCAGAATCACTCATGGATGCAATCTTATGCAATACATAGTATTTAATTAATGATGGTCAATTTAGACGCAGTTTCGGCACTTTCTAATCGTTTTCCTGAAAACAAAATTAATCCATCCCTAGATCGAATACTGATGGCAATGGATTTAATGGGACAGCCTCAAAACAATTTTAAAACTATTCATATAGCTGGAACTAATGGAAAAACCAGTACATCGCGAATGATTGAAAGACTACTTAGAACCCTTGACTTAAGAACAGGATTATTTATCAGTCCTCATTTAATTCATCCTCGAGAAAGAATTGAAATTAATGGTCAAATTATTTCTGATAAACGATTCCAAGAAATATTTGATGAGATAAATCCTTATTTAGAAATTATTGATCAAAAATTTGTAGATGCACCTATGACATTTTTTGAAGTTTTAACTGCGATGGGTTTTTTAGCATTTTCTGATGAGCCAATTGATGTTTTATCCCTAGAGGTTGGCATGGGAGGACGATGGGATTCAACTAATGTTGTCACACCAGAAGTTTCTGTAATAACAGCAATTGGATTAGATCATCAAGAATTTTTAGGATCAAGCATAAAAGAAATTGCTTTTGAAAAAGCTGGAATTATAAAAGAAAATATTCCAGTGGTCATTTCAAAACAAGTAAAAGAAGCAAATCTCGTCCTAAATGAGGTTGCATTAAGTAGAAGTAGTCAAACATTTAGAGAAGGTATTGAATTTGATGTTTTGGAAAGAACCGTTGGCGTGGGTGGACAACAATTAAATATTGCAACTCCTTTCGGCAATTATCAGGATTTATTTTTACCACTTTTTGGTAAATTTCAAGCATCAAATGCAGCTTGTGCCTTAACTGCTGTTGAGACTTTTTTAGGTAAAAAACTGGATCTTGAACTTGTTCAAGACGCGTTTGCTGATTTTAAGTCACCAGCAAGATTACAAATTGTTAAACGAAATCCAACAATTTTAGTTGATGCAGCTCATAACATTTCAGGCGTTCAAAACACACTTGAGGCAATAAATGAAACTTTTAAATTTGATAACAAAATATTAATTATTGGATTTATGAAGGACAAAGATATTGATGAAATGCTTGATTTACTTAAAGGTTATGCCCAGGATGTAATACTAACCCAAGCAAATTCAACAAGAGCGATTACTGCACAAGATTTGAATAATAAAGTAAATTTAATTCCAAGTTTTTCACAAAATATAACTTGGAAGAGTAGTTCAAAAAACGCTCTTGAAGGTGCAGTTGAAATTGCAAAAAGTAAAAATAGTTCAACTGGCATAATTGTATTAGGTTCAATAGCTTTAGCTGGAGAAATACTTCAGCATTCCAAATCTATTTAAGGATTATTGTGAGGGCACTGACTTCTGCAGTTATAAGTTTTGAAATATTAATACTCATTTTATTCATTCCAGCTGCACTTCAAAATGATGCAATTGATAGTAATCTTATTATTTATTCTTCTATAGTTTTGATTATTTTTTCTGTAATTATTTTGGGATTGTTGAAAAAAAGAATTGGATTAATTCTTGGATCAGTTTTGCAGGCAATATTGATCGGCTTAGGTTTTTTTGTAAACTGGATGTATATTCTAGGTTTGATATTTTTAGGATTATGGGTAGCTTCAATAAAAATAGGCAAGAAAACTGATCAAATGAAGAGTTCATTTAAACCTAAAACAGACTCAAAGTAGTATTAGATGAATAGGAATTGAAGGGATTTAAATTGAGCGAAAGATCATTAGTTTTAATAAAACCAGATGGTGTTAAACGTGGTTTGGTTGGCGAAGTTTTAAGAAGAATTGAAACTAAAGGTTGGAAAATTATCGCATTAGAAATGAAAAAGTTAGATGAAAAGACAGCAGCAGCTCATTATGCTGAACATGAGGGCAAGCCATTTTTTAAAGATTTAGTTTCCTTTATAACTTCCTCAGAATTGGTGGCATTAGTTATTGAAGGCCCTAATGCAATTTTGGGTTGGAGACAGATGATGGGTGCAACAAATCCTGCAAATGCTCAACCAGGAACAATCCGAGGAGATTTTGCAACCGAAACGCAAAATAACGTCACTCATGGTTCTGATTCTTCGGAGTCAGCATCCAGAGAGATTGCTCTTTTCTTTCCAGGTTTAAAGTAGTTTTACGCAATATAAGTAGAGAAAATAAATTAAAGGATAATTGTGGCTGGATTTAGTGGTGGTTTTCTAGGTCGTGACTTAGCAGTTGATTTGGGAACTGCAAATACTTTAGTTTATGAACGCGGTCGCGGAATTGTTTTAAATGAACCATCTGTTGTTGCAATTAATCAAAACACAGGTGGAATTGTTGCAGTAGGTGCTGAAGCAAAAAGAATGGTTGGAAGAACTCCAGGAAACATTGTTGCTATTCGTCCATTAAAAGATGGAGTTATCGCAGATTTTGATACCACCGAAAGAATGCTCAGATATTTTATTCAAAAAGTTCACAAACGTAGATTTTTAGCAAAACCAAGAGTTGTGATTTGTGTTCCAAGTGGAATTACAGGTGTTGAACAACGTGCAGTTAAAGATGCAGGTTATGCCGCAGGAGCTAGAAAAGTTTACATAATCGAAGAACCAATGGCTGCTGCAATTGGAGCAGGTTTACCAATTCATGAACCAACAGGAAACATGGTCGTAGATATTGGTGGAGGAACTTCAGAAGTTGCAGTTATTTCTTTAGGTGGTGTGGTTGCATCATTATCAATTAGAACTGGTGGAGATGAACTTGATGATGCATTAGTTCAATTTGTTAAAAAAGAATATTCTTTAATGTTAGGTGAACGCACCGCAGAAGAAATTAAAACTACAGTTGGAACCGCATTTCCTGTGCCAGATGAATCTTCAGCAGAATTAAGAGGAAGAGATTTAGTTACTGGATTACCTAGAACTATTGTGGTTACCGCTGAGGAAATAAGACGAGCACTTGATGAACCATTAACCAGAATTGTTGATGCTGTAAAAACAACTCTTGATAGAACTCCACCAGAACTTTGTGGAGACATAATGGACCGTGGAATTGTATTAACTGGTGGCGGAGCTTTATTAAAAGGTTTAGATGAAAGATTAAGACATGAAACTGGAATGCCAGTAATCATTGCAGAGCAACCTTTGAATTGCGTAGTAAATGGTTCAGGTAAATGCGTTGAAGAGTTCGAGGCTTTACAACAAGTATTGATCTCAGAACCACGCGCCTAATAGCATGATCGGCGGTTTGCCGTGAGAGATTCAACTAGATTAAGAACAGTTTTAGCAGTGTTATTACTGCTTTCATTTACTTTTGTAGC
>JBJSWT010000089.1:0-1163 GCA_046086025.1 Actinomycetes bacterium | reverse complement strand
TGTTGAAAAGGTTCTTAAGAAACCTCCAGCTTTTAGTTTATTTAAACCAATCGAAATAGTTGTTCCAATCACAAGGGATAAAACAGTTGTAACAATTGCAACAAAGATTGTTCGTTGAAATCCTTGCACTATTGCTTCATTCGACCAAATATTTCTATACCAATCAAAACCAAAACCTTTCCAAATCAATGAATTACTACTGGTGTTAAACGAAAGACCAACTACTGCAGTTATTGGAAGATAAAGAAATATTAAAACAAAAACTGCAATGATTGCTGAAAAGTTTATTTTTCTAGGCATTTAAATTAACCTTTTTGCTAACTCTTGATTGAATTGAAATTAAAACAACTAAAATAATTGTTAAAACTAAAGCAAAAGTTGCACCAAATGGCCAATCTCTTGCCTTTAAGAATTGATCTCTAACTAAATTTCCAATCATCACAGTTTTTCCACCACCAAGTAATTCTGGCACCACAAAATTTCCCATACTTGGCACAAACACAAAAATTAAACCAATTAATATTCCAGGCATAGCCAGTGGAATTGAAATTGTTTTTAAAGATTTCCAAGCAGAAGAACCTAAATCAAGGGATGCTTCAACTAAATTCTTATCAACTTTTTCTAACGCTGCATAAATTGGTAAAATCATTAAAGGTAAATATAAATAAGTCATTCCTACGATTACTGCAAATGGCGTGTAAAGCATTTCAATAGGTTCTGAAATTAAACCAATATTTTTTAAGAATTTATTAATAATTCCTTCATTATTCAATAAAACTAACCAAGCATAAGTTCTAACTAAAAAGTTTGTCCAATAAGGCAGAATTATTGCAATAATTAAAATTATTTGCCATTTTCTACTTAATCTAGAAATAAATAATGCAGTTGGAAAACCAATTAAAAGAGATAAAATTGCAGTAGCGGTAGCAATTAAAATAGAAGTAAAGATAACTTTTAAAAATGTTTGATCAGTAGCTCTTACAAAATTATCTAAAGTAAAAGGAGTGGTAACTCCACCAAATCTGCCCGCAGTTAAAACTGACATGAAAAGCATTGAGACAACGGGAAACGCTGCAAAAATTGTTAAGAATATTAAGCCTGGTAAGGACCAGAACCAACCAAGTTGGCGGGAGCTTTCGCTCCCGCCACTTTTATTCAATATC
>JBJSWT010000088.1:0-1689 GCA_046086025.1 Actinomycetes bacterium | reverse complement strand
CAGGAATTACTAAAGCAAATAAGCCAACAGGCATTGTGGCAGCAGCTGGAACTGAAGATTTAGCTAGACCAATTACAAATACGGCAAATGCAGCAATTACAAATCCAACAAGATTTAGATCTAAGGGAAGATTCAAATTTAAATTAATCCCACAGGACGCTCAAGTGCTTCTTGTACGATTTGATCAATTAAATCTTCATATTTCATGCCTTTTTCTTTCCATGAAAGAGCAAAGGATCCATCTTTTGCCAAATATGGTTGGCTATTTACTTCAATAACTAGAAGTTCGCCCTCTTTATCAATCATCATTTCTATTTGGGCAAAACCTGAAAGTTTTAAGACTTCAAATGTTTTTTGTGCATATTCATGAATAAGTTTTATAACTTCTTCATTTAAATCTTTGGCTTTTTCAAATGAATACTTTGATTTATCGCTTCGAGCAATAAAATTAAAAACTTTCTCACTCTTATCAAGTTTAGTTTCAATAATTTCACTGGTTATTGTTTTTCTTTTTGTATCTTCAATAATGTTACATTCAATTAAATGTTTTGGTTCATGATATTTTTCAACAATTACTCGACCATCAAAGTTACGAGCAATTTCTATATTTTTCTTCCAATCTCTTGGAACTCTGGTAAAAGAAATGCCTACACCATTACTTCCTCGAGCAGGTTTAACAACTACTGGCATTTTCAATGCATTAGCTCTTGCCACACAAGAAAGAGGATCTCTTCTCCAGTTTTTGTCATTAATAATTGAAAGGGCAGGAGTTGGAACTTCCACAGATTGCATTAATAATTTGGCGGTTGGTTTATCTGTAGCAATAGCAGCACCTAATGTGTCAGAACCAACAAATCTAACTATTTCAGTTTCTAGTAATCCTTGAACCGTTCCATCTGATGCCCAAGCACCCATCATGGTTGAAAAAACTACTGGAGTTTCTAGTAAGGACTCTGGAGGCAAAGTTGAAGATACTGAATCTTTAATGTCTTTAATGGATTCATCAGTTAATTCAAAGTTTTCTTTATTTAAGTGATTACGTAAAGATGCTAGATCATTAAATTCAACCCAGTTAGCTTCCATAGTCATGCCATAGGCTTTTACTAAATAGCCTTTTAATTCCAAGGCATCAATAACGTCTTTTGCTGATAGGCAAGAGCGATAATTCTCAGAGTTTCTGCCACCTAGTAAAACGGCTACTTTGGTTTTTTCACTCAAAATAAATGCTCCTAAACCCTCATAGATTTGCTGACTAGGACAATTTTAGTGTTTTAAGTCCTTCCAATTCTTATGCGGTAGGCCTCTTTAGTATCTTTAAACCTAGAAGATTTACCTATTTAGAAGAAGGTCTAATTCTTGTTAGATATCGGATTTTTTGAACTTCTAGTGATTGCCATCATTGGTCTTTTAGTCGTAGGTCCAGAAAAGCTTCCTAAATATATTGCTCAAGGAATTAAGACCTTACGAAATGTTAGAGACATGGCCACAAAAGCTAAAGATGACATTGTGGAATCAGCAGGAATTAAAGATATAGATTTAAAGAATTTATCTAACTTAGATTCTAAGAAATTAGCAGATAATGTTTTTGAAGATAAACCAGATTCAAAACCAGCTCAACAGAAAAAGTTTGATCAAGACGCCACTTGATAAAACTTAGATGTCAAATTTAACTTTAAATAAAAATAGCGT
>JBJSWT010000087.1:0-4886 GCA_046086025.1 Actinomycetes bacterium | reverse complement strand
CAATCAAGAGTTAGCAAAAAGGTTAATTTAAATGCCTAAAAAGATAAACTTTTCAGCAATCATCGCAGTTTTTGTTTTGATATTTCTTTATCTTCCAATCACGGCAGTAGTAGGTCTTTCGTTTAACACCAGTAGTAATTCATTAATTTGGAAAGGTTTTGGTTTTGATTGGTATAGAAATATTTGGTCAAATGAAGCAATAGTGCAAGGATTTCAACGAACAATCTTTGTTGCAATTGTTACTACTGTTTTATCCCTTGTGATTGGAACAACTATTTCGATTGGTTTAAATAAACTAAAAGCTGGAGGTTTCTTAAGAACCTTTTCAACAGCTCCTGCAATCGTTCCTGATTTAGTTCTAGCTATAGGCCTTTTAACTACTTTTTCTATGTTTTCCTTTGCTTTAAGTCTTGTAACGGTGATTATTGCTCACACTGTTTTTTGTACCGCATTTGTTGTAGCAGTAGTTCTTGCTCGTATTGGTTTGATTGATCCTTCCATTGAAGAGGCTTCTACTGATTTAGGGGCAAGTGCTGCAAAGACTTTGTTCAAAATAACCATTCCTCAGCTAATGCCTTCCCTTATCGCAGGAGCAGTTTTATCTTTTACTCTTTCCATGGATGAGTTTGTGATTGCATTTTTTACAAATGGGCCAGAAACTCCAACATTGCCAATGGTTATTTACTCAATGATTCGCTTTGGAGTTACACCTGAAATTAATGTTTTGGGCACACTGTTACTTTTAGTTAGTTTCGTAGGTGTTATTTTTGCTCAAAGAATTGGAAAGGTGGCTGATTCAATTTGAGTAATACTTTATTAAGTGTTAAAAATTTAACTAAAAAATTTGGATCAGTTACAGCTTTGAATAATATTTCTTTAGATATTAAAAATAATGAAATGTTTGCCTTACTTGGACCATCTGGTTGTGGCAAGACAACACTTTTAAGAATTATCGCAGGTTTTGAATATCCAGATTCAGGAGAAGTTTTAATAAATGATTCTGATTTACTATCAATTCCTACAAGAGTTAGACCAGTTAATTTAATGTTTCAATCTTATGCCCTTTTCCCACACATGGATGTTTATTCAAATATTTCTTATGGCTTAACCAATATGAATTTAACTAAATCAGAAATTGAAAATCAAACAAATGAAATAATTGAAAAAATTGGACTAAAAGAACATGTTAAAAAGAGACCAAATCAGCTTTCTGGTGGTCAACAACAAAGAGTTGCATTAGCAAGAGCAATTGCTCGAAAACCAAAACTACTTCTATTAGATGAACCTTTGAGTGCTTTGGATAAAAAAATTAGACAAGAAATGCAAACAGAGTTAAAAAGAATCCAGCATGAAGTTGGAATTACTTTCATAATTGTTACTCACGATCAAGAAGAAGCAATTTCATTAGCGAATCGAATTGCTGTGTTTGACAAAGGAGAAATAAAACAAATTTCAACACCACAAGAACTTTACGAACAACCACAAAATGAATTTGTAGCAGACTTTATTGGCGAAGGAAATATTTTAACTGCAGAAATTACTAGCTCTGGAGTAAATCATCCAAGTTTGGGTAATTTGAAAAATTCTACAAATAAAGTTGCAGGGAATAAAATTAAATTACTTATTAGACCAGAAAATATCACTTTAGAAAAAAATCCATCAGGAACTGGTGTAATCCAAGATATTGTTTTTGCAGGATCGAAGAAAAATGTGACCGTGAAACTTTCAACTGGTGAAATCATTAGAGTCTATGCAGATAAAGCACTAGACCTTGAAGTTGGAAGCAAAGTGAACATATTATTTAAACCAGAAGATGTCAGATTGTTTTAAAGGGGAGAAATAAATGAGTGGTAAAACTATTCTTTTTTGGCCAGAGTCTGCATATGGTCCAACAAATAATTGCATTGGAATTGGAAATGTTTTAAAGAATAGAGGCCACAATGTTGTTTTTGCTGCTGAGTCTTCTTGGGGTGGAAGATTAGAACCACTTGGATTTAAAGAAGCTTTAGTTGATTTAGCACCACCTCCAGAAAATCCAGATGCACAAAGTGCTGGGCAATTTTGGAAAGACTTTATTAGAGATACAGCGCCAGAATTTAGAAAACCAACAGTTGATCAACTTTCAACTTTTATCGGTCCTACCAGACAAGCTTTAATTGATGGAGCAATTTATTGTGAACCAAGATTAAAAGAAATAATCAAACAACATAAACCAGATGTAATTATTGAAGATAACGTTGTTTGTTTTCCAGCAACAGTAACAGCTGGAGTTCCATTTGTTCGTATTGTTTCTTGTAATCCTCTAGAAATTATGGGAGATAAAATTGCTCCCCCATTTTCAGGATTAGCAGAAAATGATCCAGAATCTTGGAAGAGTTACTTAAAAGCTTATGAAGAAACCCAAAGACCAATGTGGGAAAAATTTAATGATTGGGTTATTTCTCAAGGAGCACCTGCTCTTGATGATTTAGATTTCATCCACACTTCTAAAGATTTAAATCTTTATGTTTATCCTCAAGAACTTGATTACACAGATAAAAGACCACTAGGAAATAACTGGCATCGAATCGATTCCAGTGTTAGATCAACTGATAAATCATTTGATTTACCAAGTGAAATCGCAAATAGACCAGCTGATTCAAAACTTATTTATTTATCTCTTGGTTCTTTAGGTTCAGCAGATGTTGAATTAATGAAACGTTTAATCAGCATTCTTGGTAAAACTAGGCACAAATTCATTGTTTCTAAAGGGCCTCAAGCTGAAGAATTTGAACTTGCTTCAAATATGTATGGAGCAGAATTCTTACCGCAAATTTCTATCATTCCTAAAGTTGATTTAGTAATAACCCACGGTGGAAATAACACCACCACTGAATCTGTTCACTTTGGAAAACCAATGATTGTTTTGCCACTTTTTTGGGATCAATACGACAATGCACAAAGAGTGCATGAAAAAGGTCATGGCATAAGACTTGCTACTTATCATTTCAAAGATGAAGAACTAACCAATGCAATTGAAAAATTAACAACTGATCAAGCTTTGTTATCTAAATTGAGCAAGATTGGTGAACAGGTTAGATCAAGAAAAGGAATCGAAGAAGCTGCCAGCAAGATTGAAGCTTTAGCAAAATAAGTGAAGCGCTCAATATTTAATCCTGCAACCGCAGAAGTAATTCGAGAAATTGAAGATTCAACTTCTACTGAAGTTGATGTAACAATTGCAAACGCTCAAAAATCTTTTCAAGAATGGTCTAGTTTTACACCCAGTGAACGATCAAAAAAAATTCTTGATTATGCAGATTTATTGGAAAAAAATGCAGATGAAATATGCAAACTAGAAGTAGAAGAAACAGGTAAACCATATTCCACAATGCGCGAAGGGGAATTTCCTTTCGGATTAGATAACTTAAGATTTTTTGCCAGTGCTGCAAGATCTTTAGATGGCACAGGGGCTGGATCATTTAATCACGGTTACACATCAATGTTAGTAAGAAAACCATTAGGAGTTATTGGTTCAATTAGTCCTTGGAACTTTCCTTTCATTATGGCGATATGGAAAATAGGACCTGCAATTGCTGCAGGAAATAGTGTAATTATTAAACCTGCTCCGCAAACTCCAAGTTCAACAAAAAAAATTGTGGAACTTGCCCAAAGTATTTTTCCTAAAAACTTAGTGCAAATCATTTATGGTGATGCTGATGTTGCCCAGCAACTAGTTGAAGATAAAAGAGTAGCCATGATTTCTATAACTGGTTCAAGTGAATCAGGTAAGAAAGTAATGGAAACTGCCAGTAAAACTGTTAAAAGAGTTCATTTAGAACTTGGTGGAAAAGCACCAGTAATTGTCAGAGAAGATGCAGATTTAAACCAAGTAGCCCAAGCAATTTCTTTGGCTTGTACATATAACTCAGGACAAGATTGCACCGCTGCTACCAGAATTTATGCACACAAAAATGTTGTTAAAGATTTAGAAAATTTAATGAAATTAAGACTCGAAGCCATAAAAGTTGGAGATCCGATGGATAAATCAACTGATATTGGACCACTAATTTCTGAAAAACATCGAGATTTAGTTCATCAAAAAGTACAAAAAGCTCAAGTTGATGGAGCAACTTTAATTACTGGTGGAAAAATAATTCCTGGTAAAGGTTTTTATTATCAACCAACATTATTATCAAATGTTTTACAAAGTAATTCAATAATTTCAACAGAAGTTTTTGGACCAGTTATTACTATTACTTCAGTTGAAAATGATGATGAAGCTTTAAGACTTGCAAATGATTCTGAATATGGACTTGCCTCTTCTATCTGGACAAAAGATGTTGGCAAAGCACTTGAACTTTCAAAACAAATTGAGGCAGGAGTTACCTGGATTAATGATCATCTGCCAATAGTTTCTGAAGCACCACACGGCGGAGTTAAAGCAAGTGGTTTTGGTAAAGACATGAGTCAGGAATCAGTTTTGGAATACACCTCAACTCATCACGTAATGATTAAACATAAACAACACGAAATAAAAGATGGGTTTAGACCAAACTAGTTAGCCAAGTACTAAGGTATAGCCCATGACAATTCAATTAGAACGTGGCACAACAGATCTTCCAATTTTAGAAGCTGTAAAAATAAATTTAAGAAATCTTCCAAAATCTTTTACCTGGGGAGCACTTCTTTCAGGATTTTTAATTGTTTTAATTTCTACAACTGGACCAATCGCAATTCTTTTTCAAGCAGCAGATGCAGGTAACTTCACAGATAGACAGTTAGCTTCTTGGCTTTTAACGGTGTTTATTGGCTCTGGAGTGTTTGGTTTAGTTTTAACACTTCGTCATGGCATGCCCATAATTGGTGCTTGGGCGGCAGCAACCACTGCACTTTTAGTAACTGGA
>JBJSWT010000086.1:0-5585 GCA_046086025.1 Actinomycetes bacterium | reverse complement strand
ACTGGAGATCCAGTAAATATGACACTTTTAGCAGTTCCAGTATTACTTCTTATTTCTATTGCTACAGGTATTGCTTGGGTAAATGATCGTCGTCGTGCCAGAAAAAGACAAGAAGATCCAGTTTTAGGTTTATCAGATGATGAAGCATCTCCTGAACCAAAACCTTCAACAGAAATATAGGAAAAAATAAATGAAAAAAATAGTTTCTATGGGTGTTCATATTCTAGATGTTTTAGGAAGACATGTTTCAGAAATTCCACCAGGACAAAACATTGCACTCTTAGATGAAATAAGAATTACCGCAGCTGGTACTGCTGCTGGAACTTCTGTTGATATGGCAAAACTTGGCGCATCAGTTATTGCAATGGGTGCTGTTGGTGAAGATGAAATGGGAAATATTTTGTTAGGCATCATGCAACGCTACGGCATTGATGTTTCCAAAATGGTGAGAAAAAAAGGTGTGCAAACTTCAGGCACAATGCTTCCCATCAGACCAAATGGTGAACGACCAGCACTACATGTGATGGGTACAAATGCTGAATTTTGTTTTGCAGATGTTGATCAAGAAACAGTTAAGAATGCAGATTATGTTCACGTCGGTGGATTTTATTTAATGCCCAAGTTTGATTCTGGAGATGCTGCCAAAGTATTAAAAGTTGTTAAAGAAGGTAAAGCCATAACCACTATGGATATTTTAGGAATAAAGCAAGAAAATATGAAAGAAAAAATATTGCCATGTATGCCTTATTTAGATTTCTTTATGCCTAATTTAGAAGAATCCCAAATGATTACTGGTTTAACAGATGTTGATGAAATTTGTGACGTATTTCTTAATGCAGGCGCTAAACACGTTGTGTTGAAAATGGGAGATCGTGGCAGTTTAATCAAAAACAAAGAGGGACTACGTTTAAGAGTTCCTGCATTTCAAGTAAAAGTTGTCGACACCACAGGCTGTGGAGATGCTTGGACTGGTGGATTTATAACTGGTCTTTCCAAAGGAATGAGCATGGAAGAAGCAGCAAAACTTGGTAGTGCTTGTGGATCATTGGTTGCAACAGGTTTAGGTTCAGATGCAGGAATTATTGATTTTGATTCAACAATTAAATTTATGAATTCAAATCCAACATTGCCTTTAAGAGATTAAAAGTAGAATTAAAAAAGGGCCAGGAAAAATTCCTGGCCCTTTTTTGTTTAAACTTTTTAACTCTTTGAACTAAATGCAGCATCAAATGCAGCACTTGGTGGAGTGAAGTTAAGTTTTCTGATGAATTCCAAAGCTTCTGGACCACCGAATAAACGATCCATTCCAGCGTCTTCCCATTCAACAGAGATTGGTCCTTTGTAACCAATTGCATTTAAACCACGGAAAACATCTTCCCAAGGAACATGTCCATGTCCGGTGGAAACGAAATCCCAACCACGACGTGGATCTGCCCAAGGTAGATGTGAACCTAGGCGACCATTTTTACCATTTAATTGTTTACGTGATTCTTTGCAATCAACATGGTAAATGCGATCTTTGAAATCAAGTAAGAAGTTAACTGGATCAAGATCTTGCCAAACGAAATGGCTTGGATCAAAATTCAAACCAAATGCTGGACGATTCTTAATTGCTTTCATTGTTTCTACTGTGGTCCAGTAGTCGTAAGCAATTTCTGATGGATGAACTTCGTGTGCAAACTTCACACCATTTTTATCAAACACATCCAAGATTGGGTTCCAACGATCTGCAAAATCTTTGTAACCTGCATCAATCATGTGTTGTGGCACTGGTGGAAACATTGCAACGTAATGCCAAATTGAAGAACCAGTAAATCCAATTACAGTGTCAACTCCCATTGCTTTTGCTGCAATTGCTGTTGTTTTCATTTCTTCAGCAGCACGTTGTCTAACACCTTCTGGATCTCCATTGCCCCAAACACGTGATGGCAATATTCCTTTATGTCTTTCATCAATTGGGTTATCACAAACAGCTTGTCCAACTAAGTGATTGGAAATTGCCCAATACTTTAAGTTGTATTTTTCTAATATGTCTTTTTGTTTTCTGACATATTTATCACTTTCAGCAGCTTGTACTACATCTAAGTGATCACCCCAACATGCAATTTCTAATCCGTCGTAACCCCAACTTGAAGCTAATTTGCACATTTCTTCAAATGGCAAATCTGCCCATTGGCCGGTGAATAACGTAACTGGTCTTGACATATTTTCTTTCCTCCTTTTTATTTAATTTCTTGCCAAGAAGATTTGTTTTCTGAACTCTTGACAACTGCATCTAATACTTTTTGAACTTGTAAACCATCAGCAAAAGTTGGTTTTGCTTCAGTGTTATTAACGATTGCTTCCACGAAGTCTTTTAATTCGTGAGTGAATGGATGTTCATAACCAATGATGTGTCCTGGTGGCCACCATGCAGTCATGTATGGGTGAACTCCTTCAGTTACCAAAATTCTTTGGAAACCTGCAGTTTCACTACTTTCTGAATTATCGAAATACCAAAGTTCATTCATGTCTTCAAATGAAAACTTCAATGAACCTTTGGATCCAAATATTTCAAATCCCATATCGTTTTTTCTACCTGTTGCAAAACGAGTAGCTTCATAAGTTGCTAATGCGCCACCATCGGTTTTACCAATAAATACTGCAGCATCATCAACAGTTACTTTGCCCATCTTGCTTCCAGAAGCACTTGCTTGTAAACCTGAATAATCTCCAGGCAATGGTCTTTCTTTAATAAATGTTTCAGTTACACCTGAAACACCAATTAATTTTTGTCCCGTAACAAATTGAGTGGTATCAATTGCATGAGCTCCAATATCACCTAATGCACCAGAACCTGCTTTATCTTTTTCTAATCTCCACACCAAAGGAAAATTAGGATCAACTATCCAATCTTGTAAGTATCTAGCACGGATGTGAAAGATCTTTCCAAGTTTTCCTTCTTCAACCATTTTTTTAGCTAAAGAAACTGCTGGCACTCTTCGATAATTAAAAGCCACCATATTCTTTGAATTTTTATTTGCATTTGCTGCAGACACCATTTGTTCAGCTTCTGCAACTGTGTTTGCTAATGGTTTTTCACAAATAACATGTTTGCCAGCATTTAATGCTGCAATTGCAATTTCTGCATGTGAATCACCTGGTGTACAGATATCAATAATGTCGATATCTGAACGAGTTAATAATTTTTTCCAATCTGTTTCAATTCCATCCCAACCAAGACGATCTGCAGCTTCTTGAGTATTTGCTTGATTTCTTCCGCAAACTGCAACCATTTTGATTTCTGCTGGAATGTCAAAAACTCTGCCAACATTTCGCCAAGCTTGCGAGTGGGCTTTTCCCATAAAGGCATAACCAATCATTGCTACACCTAATGTCTTTTTAGCCATTGATTTCTTCTAACCCCCTTGTATACAAGTCCGTACACCACCAACCCTAGGCGCATCTTTACGAATATTTCAAGAGAGAATACGATTCTTAATTAAGCACCTTCAAAATCCTGCCCAAAGATCAAGAAAGGTTGAGGTCTCCTTTTGAAAAAACTTATTAACGATCCCTTCGACGTAGTCGAAGAAATGGTCGAAGGCTACGTTTCAGCTAACGATCACATTATTAAAAGAGTAGGCAAAAGAGCTATTGCTCGCGCTAACTCACCAATTCCAGGAAAAGTAGGAATTGTGGTTGGTGGCGGTTCTGGTCACTTACCTGCATTTGCCGGTTACGTTGGCAAAGGAATGGCAGATGGTGCCGCTTTTGGAAACGTATTTGCATCTCCTCCTGCAAAACCAATTGTGGAAGCAACTTTGGCTGTTAATTCTGGCGCAGGTGTTATGTACACCTACGGAAACTATCAAGGAGATTGCATCAACTTTGATAAAGCACAAGATAAATGTCGTGAAATGGGAATTCCTGTTCAAACAGTTGTATTAAATGATGACGTGTTATCTGCACCAAAAGATCAAGCACACAGACGTCGTGGCATTGGTGGATTATTTTTAGTTTGGCATGTAGCAGGAGCAAAAGCAGAACAAATGGCTTCACTAGATGAAGTTGTTGCTGTAACTGCAAAAGCAAATGCCAACACAAGAACAGTTGGTGTTGGTTTAACTTCTTGTACAGTGCCTGCAAATGGTAAACCTACTTTTCATTTACCAGAAAATGAAATGGAAATTGGTTTAGGAATTCACGGTGAACCTGGAATTAAAAGAGTTAAGGTTCGTCCAATTGATTCAATAATTGATGAAATTATGGAAGCAATCTTGGCTGATTTAGATTACAAAGGAACAGATGTTGCTTTGTTAGTAAACGGTCTTGGTGGTTCACCTGCAGAAGAATTATATGTCGTTTATCGCAGAGTAAAACAAATTTGCGATGCTAATAAAATCAACATCAAATTTAAACATGTTGGTAATCAAGTAACAGCACTAGAAATGCAAGGAACTTCAGTGTCATTGATGCGTTTAGATGAAGAAATGTATCAATTGATTAAGAACACAACTGTTGATACTTGTATGTATAAGAAAGTTTAAAGAGGACAAAATAAATGGCTAATGTAAACGGAAATTTAGTTGCTAAATCTTTAGTGTTAGTTGCTAAAAAAGTTGAAGACAATAAAGACTATTTATGTGCACTCGATGGTGAGGTGGGCGATGGAGATCATGGCGTATCAATGACCATTGGTATGCGTGCAGTTTCTCGTGCCGCTAAAGCATTACCAATTAATTGCACCCCTTCTGAAGCTTTTCAATCAGCAGCTGATGCTTATGCAGATGAAGTTGGAGCAACAATTGGGCCACTTTATGAAGCAGCATTTGCAGCAGCAGCTGAAGCTGTTTCTGGAAAAGATAATTTGAATGAAATTGCAGATTGGGCCAAAGTTTATAGAGCAATGGCAACCGCGATTCAACAATTAGGAAAAGCAGAATTGGGCGATAAAACTTTGCTTGATTCATTTTTTCCAGCAGTTGATCATATTCAAGCACTTTCAACTAAAGGTGGAAAATTAGAAGATGCATTGTTATCAACTGCCCAAACTGCATTGGATGCAGCAGTTGCTACAAAAAATCTTGTTCCACAAAAGGGAAGAGCTTCTCGGTTAGGAGATCGCGCTAAAGGACATCAAGACGCAGGAGCTACATCTTTAGCAGTTGTTCTAAAAGGATTTGCTGACGGAGTTAAAAAAGGTTAGTAATAAATTTAATTAAAAAAAGTCTGGTTGTTTTTTGACCAGACTTTTTTATTTAACTGGAATTAAAATATCCATTTCACATTTTTTACTCGTAGGAATGTATCTTTCGTCATAAACTTCTAGATGGGGAGCATTTCTCATTTCCATATTGGTTTTAGGAAACCACTGAGTATATGCTTCTAAATAACTTGACTTTAATAGATCCATACTTCCTCGATGAGTGTATTTAACATAATTTCCATTTGGGACAACAACAGATTTAAATTCCAAGCCGGGAGCTACTCCTCGATTAAATTGAACTCCTGCCATGTATTTGATTTTTCCTGGATATTGATTTTGATCCAAGGGAATACTTACTCCAAAAGTTGTGCCTGAAACTTTTATGCCTAATCGAGGA
>JBJSWT010000085.1:0-1977 GCA_046086025.1 Actinomycetes bacterium | reverse complement strand
CGCCAAAAAATGAAAAAGAAGTTGTAAAAGCCGTTAAAAATGCGCTAAGTAAAAAACAAAAAATTAGAGTTATGGCAACCGGGCATTCATTTACTCCAATTGTTGAAACAGATGGTTTGCTTTTAGATTTAGCAAAAATTAGTGGCATCAAAGCAGTTGATCCTTATAAACAAAGAGCATTTGTTGGTTCTGGAACTCCGATTAGTGCATTAGGTGAACCACTATGGGAAAGAGGTTTAGCGTTAAAAAATCAAGGCGATATTGATGCACAAAGAATTGCAGGTGCAGTCTCTACTGGAACTCACGGTTCTGGAACTTCATTTGGAAGTTTTTCTTCAACCCTTAAATCTTGTCGAATAGTTACTGGTACTGGAGATGTTGTTGAAATAACAGAAAAAAATCCTGATCTATTACATGCAGCCCAAGTTTCAGTTGGCATGTTAGGTGTCATGGTGGGCATGGAATTACAAGTCACAAAAAAATACAGATTAAAAGAACACATTGATCATGAACCTTTTTCTGATGTAATTAGAAATTTTCATGAAAGAGTAAACAAAAATAGAAACTTTTCTTTCTTTTGGTTTCCTAGTGAAGAATCTGCTGCGCTTTATAACATTGATTTACCACCTGGAGAAAAAGCAACTGATACATGCCATGTGAAAGTATTTAATGAAGCAAGAGAGTCAGAACAAGACTCTGATATTCCAAAGAGAAGAATAGATCGTTCTTACAGAATTTATCCGATGGTTTATTCCCCAAACTTTCATGAACTTGAATACTTTATTCCACTAGATAAAGCTGTTGATTGCATAAATGAAATGCGTGAATATATGTTAAGGAGTTTGCCTTTAAGTATTTTTCCTTTAGAAATAAGAACCTGCGGGTCAGAAGATGGATTCTTATCTTCTAATTACAAGAGAGATACTTTAGTTGTTTCAGTTTCTGGTATGCCAGGAGTTGATTACTGGAGTTATCTAAAAGCAGTTGATCAAATTTTAGGAAGATATGATGCAAGAGTTCATTGGGGCAAATTACATTTCTTAACTAAAGAACAATTGTTTGAAAGATATCCAAAAGCCAAGAGATTTATTGATATCAGAAGAAAACTAGACCCTAAGGGAGTTTTCTTGAATAATCACTTAAAACCTTTATTTGCTTAACAGTTTAAATTTAATTTTTTTCTTCTTCATTTCTTTTTTAAGTATTTTTAAAGCAGTTGGACCCATGCCATGAAGAGATTTTAATTCTTTTTCACTTATCTTTTTTAAATCAGTTAATTTTAATAATTTTCTATCAACTAAAGCTCTTCTAGCAGGAGAAGCTATTTTTAGATTTTTCCAAAAAGTATCTAATTTGGCATACTTTTCTAAATCAACTAAGCCTTTTGTTACTACACATTCTTTTTTCATTTACGTTTTCTAGTTAATATTTCATGTACTAAAACGCCACCAACAAGGCCCCAAAATGGTGCACCTAAATTAAAAGCAGCAACTCCTGAAACTGTAATTAAAAGGGCCACTAAACCTGCTTCTCGATACTCAGGATTTTCTAGAGCTTCATTTGTGCAAGAACCAATTACTGGAATTAAGGCAAGACCTGCAAGAACTGCTAATAAAACTGGAGGAAGTGTTCCAAAAAATCCCATCACAGTTGCCCCAAACAAACCTAAAATTATGTAAAAGATGCCACAGGCAAATCCTGCGAAATATCTTGTTTTTGGATTTGGATCAGCATCTTTTTGTGTAGCAATAGCAGCTGTCATTGCTGAAATATTTACTCCACTATTTCCAAATGGAGCAGACAAAAGTGAGATAACTCCGCCAACTGTTACTACGTTATTAATTGGTGGTTCATAACCTGAGTTATATAAAACTGCAGTACCTGTTGCATTTTGTGTAGTCATAACCAGTAAGAAAATTGGTAAAGCCAAAGTTAAAACTGAACCTAAAGTAAATTCAGGAGTTACCCAAAGTGGGG
>JBJSWT010000084.1:0-12657 GCA_046086025.1 Actinomycetes bacterium | reverse complement strand
CAATTTGTTCCGGAGTTCCTTGAGCAACAACCGTTCCCCCTCGAAAACCACCTTCAGGACCCATATCTATAACCCAATCAGAATTTTTAATCACATCCAAGTTGTGTTCAATCACAATTACTGTGTTTCCACTATCTACTAATCTTTCTAAAACCAGTAATAGTTTTCTTACGTCTTCAAAATGAAGTCCCGTGGTTGGTTCATCTAGAACATAAATAGTTCTTCCCGTGCTTCTTCTTTGCAGTTCAGTGGCAAGTTTTACTCTTTGAGCTTCACCTCCAGAAAGTGTTGGTGCAGATTGTCCCAGTCTTACATAGCCAAGACCAACATCTACTAAAGTTTTTAAATTTCTGGCAATTGCAGGAACTGATTCAAAAAATTGCAAAGCTTCTTCAATTGGCATGTTTAAAACATCACTAATAGTTTTTCCTTTGTAGTGAACTTCTAGTGTGTCGCAGTTATATCTTGCTCCCTGACAAACTTCGCATGGCACATAAACATCAGGTAAAAAGTTCATTTCGATTTGAATAGTTCCATCTCCTGAACAAGATTCACATCGTCCACCTTTTACGTTAAAACTAAATCTTCCAGGTTGATACCCTCTAATCTTTGCCTCAGTGGTTTCTGCGAAAAGTTTTCTAATATTGTCAAAAACTCCTGTATAGGTTGCAGGATTACTTCTAGGGGTACGCCCAATTGGACTTTGATCAACATGCACGACTTTGTCCAACAGTTTTATGCCTTCAACTTTTTTATGCTTGCCAGGCACAATCCTTGCTTGATGAAGATCTCTTGCAAGGGATGAATACAAAATGTCGTTAACTAAAGTAGATTTTCCTGAGCCACTTACTCCTGTGACTGCGACAAATACTCCTAAAGGAAATTCAACAGTAATTTTCTTTAAATTATTTTCTTCAGCTTCAACAACTTTAATAATTCTTGTTGGATCAATTTTTCTTCTATTTTTTGGAACAACTACTTCTTTACGACCTGAAATGTAATCACCGGTTATAGATTTTCGATTTTTTTCTAAATCTTGAAAAGTTCCTGAAGAAACTACGTATCCGCCATGTTCGCCAGCTCCTGGACCAATATCAACAACCCAATCAGCTGCCCTAATGGTTTCTTCATCGTGCTCAACAACAATTAAGGTATTTCCCAGATTTCTTAATCTAATTAAGGTATCAATTAATTTTTTATTATCTCTTTGATGTAAACCAATACTTGGTTCATCAAGCACATATAACACCCCAACCAAACCAGAACCAATTTGTGTGGCCAAGCGGATTCTTTGTGCTTCGCCACCAGATAAAGTTCCTGCTGCTCTATCAAGACTTAAATAATCAAGCCCAACATCAAGTAAGAATTGCAATCTTTCCAATACTTCTTTTAAAACTCTTTGAGCAATAGCCATTTCTCTTGCGCCAAGTTTTAATTCTGAAATAAATTTTGTAATTTCACCTATAGACATGCCACTTAATTCAGCAATATTTCGACTGCCGATTTTCACAGCCAGTGATACTGGTTTTAATCTTGCTCCTTTACAACTCTTGCAAGGTTTTTGACGCATATAGCCTTCAAGGTGTTCACGAGCTGCATCAGAATCAGATTTTTCATGTCGCCATTGAAGATTTTCAATTACACCTTCAAATTCAGTCCAATAGGAACGTTGTCTTCCATATGAATTCTTATATTTAACATTTATATTGCTGTCATATCCATACAAAAGTGAATCTTTAACTTTTTCAGAAAGTTTTCTAAAAGGTGTATCTAGACTAAATTTTAAGTCTTTTGCAACAGCTTCAAGTAATCTTGCCCAATAACCATCAGCAGATGAATTAGCCCAAGGTGCTATTGCACCTTCAGAAATAGATAAATCTTTATTAGGAATTACTAGTTCTTCATCTACTTCTAAGTGACTACCTAAACCACTACATTCAGGACAAGCACCAAAAGGTGAATTAAAGGAAAAACTTCTAGGCTCTAATTGATCAAAAGAAATACCGCACTTGGTGCAGGCAAGATGTTCTGAATAAACTCTTTCTTTGTTTTTTGATTTAACATCTTCATCAATAAAATCCAAAATAACAGTTCCGTTTGCAAGTTTTAATGCAGTCTCAACAGAATCAGTGATTCTTTGTCTAGATTCTGCTTTAACGCTTAAACGATCCACTACTACTTCAATGTTATGTTTTTCTTGTTTTTTTAAATTTGGTACTTCGGTTAAGGGATAAGTTGTACCATCCACTCTTGCTCTTGAAAAACCTTGAGTTTGTAACTCTTTAAAAAGATCTTGGTACTCACCTTTTCTTCCAGAAATTACTGGTGCTAAAACTTGAAATTTTGTACCTGAACTTAATTCCAGAACTTGATCAACGATTTGCTGTGGACTTTGCCGATGAATTACCTCACCACATTTTGGACAATGTGGAGTGCCTGCTCGAGCAAACAAAAGTCTTAAATAATCATGAACTTCAGTGATCGTTCCAACCGTGGAGCGAGGATTTCTGTTTGTAGATTTTTGATCAATTGAAACAGCAGGTGAAAGTCCTTCAATGAAATCAACATCTGGTTTATCCATTTGGCCCAGAAATTGTCTGGCATAAGCTGACAGACTTTCTACATAGCGACGTTGTCCTTCAGCAAAAATTGTGTCAAATGCAAGTGAAGATTTACCTGAACCTGATAATCCGGTGAATACGATTAGTGCATCTCTGGGTAACTCTAAAGAAATATCTTTTAAATTATGCTCTCGAGCACCTCTTACAATTAATTTATCCGCAACTAAAGTGCCGTGGCGCTTGGTTTCGGATTTAGAGTTTGTCGAAGTCACCTAGTAAACACTAATACTGAAATCAAAATCTTGCCTACTCAACTCCAGGATGATCTCTCTTTATATCAGCAATCGCTGAGCCCGAATTATCACTTCCAGGTCTATGGGCAAGTTCTGGATGTAGTTTTGTTTGTCTAAGTGAAGTAACTACCGTAATTGCAAGAATTGAAATAATCACTGCCAAAGAAACTGGAGTTGATATTTCAGGTGCAGACTTAAAACCGTTCTCATGAGCTGCGTGAAGAATTAATTTAACTCCAATGAATCCAAGTATGGCTGCAAGTCCATAGGAAAGATAAATTAAACGATCTAGAAGTCCATCAAGCATAAAATAAAGTTGTCGAAGCCCCATTAAAGCAAATGCATTTGCAGTAAAAACAATATATGGATCTTGAGTTAAACCAAAAATTGCAGGGATTGAATCAAGAGCGAACAAAATATCAGTTGTAAAAATAGCAATCATCACTATGAATAAAGGAGTGAAATATTTCTTCCCATTTATTTTTACTCTAAAAGCACCTTCATGGTATTTAGGTGTCACTGGTAAATATTTTTCTGCTAATATCAATATTTTGTTTTTAGTCGGATCTGTTTCGGTTCCTTCATTTGAAGTTAATTTATAAGCCGTGTAGATAAGAAATGCTCCAAAGATAAAGAAAATCCAAGAAAATCTTGCGATGGCAGCTGCGCCAACAATTATGAATAAAAATCTTAAAACAAGTGCACCAATAATTCCAATTTGTAAAACTTCTTGTTGATAAATTGCAGGAACTGCAAAGGCGGACAAAATTATGACGAATACAAATAAATTGTCAACACTTAAGCTGTATTCAGTTATCCATCCTGCAAAAAATTCAAATCCAGCATCAGGACCTTGAAGTGCCCAAAGTCCTAAGCCAAATAAAATTGCGGCAAAAACATAGACAATTACCCATAAAGATGCTTCTTTAAATTTAACAACGTGAGGATGTTTTTTGGCATATAAAAACTCGGCTGTGTAAATAGTTAAAAAGGCCAAGATTGTTAGGACCCATACCCACAACGGTTCTTCCATATATTTACAACTTATCGGATTTAGGCGTGACCTGCTGCAACCATCTGGCGTAATTCTTTTTTAAGTTCATGTATTTCGTCTCGGTATCTTGCTGCTAACTCAAAGTTTAATTCCGAGGCAGCCAATTTCATTTGCGCTGTTAATTCTGTGATTAACTCAGCTAGATCTTGAGCAGGTGCTTTACTTGAACCTTTTTCTTTTCTTAGCTTCTTAATGCTCAGCGCCTCTTCAATAATTAGTTCAGTATCAGAATCTTCTTTGATTATTGAATCATTAATGTCAGAAATCTTTTTGCGCAAAGGTTTTGGATCTATTCCATGTTCCTTGTTGTAAGCAACTTGCTTTTCTCTTCTTCTATTTGTTTCTTCAATTGCCTTTTTCATAGATTTAGTGATTGTGTCTGCATACATAATCACTTGACCATCAATGTTTCTGGCAGCTCTACCTATGGTTTGAATTAAAGATTTTTCTGAGCGTAAAAAACCTTCTTTATCGGCATCAAGAATTGCAACGAGAGAAACTTCAGGTAGATCAAGACCTTCTCTGAGTAAGTTAATTCCAACTAAACAGTCAAATTCTCCACTTCTTAAACCTCTTAACAGTTCAACTCTTTTTAAAGTGTCAATCTCTGAGTGTAAGTATCTAACTCGCATGTCCTTTTCTAAGAAGTAATCTGTCAAATCTTCTGCCATCTTTTTAGTTAGAGTTGTGACAAGGACTCTTTCATTTTTTTCTGCTCTAATTTTAACTTCATGCAACAAATCATCAATTTGTCCTTTAGTTGGTTTAACTCTGATTTCAGGATCAACTAATCCAGTTGGTCTAATTACTTGTTCAACAACTGATTCCACTTTGCCAAGTTCAAATGGTCCTGGTGTTGCTGAAAGATAGACAGTTTGACCAATTCTTTCTTGGAATTCATTAAATTTTAAAGGTCTGTTATCCAAGGCACTGGGAAGACGAAAACCGTATTCCACCAAAGTTCTTTTTCTTGAAGCATCTCCTTCATACATTCCACCAATTTGTGGCACCGTGACGTGAGATTCATCAATTACTAACAAAAAATCTTCTGGGAAATAGTCAAGTAAACAATTTGGCGCACTTCCTGCGGGACGATCATCAAAATATCTTGAATAATTTTCAATACCTGAGCAAAAACCTAATTCTCTTATCATTTCTAAATCAAAAGCTGTTCTCATTTTTATTCTTTGAGCTTCTAATAATTTGTTTTGACTTTCTAATTCTTGAACTCGATGCATAAGTTCAACTTCAATTTGTGATAACGCTTTAGCAGTTTGTTCAGGGCTAGCAACATAATGTGTGGCAGGAAAGATAAAGATTTCTTCATCGTCTGTAAGAATTTCACCAGTTACTGGATGAAGGGTCATAATTCTTTCTATTTCATCCCCAAACATTTCAATTCTCACAGGATGTTCTTCATAAGCTGGATAGATTTCTAAAGTATCTCCCCTTACTCGAAATGTTCCTCTTTCAAATGAAAAATCATTTCTTGAATATTGAATACTTACAAGTTTTCGTAGCAAAATGTCTCTAGAAAAATCTTCACTTTTTCTGATTCGAATCGCTTGTTTAACGTATTCTTCAGGTGTTCCTAAACCGTAAATACAAGACACAGTCGCTACTACAACTACGTCTCTTCTTGTTAATAGAGCTGATGTGGCTGAGTGGCGTAGTCTTTCCACTTCTTCATTGATGCTTGAATCTTTTTCTATAAATGTGTCAGTTTGGGGAACATAAGCTTCTGGTTGGTAATAGTCGTAATAAGAAACAAAATACTCAACCGCATTATTTGGAAGCATTTCCCTTAATTCATTAGTTAATTGGGCAGCAAGAGTTTTATTTGGTTCAATAATTAAGGTTGGTCTTTGGACTCTTTCAATGAGCCAAGCTGTTGTTGCAGATTTACCAGTTCCAGTAGCACCTAATAAAACAATGTCTTTCTCGCCTTTTTTAAGTCTTTTTTCCAATTCGTCAATTGCTTGAGGTTGATCACCGGCAGGAGAAAATTCTGAAATTACTTGAAATGGTGCAACTGTTCTTATTAAATCACTTTTTGGTCTCATTTAAGACTTAAATTTTCTCTCTAATAGTGCTTGCCAAACTTTTGAAACATCTGCCTCTAGTTGCTCAATATTGCCATCGTTTGCAATTAGAAAATCTGCGGAGGTTTTTCTTTGCTCATCGCTTACCTGAAGTTTCATTCTCTTTTTTGCATCAATTTCACTAATGCCTCTTTTGAGTAATCGATTAATTCGATTTTTTTCACTTGAAATTATAACTACTAAAAAGTCAAATAAATTTTCCATGTTTTTTTCAAGCAATAAAGGTACTTCGTTTACCACTATTGTTTCTTGAGTTTGAGCATCAATTATTTCATTAGTTTTATTTCTAACTAATGGATGAATAATTTCTTCAAGATCCTTTAGGGCAGATTGATCGTTAAAAACGATTTGAGCAAGTTTTGTTCGGTCAATACTTCCATTTTCTTGCAAGATTTGATTACCAAATCTGGATAAAACTTTTTGAAATCCAGTTGTATTTGGCTCAATTACTTGTCTTGCTAATTCATCTGATCGAATTACAACTGCACCTAATTTTGAAAACATGTCAGCAACGGTGCTTTTTCCAGCACCGATGCCGCCTGTTAATCCAACTTTCATGTTGGCTTAATCTCGATACTTAGTTGTTGGAATCTAACTTGTCACTTAATTTTGCAAGTTCAGGATTAGCTTTTTTTTGATCTTGTTCTGCTTGCCATTTAGCAAGTGCTTCAGAATATTGCTTTTCCCATTCCTTCTTTTGATCTTCAAATCCTGATTTCCATTCACCAGTTTCTGGATTAAATCCGTCTGGTCCAATGTATTTTCCGGTTTCATCAAATGCAGGTGCCATTCCGTATTGATATGGATCAAATGCGGCTCTTGCTTCACCTGTTTCACTTGCTTGTTTAACTGACAAAGAAATTCTTCTTCTTTCAAGATCAATGTCAATAATTTTGACATTTACATCTTGGTTTACTTGCACAACTTGTTCTGGAATTTCAACTTGACTATCTGAAAGTTCAGAAATATGTACTAAACCTTCAATACCATCAGCGACTCTAATAAATGCACCGAATGGAACAAGTTTAGTAACTTTTCCAGGAACAACTTGATTAATTTTGTGCGATCTAGAGAATTGTTGCCAAGGATCTTCTTGAGTTGATTTAAGAGATAGAGAAACTCTTTCTCTTTCCATATCAACTTCCAAAACTTCAACAGTTACTTCTTGACCAACTTGTACAACTTCTGATGGATGTTCAATATGTTTCCAAGAAAGTTCAGAAACGTGCACAAGTCCATCTACTCCACCTAAGTCTACGAAAGCACCGAAATTAACAATGCTTGAAATTTGACCGGTACGGATTTGGCCTTTTTGTAATTGGTTTAAGAAAGTTGAACGAACAGCTGATTGTGTTTGTTCTAACCAAGCTCTTCTAGACAAAACCACATTGTTACGGTTTTTATCAAGTTCAATAATTTTTGCTTCAATATCTTTGCCAATATATGGAGATAAATCTCTTACTCTTCTCATTTCAACTAAAGATGCTGGCAAGAATCCTCTTAATCCAATATCAACAATCAAGCCACCTTTAACAACTTCGATGACATGACCTTTAACAAAACCATCTTCGTTTTTAATTTTTTCAATGTCTCCCCATGCTCTTTCATATTGAGCACGTTTCTTTGAAAGAATTAATCGACCTTCTTTGTCTTCCTTTTGTAAAACTAAAGCTTCAATTCGATCACCTGGTTTAACAATTTCACCAGGATCAATGTCATGTTTGATTGATAATTCTCTTGAAGGAATTACACCTTCAGTTTTGTAACCGATATCTAATAGAACTTCGTCTCTATCGATTTTTACAACAGTTCCTGAAACTAAATCACCATCATTAAAATATTTGATTGTTTGATCTATTGCTTTTAAAAGTTCTTCTTGATTTCCAACATCATTTATTGCAACTTGCGGACTTGCGGTAGTAGTTGTGGACATGTACTTCTTCTCTTATATGACCTGGACCTTCCAGGACATATAAAGATTAGTTGTTGACTAAAAATCACTTGCAAAGTGGCTAGTGTGCAGCCTCATCCCACGAAGAACCAACACCAATTGATACATCTAATGGAACTAATAGATCAGCAGCTTTGCCCATCTCTTCTTTGACCAAGGTTTTCACTTTTTCTAACTCTCCTGGCCATACTTCAATCACTAATTCATCATGTACTTGTAACAAAATTCTTGATTTCAAATTATTTTTCTTTAAGACATTGTCCACTTTTAACATGGCACTTTTTACTATGTCTGCTGCAGAACCTTGAATTGGTGCATTTAATGCCATGCGTTCTGCCATATCTCTTCTTTGTCTATCTGTACTGGTTAAATCAGGAAAATATCTTCTTCTTCCCATTATGGTTTCGGTGTAACCATTTTTTCTGGCATCTTCCACAACTGAAGCTAAATAATCTCTAACTCCTCCAAATCTTTTAAAATATTCATCCATTAATTTACTTGCCTGACTTACTTCAATATCTAATGATTGACTTAATCCATAAGCACCCATTCCATATGCCAGACCATATGAAATAGCTTTTATTTGTCTTCTTAATTCCTCATTTACTTCATTAGGTTTTACTCCAAACACTAAAGCTGCAGAAGAAGTGTGCAAGTCTTCACCGGATTTAAAAGCTTTAATTAGACCTGGATCTTTAGATAAATGAGCCATGATTCTCATTTCAATTTGGCTATAGTCGGCAGTTAATAAACATTCATAATTTTTAGCATTTATAAAGCAATCTCTAATTCTTTTCCCTTGATCAGTTCTAATTGGAATGTTTTGTAAATTTGGTTCAGTGCTGGAAAGTCTTCCAGTTGAGGTAATCGTTTGATTAAAAGTTGTGTGAATTCTTGATTCTTTATCAACTAGTGGAATTAAAGAAGCTGCAACTTGTTTTAATTTTGTTATATCGCGCCATTTAAGTAATAAAGACAACAAAGGATCTTTGGTGCTAGCAAATAATTCCTCTAGGGCACTTGCATCAGTGGTAAAACCTGTTTTAGTTTTTTTGGTTTTTGGTAATTTTCTTTCTTCAAACAAAACTGTTTGTAATTGTTTTGGAGAGGCTAAATTAAACTCATGACCAACTAGTTTGTAAGCATCTTTTTCATATCCATTGGCAATATTTTCAAATTCAACTTGTAATGAATTTAATTTCTTTAAATCAACTGCAATGCCTGAATCTTCCATCTCCGATAGCAATTTTGCTAAAGGCAATTCTAATTCAAAAAATAAGTTTTCTAGATTTTGTTCTTTTAATTTTTCTTTAATTTTTCTTGAAATCAAATATATTGCTTGTGCTCTTAATCCCAGAGCCTCTAAATTTGAATCTGAATCAAAACTAAGTTGACCACTTGAATCATTACTTTGACCTGGAGTAAAACCTAAAACCCTTATCGATACATCTTCTAAATCATAACTTCGAAGTCCAGGATTGACTAAATAAGAACTAATTTCGATATCGTCTACTAGCCCAGTAAATTCTATACCTAGAAATCTGCTGACATGATAAAAATCTTTACAACCATGAACGACTTTTAATCGTTCTTTATCTTGAAGCCAAGTTATAAAAGCTTCTTTATCCTTTGAATCTATTTCGGAGAATGAAAAATAGACAAACTCATTATCATTTGCCAGACCCCAACTGATATCGGTTATTTTTTGAAATTGTCCTTCAAAATCTAAATCTATTGCAATTATATCTGTCTGATTTTTGTCAAGAAATGATTTTATTACATCCTTTGAGTACTTTGAACCTTTAGTTTTTAGAGAAGGTTTAGATTTTTGAGCACTTGAACCTGAAGTTTTACCTAACACTCTTTCTTTAAGGGATCTAAATTCTAATTCAGTAAATACTTTATTTACTTCATTTACATCGATATTTTGAACTTCTAATTCATCAATATCTTTGTCTAGTGTGACATCTTTAACTAATTCCGTCATTTTTCTATTAAGTTTTACTTGCTCCAAATTTTGTCTTAAAGAATCACCAACTTTTCCTGAAATCTCTGATGCATGTTTAATTAACTCTTCTAAATTCCCATATTCTTTTATCCATTTAACTGCAGTTTTTTCTCCAACACTTGGAATCGAAGGCAAATTATCGGAAGGATCCCCTCTTAATGCGGCAAAATCTGGATATTGTTCTGGTGTTAATTCATATTTATCCAAAACTGCTTGAGGTGTCATTCTGGCAATATCGCTTACTCCTTTTCTGGCATACAAAACCGTTATGTCTTTATTAACTAACTGGAAAGTATCTCTATCACCTGTCAAAATTGAAACTCTCATCTCTTTTTTTTCACCTTGTTTAGCCAAAGTTGCGATTATGTCATCGGCTTCGAAACCTTCAACCTGTAATCCAGGTATTTTCAAAGCTTTAATAACTTGATGAATTAAAGGTAACTGTGATTTAAATTCATCTGGAGTTTTTGCTCTATTTGCTTTATATTCTGTGAATAATTCTTTTCGAAAAGTATTTCTAGAGACATCAAAGGCAATTGCAATGTGAGTTGGTTTCTCATCTTTTATTGCATTTAACAACATTGAGGTAAATCCATAAACTGCATTTGTTGGTTGACCAGAACTGGTTGCAAAACTTTCGAGAGGAAGCGCGTAAAAAGCTCTATAAGCTAATGAGTGTCCATCAACTAAAAGAAGATGTTTGGGGTCAGATTTTTCGACCATGTGTTCAGATCCTAGGCTTTTGATATGAATAATCAGAATAGCGCTTCTGAGGCGAAATCTCGTCAAGACATAAAAATGTCAGATTTAAGTCCGGAAGAGTTAAAAAATGCTTTAAACGAATACGGTTTGGGCGAATTAGCAGAACGAATGGGAATCAAATTAACTTCAGTAAGTGCTGAAAAAACAATTGGCACAATGCCTGTTCAAGGAAATCGTCAACCGCTTGGGTTATTAAATGGTGGTGCAAATGCAATACTTGCAGAAACTTTAGGTTCAATTGCTGCAAATGTGGCAGCATATCCTGATCGAGTAGCAGTTGGTGTAGATATCAACGTCACCCATTTAAAAGGTGTCAAAGCAGGATTGGTAACTGGAATAGCTACAGCAAATCACTTAGGAAAATCCACAGGAAATTACACAATAGATATTTTTAATGAAAAGAATGAAAAAACTGCAACTGCAAGATTAAGCCTATTTTTTAGAGAAAAGAATAAATAATTGTTAGGCTTAGGAACAATTATAAATTTTCTAGCAATTATTGCTGGCGCACTTATTGGAACTCTTCTTGGTGATCGCTTAAAGAATAAAACTAGAGATTTAGTTACTGATGCTCTTGGTTTAGTAACTTTATTAATTGCTGGTCTTTCTGTAATAGACATAACAAATCCAAAACTTACTCAAGCTGTTGGATCAGGAATAGGGGTTTTGATTGTTTTAGCAGCATTAATCGTGGGAGGAATTCTTGGTTCCTATTGGAAATTAGAAGATCGATTCGAAAACGTGGGACGAAAGCTTAAGAAGTCTTTAAGAAAAAGAATTAAATCAGATAAAGGAAATTTTGTGGAGGGATTTGTCAGCGCTTCTTTAGTATTTGTCGTTGGCCCATTGGCAATTTTAGGTTCAATTTCAGATGGTTTAGGCAAAGGAATTGAACAATTAGCTTTAAAGTCTGCTTTGGATTTTTTTGCTTCTATTGCATTTGCTGCATCTCTTGGAATTGGTGTTGCTTTTTCTGCGTTAGCAGTTGGAATTTATCAAGGGCTTTTTACCCTTCTTGGTTACTTTCTTGGTGATGTTTTAAATGATGCTCAAGTTTTAGCTCTTACTGCAACTGGAGGTTTATTACTCGTAGGCGTTAGTTTTCGACTTCTAAAAATTAAACAAGTTCCAGTAGCAAATCTATTGCCTGCGTTACTTTTTGCACCTGTCTTTGTGTATTTAGTTATTTTAATTCGATAAAACTACACAAAATTCGTTATCTTCAATATCTTTCATTCGAATCCAACTAGTTCCCTGTTCACTAATTGGTTCAATATCAATTCTTTTTGCGCCAATTTTTTCTAATCTTGAAACTTCCTTTTCGATATCATCACAATGTAAATCTAAATGAATTCGATCTTTAACAGTTTTTTTCTCATCAACTTTTTGTAATATAATTTTTACATATTTATTATTAGGATCAACTAACGATAAATATTTTCTATCCGTCTTGTCGTAACGCTCTAAATCGTTTACTCCAGGCACATAATCAAGCACTTTTTGCCAGAAATCAAGCATTTCATTTAAATCATTACAGTCAATGCAAATTTCAATGCTAGTAAATCTAGACATTTATAATTTTATTAGTTAAGCACCAGTGCCAAGATAAGCTTTTTTAACAGCATCATCTTTAAGAAGTTCTTTTCCAGAGCCTTCTTTAACAATATTTCCTGTTTCTAAAATATAAGCACGGTTAGCACAAGCTAGGGCTTGAGCAGCGTTTTGCTCAACTAGAAGAATTGATACCCCTTGTTCTTGAATTTCTCTAATAATTTTGAAAATTTGTTGAATAAACATTGGGGCAAGTCCCATGGAAGGCTCATCTAAAAGAAGAAGTCTTGGTCGAGCCATCAATGCTCTACCAATGGAAAGCATTTGTTGTTCTCCACCAGATAATGTTCCACCTGCTTGATTTTGTCTTTCTTT
>JBJSWT010000083.1:0-1166 GCA_046086025.1 Actinomycetes bacterium | reverse complement strand
TGTATAAAAATTATGAAGCTGCCTCTTTAGACCAAGCATTACCTGCTGCAATGGCGTTAATGGTACGAAGAAGTATCACTAGAGGTGAACTTAAACCTGACTTATTAGACATAACAAAATCTCAAAAAAATGAAACCGATGAAATTAGTATTAAAAAAGATAGTTTAACGGGACTTTTAGCAATCGATTCATTTGTAGATCATTTACCGTCATTGACTCAATCTAGAAAAGAAATCCAAGCAAATAGACAAAGAAGTGATGCAGAAATTCTTAGCCTTTTTAGGCAAGCATTAGAGCCTGCTTATCCTTGGCCAAGGTATCTTGAAGGTTATCAAAAAATAATGGATGTGTTTAATATCGAAAAAACATTTGGTAAAGAAAAAAAGAGAGTTCTAGTAGTTACTGGAGAACCTCTTTCAGAAAACTTAGCAGGACCAGCAATTAGAGCTTTAGAAATTTCAAAATTTCTAGTACAAGATTTTGATGTTTTACTTGCAACCACTAAAGGTAATGAATTACAGCATGAAACAGTTTCAACAATAAGTACCAGACATAGAAAATTAAAACTCTTAGTTGATTGGGCAGATATTGTAATTTTTCAAGGCTTGTTAATTTCTGAAAATCCTTGGATGGCTGATACAGAAAAAATTCTCATTGCAGATGTTTATGATCCTTTCCATTTAGAAATATTGGAACAAAGAAAACAGCAGGGCGTTATTAATAGACTAAAAGGAAGCAGAGACACAACTGATGCGCTTAATAGACAATTAAGAAGAGCAGATTTTTTCATATGTGCGTCTGAAAAACAAAGAAGTCTTTGGCTGGGTCAATTAGCTTCTGAAGGAAGAGTTAATCCATATACCTATGATTCTTCAAATGATTTAAGAAGATTAATTGATGTTGTACCTTTTGGAATAAATCCAAATGTTCCAGAAAATAAAGAAGATTTAATAAGAAAAAACTTCCCACAAATAAAGAAAGATGATTTTGTTTTGCTTTGGGCAGGTGGAGTTTATGATTGGTTTGATCCTCAAACAATCGTAAAAGCTTTAAATAAATTAAATAATGAAAAGATTAAATTAGTATTTATGGGATTAAGTCACCCTAATAAAAACATTCCTGAAATGAATGCTGTTAAAGAACTAAGAAAACTATCGAATCAATTG
>JBJSWT010000082.1:0-1694 GCA_046086025.1 Actinomycetes bacterium | reverse complement strand
TGCCATCAGAGTTGAACAAACCATCGAATTTCCCTATCGACTAACAAAAACTTGGATCCAAAATGAAGTAGTGGGCCAAGTAGTTTCTGTTGAAGAAAAAGCAAATAAAGCTATCGTAACAATTTCATATGCAGATGATGTGGTGACAAATGAATTACCACAATTTTTAAATCTTTTATGGGGAAATGTTTCACTATTTAATGGTGTAAAAATTACCAATATCAAATTTCCTGAATCATTTTTAAATAATTTTAAAGGTCCAAGATTTGGTATGAAGGGTTTAAGAAAATTATTAAAAATAGATTCTAGACCTATTTTAATGACGGCTTTAAAACCAATGGGTGAAAATGCAACTGACTTAGCAAAAATGGCTACAACTTTAGTTCAAGGTGGAATTGATGTCATCAAAGATGATCACAACTTGGCAAATCAGCCTTGGGCTAAGTGGCAAGAACGAGTTGAAACAATTTCAAAATCAATAACAAATGCAAATAAAGAATATGGCACAAATGCAATTTATGCCCCAAGTCTTAATAGACCAATAGATCAATTAGTTACGTCAGCAAAATTTGCAAAAGAAATAGGTTGTGGAGGATTACTTTTACTTCCAGGAATTTGTGGCTTTGATGCCATGCGTTTTATTGCAGAAGATGATGAAATTGCTTTGCCAATTTTAAGTCATCCAGCTTTACTTGGTTTTCATGTTATGAATCCAAATCATGGGTTAAGTCATGCCATTACTTTTGCAACTTTGGTAAGAATTAGTGGGGGAGACTTTACAATTTTTCCAAACCAGGGCGGAAGATTTAGTTTTTCACTAAATGAATGTAAATCAATAGTTGATGCTTCGTTAGAAGAATTAGGAAATATTGCTCCTATATCTGCAGCATTAGCTGGGGGAATGTCAGTTGAAAGAACTGGAGAAATTGTTAATAACTTTGGTAAAGATATAACAATCTTGATTGGTGGAGCCTTACACGATGGTGATCTGTTACAAAATACTCAACGATTAAGACAAGCTGTAGAAAACTACTAATAAAAGTTCTGATTAAAATCTCATGTCCCAAAATAGGGACAAATCCCTAGATTAACTAATGCCAATTTATTTATCATTTTGTAAATCCATACCTGAAATATTGTGGCAAACTTGTTTGTGTATATAATGTATATACAAAGGAGTTTTAATGGCAAACGAGGCAATTATTAATATCAGAGTAGATGAGAGTATTAAGAACAAGGCTGCAAAAATTTTGGCAGAATCTGGACTGACTACTTCAATTGCGATAAGACTTTTCTTATTGAAAGTAATTCAAGACAAAGCATTTCCAGCAGAACTTCTTGTTCCAAACGCAACTACACAACGTGCCATGAAAGCAGCTAAATCAGGTCGAACAATAAAGGCAAAGAATATAGAGGATTTATTCAAAAAATTAAATGCGTGAAGTCGAACTAACTTCAAAATTCAAAAAAGATTATAAACGCGAAAGAAAAAATCCAAATCATAAGAATTTAGAGTTAATTCTAAATGTCGTCGTTAAAAGCCTTCAAAATGATGAAATACTTTCTCCAAGTTATCGGGCACATAAATTGATAGGTAAATTTAACGAATATGAGGAATGTCATTTAAAGCAAGATCTATTACTTATTTATTTAAAACTTGATAATAAATTAAAACTTATAAGAATGGGAAGTCA
>JBJSWT010000081.1:0-918 GCA_046086025.1 Actinomycetes bacterium | reverse complement strand
CTTAATTGTTAGTTTTGGAAAGTTTTCCAACTTATTCGATGATATTTAGTGGGGCCATATTTTTTTATTGCTAACAGATGTTCAGGGGCGGCATATCCTTTATTTTCATGCCATAAATATTCAGGAAATTCTTCACTTAATTCATTCATAATTTGATCTCGTTCCACTTTTGCAACGATTGAAGCGGCGGCAACACTGGAGCAAATCAAATCAGCCTTTATTAGATTAATTATTTTTAAATTAGCTGAAATTGGTCCATCATCAACAACTTCTTCAAAAATATCTAAAGATTCTTTTTCTGGTAGTAACCAATTGTGTTTGCCATCTAGAATTAAGTAATCAGGTTTATTTTGTAATGAATTTAAAGCTCTTCTACCAGCTCTTCTTAACGCTCTAGTTAAACCAATTTCATCAATTTCGCTATTGCTGGCATGTCCCACACTGTGTTCTAGAACCCAAGATTTAACTTGAGGAAGAAGTGTTTCCCTTTCTGATTTTGTTAATTCTTTTGAATCAGTTAATCCTTCAGGTAATAGTTCATCTAGTGCTAAATCTTTATTTAATACTGTAATTCCCACATAAACAGGTCCAGCAAGACAACCTCTGCCAACTTCATCCATACCTGCAACAAGTTTTGCGCCTTTAGAAAAAAGATTTTTTTCTAAATCAAGATTTGTTTTGTTCTTTTTAGTTTTTGGCATCAGGAATTACATTAAAACTTTCAGGAATTTTTAAAGTTGAAAATCTAGAAAAAGGCCAGATTCTTAAATTAACCGCTCCTACAATATTTTTCTCAGGTACTGTGCCATAAGCAGTTTCTAGATGAAATCTTGAATCTCTACTATCTGGTCTGTTATCTCCCATGACAAAAACTCTTTTTTCAGGAACAGTGATATCAAATTCAACTTGATTTGTTTC
>JBJSWT010000080.1:0-6896 GCA_046086025.1 Actinomycetes bacterium | reverse complement strand
TTAGTTCTATCTCGACCTAAACATTCCACAAGTCTTCTTAAAACTTGGTCTCTATTTGATTCAAGCACCATGTCAATGAAATCAATAACAATGATTCCACCTACATCTCGAAGTCTTAATTGGCGAACAATTTCTTCTGCTGCTTCAAGATTATTTTTGGTAACAGTTTCTTCAAGATTTCCACCTTGACCAATAAATTTTCCAGTGTTGACATCAATTACAGTCATAGCTTCTGTTCGATCAATTACTAAAGATCCACCTGAAGGTAAGTAAACTTTTCGATCAAGTGCTTTAGAAATTTGTTCATCAATTCGATTTGCTGCAAATACGTCACCTTCACCATTCCATTTTTCTAAACGGTCAGCAAGATCTGGAGCAACATATTTCACATATTCTTCAATAGTGTCCCAAGCATCATTTCCTGCAACAATAAGTTTTTTGAAATCTTCATTGAAAATGTCTCTGACAACTCTGATTGCAAGATCTGGTTCAGAATAAAGTAAAGAAGCAGGGCTACTATCTTTTGTTTTATTTTGAATATTTTCCCATTGTGCTTGAAGTCTTGCGACATCTTTTTGTAGCTGTTCTTCAGTTGCACCTTCTGCAGCAGTTCGAACAATTACTCCAGCACCTTCGGGAACTATATTTCTTAAAATTCTTTTTAATCTAGTTCTTTCCACATCAGGAAGTTTTCTACTTATTCCAGTAACTGAACCATCTGGTACATAAACTAAATATCTACCAGGTAAAGAAATTTGACTGGTAAGTCTTGCACCTTTTTGCCCAACTGGATCTTTTGTAACTTGAACTAAAACTGAATCATTAGTTTTTAATGCAAGTTCAATTCTTTTTTGTTGCCCATCAAGTCCGGCAGCATCCCAATTAACTTCTCCTGCATAAAGCACACCATTTCTGCCACGTCCAATATCAATGAAGGCTGCTTCCATACTTGGAAGTACATTTTGTACTTTTCCTAAGTAAACATTTCCAATTAAAGATGCAGATTGTCCGCGGGAAACATAATGTTCAACAAGCATGTTATCTTCCAAAACTGCTATTTGAATTCGATCTAGGTTTTGGCGAACAACCATAACGCGATCAACGCTTTCACGACGAGCTAAAAATTCTGCTTCTGTTAAAACTGGTGTTCTTCTTCTACCAGAGTCTCTTCCATCTTTTCTTCTTTGGCGTTTTGCATCAATTCTGGTTGAAGATCTATTAGAAGTTTTTTCTCTAGGTGCACGAACTCTCACAACAGTATTTGGATCTTCTGCAGCAACTTCTTCAGAATTAACATCTGTTGCTCTGACTCTTTTTCTTACTCTTCTATGAGTTGCCTCTGTTGCATCATCATCTTTAGTAAAATTATTTTCTTTTGTTTCATTAGTTTCTATTTCCTCTTCACTGCCACGTCTTCTTCTTACCCCGCGAGCACGTCTTAAAAGTCCACGTTCTTCTTTATTTTCAGAATCTGGTTTGTTTGCTCCAGGTGCTCTTGGTGGAACTACTGCTTGTTGAAAAGCAACAGAAGGTGAACCAACTGGTGTTTCTACTACTGGAGTTGGTGAATCTTCTGATGCTGAAAATGTTGCTATGCGAAAACGCTTACGCAAGGATGGTTTTTCTTCGTCAGCCATAACGGCTTTACTCCTAAATCTTTTTAGTGCAGATAAGCAATGCTTACTAAGCTTGTTTACCTACACAATTTGTTTGTGTTGGTAAAACTGTTTGGTTTAAATAATTAAATTCAAACCTAAAAGTTTCTTAAGGTCTTTTGTTTAGAACTTCAAATAAATTCGTCTAACTACCAATTTGGCACTACGCAAATCTTTTTTGTCGTTCTTCCGAGCACCGCTGCTCGGCTAAGTCTTTTTTGGTTCTCTTCACCTTTGGAATTAACCAGGTGTTTAACCAGTACCTAAAGTATCTCACAACTTAAACCCTCATTTTTCAAAAGACGCCTTAGATACGAGAAGAAAAAGAGAATTCAAGCCTGATTTAGCGAATTATCGGGGTGACCCGATCATCAATTTCTCGTCCAATTGCAACCGCTAATCCAATGGCCATCCACGAAACAAACATGGAAGAACCGCCATAAGAAACAAAAGGAAGTGGTACACCAGTTACAGGCATAATTCCTAAATTCATTCCAATATTTTCAAATGATTGAATAGCAAACCAACCTGCAACACCCACGGCTGTTAAACGCCCAAATCTATCGGGAGCTTTCAAGGCAATCTTCGATAAACGATACAAAATTAAACCAATTAAAAGAATTACTAAAGTTGCTCCAAAAAAACCTAGTTCTTCTCCAGCAACTGTGAAAATAAAATCTGTTCTTTGTGCCGGAACATATTTACCTTGAGTTTGAGGACCATTTAAATAGCCTTGCCCAAACCAACCTCCTGAGCCAATGGCAATTTTTGCTTGCAAAGTGTTATATCCGGCTCCTAGTGGATCAAGAGTTGGATCAACGAAAGTAGCTAATCTTTTTAATTGATAATCCTTAATAAAATTAAGTTGAGAGGCAATAAAGCCAGCAAAAAGTACTGCGAAAAGTGAACCAAAAACCCATCTCAATTTAGTTCCAGACGCAACTAAAACCATTAACAAAGTTGCCCCAATAATCATCACAGTTCCAAAATCATTTTGTAGTAAAACTAATAGTGCAGGAATTCCTGCTAGAGATAAACCAAGTAACACATCTTTATCGTGTGGAACTAATTCTGAATCTCTTTTTTCAGTCAGCACCATTGCAAGAAGAGTAATTAAAGCAACTTTAGTAAATTCACTTGGTTGAAAAGTAAAACCTCCCGGAAGTGCAAGCCATGCTTGAGCACCACCTTGAGATTTACCTACACCTGGAATTAAGACTAGTAATAAACCAATTACTGCCAAGGCGTAGATAATTAGTGCGTATGCTCTAGCCATTCTGAAAGAAAAACGAGAAACAATTAAACCTAAAATCAAACCTAAAATTAAATTAAAAATATGTCTTTGGAGATAAAAATCTGACGGCAGTCCTGCATCTTGCAATCTTTGATTAGATGCGGAATAAACCAAGGCAGCACCAATAACAGAAAGCAACAAAGCACTTGAAATTAAAACCCAGTCATATCCAATAAAAAATGAATCATTAACTCTGTTTCTCTTGATTGCTTTTGATTTATCAACTGATAAGTAACTCATAAAGAGGCTTTCGTAATACTTAAATCAGAAATTGAAGGTGAAGGACTTGGATTTAATAAATCATCAATTTCAGGATAATCAGGTAATCCATCAGGTCTTATTTTTGGTAATGAATTATTTGGTGTGCCACCAAATAAAATACTTGACTTAGGATCAATTGTGTTTCCTCTTACTCCAAATATTTCTTCATAAATTCTTCTAACACTTGGCGCTGAAGTTCCAGATCCTGTTCCACCTTGAGCAACCATCATCACCACAGCATATTTTGGATTATCTGCAGGAGCATAACTTGCAAACCAAGAAGTTGATTGTTTACCAAGTACTTCACCTGTTCCAGTTTTTGTTGCAACAGGAATTCTTGAAAGTGGAAAACCAATAAAAGGTTTTGCGCCTGTTCCTGAAATTGTTACTCCCACCAATGACTTTTGAATGTATTTTAAAGTTTCTTCAGAAATTGGTAATTTACTTTTGACTTTTGAATTTATTTGTTGAGCGATTGTTCCATCAGGGTTCATGATTGCTTTAACAACTCTTGGTTCATAAACTGTGCCGCCATTGGCAATTGCGGCATAAACCATAGCCATTTGTAATGGTGTAACAACTGTGTCACCTTGACCAATGGAAGTGTTTACTGCATCTCCTGCACGAAAACGCATCCCTTCTGTGCAATTTTCTTTTGCAAACTTTTGTAACATTCTTGCTCGTTCAGGATCTTTTTCTGCTACTTCTGGATAACCTTTTTCGGCTCTTTCGCACCAAACTTCATGGTTTTTTTCCCAAAATTCTTTTTTAAATATTCTTCCTCCAACACGTCCTTTTAAATCTTCTGGTAAATCAATTCCGCTTTTTGTTCCTAAACCGAAGGCAAAAGACATTTTTTCTAATGCATCTTTAGGGTTTTCAATAGGATTTAATCCTCCATCTCTAAGCCATAATTTATTTGCAATGTCGTAATAAACAGTGTCACAAGAAACTTCCAAAGCTCTTTGCATAGTAATTGCACCAAATCCAATAGATTCATAATTTCTAAAAACACGGTTACCGATTTCCATTTGTGGAGGACATTGATAAATGTCATTTAAATCAAAACCGTTTTCTGCTGCTGCGGCAGTTGAAATCACTTTAAAAATTGATGCTGGGGCAAATAAACCTTGTGTTGCTCTACTAATTAAAGGAACGCCAGATTTTGGATCAGATAAAGCTTGAAATTGTTCGCTAGTTATTCCACCAAGCCAAATTCGTGGATCATAACTTGGATAAGTTGCCATCGCTAATACATGACCATTTGTAACGTCTACAACAACTGCAGCACCAGATTCTCCTACATAATTTAAAGATCGGGCTCGCTCAATTGCCGCAGCTAATTGTTCTTCAACTAAAGATTGCAATTTAGCATCAATATTTAAGACAACATATTTACCAGGATCTGGATCTGTTTCTTTTACAACACCTTTTATATTTGATGCTTTATCAACAGCCAAAACTGTTACTCCAGGTTTTCCTCTTAACCAAGCATCATAAAATCTTTCAACACCTGCTCTACCAATTTTGTCATTATTTTGTAATGCAAAATCTTCAGAAGAGATACCTTCTTTTTTTTGTTTATCAATTTCTTTATCTGTAACCGGTCCAACATAGCCAATAATGTGTGCCATATTTACATCAAATGGTCTAGGAATTTGTCTTAAAGCGTTTAATTCTGCTGTAACTCCTGGAAAATCACTTCTTTGTTCCATAATTTGTAGTGCAATTTTGTTATCTACATCTTGTGCAATTGGGATTGGTTGGAAAAGTGATCCAGACCAACAAATAGGTGGCTTTTTTGCACCTTTTGTTCCGCAAGGCGTAAGTCGATCTTTTATTTCATTTGTAGGGATATTTAATACCGAAGATAATTTAGAAATTACCGATTCTCCTTTATCTTCAAAAGATTCAAGAATTCGAGTGTTAACACTTATTACTACGGTTGATTTATTAGCAACTACCGGTCTTCCAACTTGATCTAATATAAGTCCACGAACTGAAGGTGTAAAAACTTCTCTAAAAGCATTTCGTTGTGAAGCTTGTTGAAAATCTTCTCCAGAAGTAATTTGTATATAAAACAATCTTCCAACCAAAGTAAACATTAAAGAAAGCAAAACTGCCCTTAAGATTCTTAGACGAATATGAGTTTTATCTTGCATTTATACTCTTAACTCTTCTGATCTAGATATAGGTCCCAATTTTTTATCTAATAAACCAATAGCTGGATAAATAAACACAGCAAGTAATGCAGCATAAAGACCTTGAGTTAAAAAATTAACTGCAAAAATATTTAAAGAAAATTCTGCTCCTGAAATATTTGCCCAGATACTTCTAACAATAAAGAAAACATTTGCTACTGATGCAGAAATTACTATTGGTCTTACAAAAGATCTACTTTGATTTTGGCTCAAATATCCAACTAGATAGCCAATTAATGTTAAAAATATTGAGGAAATCCCCATTAAATGATCTCCTGGAGGTAAAACATCAATCAAAAAACCAGTTAAAAAGCCAGCAATTGCTCCAATAGCAGGCCCTTTCAATAAAGCCCAACATGTTAAAACCACAATTAAAATATCTGGAGTGGCTCCCGGAAGAAAAAGTTTTGCAAAAAAAGTAGGTTGAAGAACAGCTGCTATAACTATTGAAATTACTAAAGCGACATATTTATATACATTCATTCTTATTCCACACTAGGACTTGGACTTGGAGAAATCGAGATTGAAGGGCTTGGAGTTGGAGTGACAGGAGCTGCAGGTAACAAAGAATCTCTTGGATCGATTCGAGGTTGTTCCACCACAACACTTACTAAATCAAGTGTGGACAAATTAACGTAAGGTTTTACTCGGGCAGATTTAGTTAATAAACCAGGTGAGGATTTAATAGAAATAACCTCACCAATAGGAACTCCTGGAACAAAAGGTCGACCATTCTCTGAACCCCACGTAACTATTCGATCTCCTTTATTTATCTCTGCAATTGGATCAAATAATTCAAATTCAAGTTCACTTGGTAATCCCGTTCCTCCAATGAAACCTAATTCGCCTTTACCGCCAATTCTTGCGCCAACTTTGCTCGAAGGATCTGCTAAAAGTGCCACCGTGGAAGATGAATTTGCAACTGAAACTGTTCTTCCTACTAAGCCTTGACCCGTTAAAACCGTCATATCAGTGGTTATTCCATCGATTTGTCCAACGTCAATTGTTATGGTCCATGAATAATCTTGCGCTGAACCAATGGCAATTACTTTTGCAGGAACTATTTCATAAGTTCCAATCCCGGCTAATTTAAGTAAAGCATCTAATTCTGCAGCTCTTCTTCTATTTTCTTCGGAATTTGCAAGTTCTTCTCTAAGTAATAAATTTTCTGATTGTAAATCTTTTACTTGACTTCGTGCTGTTCTAATTTCAGTCCAAGTGTTAGAGAAGTTTTTTATTGAATTTGAGAAATTACTAGATGATTCTTGAATTGGTGAAATTACATTAGCTGTGAATTCTCGTAATGATTTAGTTAAGCCACTTCCTGAAGTTCTTAATTCAAGGGCTACAAAAGTAAATGAAAGCAGTAATAACACTGCTAAAACTGTTCTTAATCTAGTTGAATCTCTCACGGCAAACCGCCGATCATGCTATTAGGCGCGTGGTTCTGAGATCAATACTTGTTGTAAAGCCTCGAACTCTTCA
>JBJSWT010000079.1:0-11349 GCA_046086025.1 Actinomycetes bacterium | reverse complement strand
CGGACCACTTGAAAGTTTAGGTTCAGGTAGAAGAGCTACATTTTTTAGATCAACTGATGAATCATTGATTTGAATGTAAGAGTTTTTGTAACCATCACCAGCAAAATTATCAGCACTAATCGATGAAATTTGTAACTCTGGATAATCACTAGGGGTGATTTTACGACTCTCCATTTTTCTAATCCAACCTTTAAAACTAATGGTTTGATTAGGGATGGATATTTCGTCAAATCTATTTTGGTAATTAACTGGCAAAAATCCTAAATTGATTAGTACTTTTTGGTTATCATTTATATTTAAGGGCGCTAAGACCCAAAATCCAAGAGATGAATCTAAATACCTATTTCGAGCAAATCTGACATTATCGGTATTTACTTTTCCTGTTATTTGAACTGGTTGCCATTCAATTAAATTGTCTAAATTAGTTGAATCTAAAATATTAATTGGTATTTTATTCAAAGCTGTTGTTATTTCTTGATTTTGAGATCTTCGCTGTTCATCTCTATTGAATTGCCATTCGGATAAATTAATGAATGCATAAATTGCAACAATTAAAACAAAGGTCAGGATAATCCATTTGGGTTGTTTTAATGTGCTAAGCATTCTTAAATAAGAATACTATTTTTGATCAATTGACCTTGTAGGTGACTGAGCTTGAGAAGTGGAGAAAAAATTTTCACGACCTGCATTTGCAATTACCACTGCAATGTAGGGAAGAAATATAGCACCAAAAATTAGAACCCAACGTAAATTGCCTTGTGCAAAAACTGCTCCAACAAAACAAATTGTTCTAAGACTCATCGAAAACAAGTATCTTTTTTTTCTAGCATTTTGGTCATAACTTAAACCAGTTACTGCAGAAGTAATTGCATATACCTGTTCTGGTTTTTTCTCAGCCATTTGTTCTCCTCTTTATATACGCTACGCCAAAAGTCAAAAACTGGCGAATTGATGAACAATAAAGGTGGCTCTTTTCAAAATTTACTCACGAGAGCGTGTAAGTTATTTTCTATGTCTAACAAGGGAATTGCCGTTGTTACTGGAGGCAATAGGGGCATAGGTCTTGCTACAGCTAAAAGACTTGCCCAAGATGGTTTTAAAGTAGCAATAACTTATAGAGAAAATAAACCAAATGAAGATTTTTATATGGTTAAAGCTGATGTCACAAAAACTCAAGAAATTGATTCAGCAATTGACGATGTAGAAAAAAATCTTGGACCCATTGACGTATTAGTCATTAACGCAGGTTTTAATAAAGATTCTCTAGCTATGAGAATTGAAGATAGTGACATGGAAAAAATTATTGATACAAACTTAAAAGGTGGAATCAGAGTTGCCAGACGGGTTGTAAAAAGTATGTTGAGAAATAAGAAAGGCAAAATAATTTTTATAGGCTCTGTTGTTGGATTTTTAGGTTCAGCTGGTCAAATGGTTTACGCAAGTACCAAGGCGGGATTAGTTGGAGCAGCTCGCTCACTTGCTAGAGAAGTTGGCGTTAGAGGAATTACGGTAAATGTGATTACTCCAGGTTATGTTGATACTGACATGACAGACGAATTAGACGAAGACAGAAAAAATTTCATACGTCAAAATACACCCCTTGGTAGAACAGCAAGTCCTGAAGAAGTTGCAGGCGTAGTAAGTTTCTTGTCTTCTAAAGATTCAGATTTCATAACAGGTGCTGTTATTCCTGTTGATGGAGGATTAGGGATGGGGCATTAATTATGGGTTTAATGGATGGCAAAAATATTTTAGTAACAGGTGTTTTGACTGATCACTCAATTGCTTTTTCAGTTGCAAAAATTATTCAAGAAGAAGGCGGAAATGTTGTCTTGAGTTCATTTGGCCGAGCAATGGGAGCAACTGAACGTGCTAATGCTCGATTACCAAAAAAAGCACCCATAGTTGAATTAGATGTAACAAATGAGGACAATCTTAAAAATTTAAAAGAAGAAATATCAAAACATTGTTCAACATTAGATGGAGTTGTTCATGCAATTGGATTTGCTCCACAAGCAGCTTTAGGCGGAAATTTTTTACAAACAGAATGGCCAGATGTTTCAACAGCATTACAAATATCTGCTTACTCATTTAAATCTCTTTCTATGTCTTGTGTAGAACTAATGCCCAATGGCGGAAGTATTGTGGGATTAGATTTTGATGCGACTAAATCTTGGCCACAATATGACTGGATGGGTGTTGCAAAAGCTGCACTTGAATCAACTTCGAGATATCTTGCAAGACATTTGGGTCCAAAAAATATTAGAGTTAATTTAATTGCTGCCGGTCCAATTAATACTGTTGCTGCTAAACACATTCCTGGTTTTGAAAAATTTGAAGAAGCTTGGGCACAACGTTCACCATTAGGTTGGAAAATTTCAGATCCCGTTCCATCTGCAAAAGCAGTAGTTGCACTTTTATCAGATTGGTTTCCAGCAACTACTGGAGAAATAATCCATGTAGATGGTGGATACCACTCAATGGGTGCTTAATTAATTGCGTAATTTACGGTTGTAGCAAGAGTTAAACGACTAATTCTTACCAATTCTAAAATACGATCTCTTACTAAATTTGATTTTGTAGCACTATTTGTCTCAAGCCAATGATTGGTAACAAACTGACATGTTGTAAGAACTCTTAAACTTCTACCTATCAGAAAAGTAACTCTACTATCTTGGTCATCGGGAAAAACCTGTCTTGAAATATCGTGATCCAAATCAATTAAAAGATCTCTTGCTTCTTGATTATCCTTAATTAGATCAAAAGCCTCCAAATCCTGACTTACTTCTTGAATTGCCTGATGAAATTCGTGATCTAAGTCTTTCCAGTTATATTTTGATTTCACAGGTTCTTTATCTCTCAAAAAAACCTCCCAAAAATCACTAGATTCTGTAATTCCATAAATTAACCCACCAGTTGTCGTAAGAGCTTGACCAGTTGAAAGTGCTATTTCAACAAATTCATCACTTCCAATTAAGGAGTCAGTGTTTCCAGAAACAGGGAAATGACATCTAATTCCAATACATGAGTTTTTCCTTAATTCAGAAAGAAAAAGTGTTAAATGTTCTACTTTGCCAAACATATTAACCATGCGAGGGGAATGAGCAATTGAGTCAACGGATCGTTCTAAAGTTTCTCTACCTTGAAGAAATGCGGTGGCCCAAATAGAGAATGAAATACTTGTTGGAACTCGATCAAAGATAGGTGAATAACTCATTCTGTAACTCTAATGCCTGGAAATAAAACAATCGTAGATACTTTCATACCCACAAAATTGCTAAAAATAATAAGTTAAATAGACTTTTATAAAGGGGTAATTCATGAGCATGATAAATGAGACCGAGAATATTGGTTCATGGCTTACTGACGACCAAATTGAATTTATTAGAGATCGACTTCCAATTTTGTATATCGATGCAATTCCAGTTCGTACAGACGATTTAGGAAATGTAACTCAAATTGGATTGCTGCTTAGAGGAATGCCAGATGGCAGCATCAGTAGAGCAATGGTTTCGGGACGAGTTTTATATGGTGAAAGAGTTCGTTCAGCATTAATTAGACATTTAGAAAAAGATTTAGGACCTACCGCTCTTCCACAATTATCTCCTAGCCCAACTCCTTTTACAGTTGTCGAATATTTTCCAGATCCAGCTGTGAGCGGATTTCATGATCCAAGACAACATGCAGTTAGTCTGGCATTTGTTGTCGTAGTAAAAGGAGACTGCAAGCCAAGTCAGAATGCCCTAGATTTAATTTGGTTAAGTCCACAAGAAGCACAATCGGAAAAAGTTTCAAATGAAATGACAGGCGGGCAATCTAAATTATTAAAACTTGCACTTGCACATATGGGAGTAATTAACTAAATGAAAAAAAATATTGCAAGTACAAACTTGAGTTGGTTACTAGCAGTTGGAGGAATTGTTGGTTGGTTTTCTTCATTTACTTTGACAATTGATAAAATCAAATTACTTGAAGATCCAAGCTATATTTCAAGTTGTAATATTAATTCGATTATTGCCTGTGGCAATATCGTAAAAACTGCACAGGCTTCTGTTTTTGGTTTCCCAAATAGCGTGATAGGTGTATCAAGTTTTCCAATTCTAGTTTTAGTTGGTGTCCTTGGACTTCTAAATTTCTCGATTCCAAAGTGGATGTATCAAGTTATTGCAGTGGTAAGTGGGCTTGCAACTATATTTGTCAGTTGGCTTTTCTATCAGAGTGTTTATGTAATTGGTAATCTTTGTCCTTATTGCATAGTCGTTTGGGGAATGACCATTCCAATTTTTTTCTTAACTTTAAGGGATTTAATTAAAGTTTCCAGAAATAAGAACATTAGATTTTTAGAACCTTTCACAGGATTCTTAACTTTGGCTTGGTTTTTAATCGTTGGATCGGCAATATTTTTAGAATTCTTTATTTAAGTGTCCGAAGGGGGACTTGAACCCCCATCCCCGTTAAGGGACTAGCACCTCAAGCTAGCGCGTCTACCTATTCCGCCATTCGGACCAAAATGCTTTACGACTAATAATGCTATGCAATCGTCATTAGTTATCAACTAGTAGGCAAGATATAGAGCATGACAGATATCAATACGTTAGAAGACAACGTAGTAAAGATATGTAGAGATTTAATTAAAATCGATACCACTAATTTTGGTAATAATGAAAGTGTTGGAGAAGATAAAGCTGCTGAATATGTGTCGGCATTTCTAAACAAATTACAAATTGAAAATAAAATAGTTGGACCAGACAATAAAAGAAGATCAGTATTAGCAAGAATTGAAGGCTCACATAAAGAGTCACCTGATTTAGTCCTACATGGACATTTAGATGTCGTGCCAGTAGAAAAAGATAAGTGGACTAAAGAAGCCTTTGCTGCAGTAGTAGACGATGATTTGTTGTGGGGTAGAGGTGCAGTTGATATGAAAAATGGAAACGCAATGATCCTTGGCTCAATTGCTCAGTTAATAAGTGAAGGTTGGAAACCTAAAAGAAATATCACTATCGCAATGTTTGCTGATGAAGAAGCAGGAGGAAAATACGGATCACATTTTGCTGTAAATAATTATGGTGAGTATTTCGAAAATGCATCAGAAGCAGTTGGGGAAGTGGGAGGTTTCTCACACACGCTTTCAAATGGAGTCAGACTTTATTTAATCGAAACTGCTCAAAAAGGTATTGCTTGGATGAAATTGACTGCCAAAGGTACAGCAGGTCATGGATCAATGATTAATTCAGATAATGCAATAAGCAAAATTTCTAGAGCAATAAATTCATTAACTAATCACAAATTTCCCATAACTTTAAAGGACGCGGTTTTACAATTACTCCAAGAAACTGCGATTGCTACAAAACAACAATTTGATCCAAAAGATCCTGAAAAAATTATTTCTCAATTGGGAACATTGGCGAAATTGGTTTCTGCAACCACAAAAAATACTGCAAATCCTACAATGCTTGATGCAGGTTACAAAGTAAATGTCATCCCAGGTGAAGCAAGTGCTTATGTTGATGGTCGATTTTTGCCGGGAAATCAAGAAAGTTTTCTCAATGAAATAAAGCAAATAGTAGGTGAAGAAGTAGAAGTAGAAGCTCAAACATTTGATGTAGCTCTTGAAGCACCATTTAAAAACGAATTAGTAAGTCAAATGATTTCTGCTTTAGAGAAGGAGGATCCCTTGGCAAAAGTTGTTCCATACATGTTGTCAGGTGGAACAGATGCCAAAGCGTTATCGAAATTCGATATAAAAGCATATGGCTTTACACCTTTAATGCTTCCTAATGACCTAGATTTCACAAGCCTGTTTCACGGTCATGATGAAAGAATTCCAATTTCGTCACTTAAATTTGGGGCAAGAACAATGTATCGATTTTTGAAAACTATTTAAGTTCGTTCGACTCTTAAAACTCTTTTTTTAACCCACATGCGCTTGATACCATTTGGATAAATTCTGGTTCTAACTAATTCCCATCTGCCATATTCTGCAAGTTCAGTCAGAATCGTTTTTGCTTCTTGTCTGGAAGATTTTGAAGGAAGAGGAACTTCTCTAATTTCCCAAGATGCTGACAATTAGTTTCCCTTCTCTTTATTTAATTGAACCCATCTTGACTCAGGATAGGAAAAAATTGGTGAAGAAACGTCGGATAATGCATTGATTATTTCTTGAGGCAAAATTAAGTCGTCGGCTTTGAGAAGAATCTTTAATTGGGCTAGATTTCTAGCACCTAGAATTATTGAACCAACTGTAGGTTGAGCTTTTAACCAGGCTAAGGAAACTTCTGCAGGAGTTCTACCTATCCCTTCTGCAGCCGTAATAACTGCATCCACAATTCTAGATTTTTCATCAGTTAAATGTTTTTGAATGAATTTAGAGAAATGAGCAGATGCTGCTCTTGAATCAACTGGTGTTCCAAATTTATATTTTCCAGTTAATATTCCACGACCCAATGGTGACCATGGAAGAAGAGACTTTTCTTGATTTATTAATAGCGGTATTAAATCTTTTTCAATATTTCTCTCCACTAAAGAGTATTCGTGTTGCGCTGTTATAAATGGAATATTTAAATTTTTGCATTCATTGATAATTAATGCTGTTTGCCAACTTGCATAATTTGAAATTCCAAAATATCTAAATTTTCCTAGTCGATAATTAATTTCAATTGCTCTAAGTGTTTCTTCTAGAGGAGTTAAAATATCCCAATGATGCATTTGCCATAAATCGACAAATTCAACGCCAAGTCTTATCAATGAAGTATTTAAAGCACTTGTTATGTGAGATGCGCTCGCATTGTATTTTCTAGGTGGATCCACAACAACTGCTTTTGTAGCCAGAAATAAAGAATCTCTATTTCCGACTTCACCTATTATTTGCCCAACTAGTTCTTCAGAGGCACCAGCTGCATAACAATCTGCAGTATCAATAAAGTTTCCACCCGATTCGACAAAGGATTTGAAAATGGATCTGGCTTCTGGTTCATCCGTGTCGTTGCCCCAGGTCATAGTGCCCAGCGCGAAAGAAGAAACTTCTACACCTGTGTTGGCTAAGAGATTACGTCTCATATTGTGAGGTTATTGCAATAATTGAAATAAGCAAATTCATTTTCAATAATTTGGCCAAAAAGTCGGGAGAAACTTGTGGAATGGTGGCTGGCTGGCTTATTAGGTGTAGTTCAAGGCATAACTGAGTTCTTACCGATTTCTTCAAGTGCTCACTTGCGAATAGTTCCACCTTTAGTTGGTAGTGATGATTTTGGTGCATCCTTTACCGCAGTAACCCAAATCGGAACTATTTTTTCTGTGTTGATTTATTTTAGAAATGATTTATTAAATATTTCAAAAGCTTTACTCAAAGGATCCTTTAATAAAAGTGAAAGAAATTTTGATTTTAAACTCGGATTATCTATTTTAGTTGCAACTATTCCTATTGCTTTGATTGGATTTTTAGGTCAAGATTTCATCAGAACCTCGGCAAGAAATTTGTATTTAGTTGCAATTATTTTATTGCTATTTTCCTTTGTTATGTATGTTGCGGATCGATTCAATAAGCAAGAACATGACATAACGGAAATCTCAAGTAAACAAATATTCATCATCGGACTTGCTCAGGCTTTAGCATTAATCCCTGGTTTTTCCCGATCTGGAGCAACTATCACAGCAGCTAGATTCTTAAAAATTAAACGAGAGGCTGCTGCAAGAGTTTCATTTTTGTTAAGTGTTCCCGCAATCGTGTTGTCTGGAATTTATGAAGCATTAGATATTTCAACAAATAATCCAGTGGGTTGGGGCCCTACTATTTTTGCCACTTTAATTGCATTCGTAGTTGGCTACTTAAGTATTGCTTGGTTAATTCGATGGCTTGGAAAGCATTCTTTAACCGGTTTTGCGATTTATAGAATAATTCTTGCAACAATTGTTTTATTGCTTCTAAATGCACAAATCATAAATCCGATCTAGAATTATCAAGTGCCTCATATATATCTAGTAAGACATGGAAGAACCACTGCAAATAAGGACGGAATTTTAGCAGGACGCACAAAGGGGATACACCTTGATAATGAAGGTTTAAAGCAAGTTGTAAAAACTTCTTTTGCTTTGAGTGATATTAAATTTAAAAAAGCGTTTTCAAGTCCAATGGAAAGATGCGTTTCAACAGCAGAAATTATCCTTAAAAATAATGAGTTTAAAACTAAATTACAAATTGCAAATGATTTAAATGAATGTGATTATGGAAAGTGGCAAAACAGAAAGTTGAAAGATTTAAGAAAAGAAAAGCTGTGGAAATCTGTGCAAAATACTCCAAGCAAAGTTACTTTTCCAGGTGGGGAATCATTTACCAATATATTAAATCGATTTAAGAAATTTATATTTAAAGAAGCCAGTAAGTTAAAAAAGGACGACAATTTACTAATTGTTTCGCACGGTGATCCTATAAGATTATTTGTCTCTTTTGGCTTAGGCATTGATTTAGATAAATTTCAGAAAGTAATAATTGACCCCAGTTCAATATCAATAGTTGATTTATGGAAAAAAGATCTATTAGTCAAAAGTATGAACAATCGACTGGATTTAGTTTCTAAATCAAAATCTGATTTAGGTGGAGGTGCAGGTTGATGCGTAAAATCTTTGCACATCCAAATCCCGACAGATTTGTTTCAGGAACCGTTGGTCAACCTGGTGAAAGAATATTTTTTCTGCAGGCAAAATCAAAAAATTCTATTAACAGCGTGGTGGTTGAAAAATCTCAAGTAGCGATTCTTGCAGAAAGAATAGATATATTACTTGACCAAATTAAGACCGATTCAAATGATGAATCGATTCCAACTAAGTTTGATCAAAATATTTTAGATTTAGAACCATTGGAAAATCCAATTAATGAGGAATTTAGAACCGGAGTATTAAGTTTAGGTTGGAATATTAAAAATAAGAATCTAATTATTGAGGCTCATGCTGAAAGCACTGAAAAAGTTCCTGAAATTGACAGTAATGAAACGACTGGACCAGATGTGTTACGAGTTTATTTAAGTGCTATTCAAGGACGTAATTTTTCAGAAAGAGCACGCAGACTTGTATCAGCTGGACGACAACCATGTCCGTTCTGTCAAGAACCGCTTGGTCAACAAGGACATATTTGCGCTAGAGCAAATGGCTATAAAAGATAACTTGTGACTGAAAAAAAAGATTTACTAGCTAGTGGAATTATTGAAATTCAAGGTTTAATACCAGAATCTTCAAATGGGGCTCTTAAAGCATTAATAAAAAATGAAAAGCAGAAAGTCTTCGTAATAATTAAACCAACAGCACTAATTAGACCATTATGGGATTTTCCTGAGTTAGACCTCAATAACAGGGAGCTAGCAACTTATGAATTGAGCGAAAAACTAAATCTTAATTTTGTACCCATATGTATAAAAAGATTAATTCCAGAAATTGGAGAGTGCTTAATTCAAGAATGGATAGACGAAGTCGAGAATCAATTAGTTGTTGTTAGAGGTACTTCTGATATTCCAAAAAATTATAAAAAAGTTATAAATGGTTATGATGAATTAAACAAATTAGTGTGTTTAGCTCATGACGATGATAAAGAACTTAAAAAAATTGCAATTTTTGATCTGATAACAAATAATGCTGACCGAAAAGGTGGCCATATATTAAAAGATGAAAAAGGAAAAATTTGGATTATTGATCACGGAGTCACTTGGCATAAAGAAAATAAATTAAGAACCATACTTTGGGGCTGGATCGGTGAGAATTTTTCAAGTGACGACATAAATCTTTTAGAACTGGCAAGATTTGAAATATCCAAATGGAGTGAAAACGGATCAACGTTATTGAGCACTGAAGAAATAAAGGCAGCCATAAATCGCATTGAGGTAGTGTTGGAGCAAGGTAAATTTCCAGAGCCGAGTAAAGATTGGCCAGCTATTCCTTGGCCCATCTTTTGAGATAAAAGGTGTTTTAAATGCAAAGTTGGAAGAAACCTAATTTATTCAAATTCAATAATTCAGAAGTATTTAAAAGTAAGCAACTTAGTCTTTTTGATTCAAAATCCCAAAAAATTCAGAAAATCTTGAGAAAAAATGATTCATTAAAGTTATATGTATGTGGAATAACGCCTTATGATTCTGCACATCTTGGCCATGCTTTTACCTATCTAACATTTGATTCGATAATCAGAGTTTTAAATTTTATTGGACAAAATACCACTTATGTTCAAAATGTAACGGATTTAGATGATCCACTTTTTGAAAGAGCTAGAAAAATTAACAAACCATGGCGCGAAATAGTAGAAGAACAAGTACAGGTCTATAGAAATGATATGAGTGCTTTAAATGTGATACCTCCAGATTATTTTGTTGGTGTAGAGGAAAATATTGACCTAGTCATTAGTGAAATAGAAAGTATTAATAATTATTCATATCAGTTAAATGAGAAAACATATTTTAAGAAACAAAAGAACTTAAATTCTTCATTAGTTTCAGATAAAAGTAATGAGGAACTACTACAAATGGCTTCGGAAAGGGGATGTGATGTTTCAACTATTGGAAAAATTGATCCTCTTGATCCAATTTTATGGAGATCTTCTTCTGAAGATGAACCTTCATGGCAAACTAACTTTGGTTCTGGAAGACCTGGATGGCACATCCAGTGCATAAGTCTTGCGCAAAAATATCTAAATTTACCTTTTGATATTCAAGGTGGGGGTAACGATTTAATTTATCCACATCATTCGATGTGTGATGAGATAACAAAAATTACCAAAAATAAAGATTTTGCTGAAATTTATTGCCATGTGGGAATGGTTTCTTATGAAGGTAGCAAGATGAGCAAATCAAAAGGCAATCTTGTATTCGTTCATCAATTAATTGATCAAGGTATAAATCCACTAGTGATTAGGTTATTGCTAATTTCTAAACCATGGCATCAAGATTGGGAATTTATTTTCGCAGAAATTGATCACTATAAAAAGACATTTAATAACTTAACAAAATGTGCCCAAAAATATATAAAACTAAATGATTTTGAGAATATTTTGAAATTAATCCTCAATAATTTAGATTTCTCCTCTGCGATTGAATATGTTTTAAATGTAGAAAAATTTGATGAGAAAGATGATTTGATATCATTAGAGTTAGTGATGAATAACTTATTTGGATTGAGTTTTAACGATGCTAATTAAATCTAAAGATTATTCAAAACTAAAAAAAGCATCTAAAAAATTAATAAAATCTGATTTAATAAAACTTTTTTCTAAAGATTTAAAACGTTACCAAAATTTCAATACCAGTTTTTCTAAATTAAATTTTGATTTCAGTAAAAATTTTATAGATAATCCCACCAAAAAATTGTTGC
>JBJSWT010000078.1:0-4092 GCA_046086025.1 Actinomycetes bacterium | reverse complement strand
GATTTAAATTCCAAGCCGGGAGCTACTCCTCGATTAAATTGAACTCCTGCCATGTATTTGATTTTTCCTGGATATTGATTTTGATCCAAGGGAATACTTACTCCAAAAGTTGTGCCTGAAACTTTTATGCCTAATCGAGGAAAAACTGCCCAAAATTCTTCCCACAATGCAGGAATTGCATTTGGATCATAATTTGCATTAGGCATGATTATTGAATCTGTGACTAATTCAAGGCCTGCAATTGTCATTGAAGGCAATTCAAATGATTTTGTTTTTCTTCTGAACATGTTTGGATTCTATGTGAAATGTCTATATGATTATGTGAATGAAAACTAAATACGTATTTTTGAGTGTTGCAACTTTAATCTTGGCAGCATGTGGATCATCAACAGAAGTTACATCTTCAGAAACTCAAACAGAAAACTCTCAAGCAGTGGCTCAAGCTGCGCAAGATCCAGCAAATGCTGGCTATTACATTGACGGTATTTTATACACCCTTATTAATGGTGAATTAGAACAACCAATCGAAGAAACTAATTTGGTAAATAAATTTAAACTTCTTGATTTCAAAGCAACAGGTGATTTAAATAAAGATGGCACAGATGATGTAGCAGTTGTGATCACAAACGATACAGGTGAATCTGGAACTTTCTACTATTTATCTATTTTTACCTCTGGAACCCCAGTTGTAGAAAATACTTATAACTTTGGTGATCGAGTAATCGTAAAAGATTTAACTTTTGCTGATGGAAAGTTTCAAGTTAGTTATTTAGATAGAACTCCAGATCAAGATATATCCAGTGAACCTTCAGTTGAAATCACAACTATTGCTGAAATGGATGAAGAAAATTCAAGCTTTGTTTTTAGTTGCGTTGATAACGCAGGTATTTGTTTTTAACTTAACCTAAAATACTAGCTGCAGAAGTAAGAATTCTTAAAATACTTGAACGCATATGATTAATGTGTTCGTTTACAGCAGGCTCAATTGCTTTTAAGTCTTGATTAACAATAGCTTTGGCTAAAACTTCATGTTCTTTGGAACAAGTTTCTAATCTATTTTCATATTGAGCAGATCTAGTCCAAAATCTTTGAATTTTTCGTCTGGTAACTAAAGCAAGATCAGAAATAGTTTGATTATCAGCAGCTTGAATAACTAGATCATGAAATTTGGTATCTGCCTTACTCCATTTTTCTCTATCATTTTTTTGAGCAGATGAAATCATTTCTTGGGTTACTTTTAATAATTCATCTTTCTTTTCCTTTGTCAAAGTCTTTGCAGCTTTAGTAAAAAGATAAGTATCAATTATTTGCAATAAATCACAAGCTTCTTCCACTTGTCGAGGAGTTAAAAGAGCAACAGTAAAACGAGAAGAATCTGTTTTTGTGATTAAACCTTCTGCTTCAAGTCTTTGCAAAGCTTGTCTTATTGGAGTTCTTGAAATTCCAAGTTGTGTGGCTAATTTATTTTCACTAATTGCAGAATTTGAAGGAATCTTAAAAGAAGTAATTGCATCAACTAAATAGTCGTAGGCATCAGTTACGAGAGATGATGCCTGCGACGAATTAGTTTCTGTTTTCATATTTAGACTCTGTCAACAAATTCTCTGTTAGTCACAGTTACTGGAACTTTAGTTAATTCCAAAACTGCTTTTGCAGTGTGTTCACTTAATCTTCTGAAAGCTTCTTCACCTTTTTCAATGGTTGCTCTCATGGGATTTCCAATAGTTCCAGATTCTACGAATTCATGGTGATCCATTGGGAAGGTGAAGTATTGATAACCTTCAAATTCCACATCTGGCATCCCATCATTTTTTTGAAAACTCTTTGGTAAAAATGCAGGAATGTGTGCTTTTTCTGGATAGGCCCTTTCCATTCTTACTAAGTCTGGGTCATAAGCCATATCTTGGGAAGTTTCTAATTCAGATGAATGCCAACCTGGAGTTTCTTCTGGTGGATTTTCCATCAAACCTTGTAACACTCCCACGTAGCGTTCCATGTATGGACGAACAAAACCAATTAGAGCTCCTGTTTCATAACGCAATTTTCTTAACACAGGATCAACTACTTTGGTATTTGAACCATGACCATTAATAAAAATGATTCTGTTAAAACCATGATGAATTAAAGAACGAGCAACGTCATACATCAAGTTAGTTAAAGTGCTTGCTCTAACTGTGATTGTTCCTCTGCCTTCACCTGGTAAATGCATGTGTTGTGGTGAGTAACCTGTCCAAATTGGGGGAGTATGAAATACCCCAATTGCTTCTGAAACTCTTTCTGCAACTTCAATTGCAGTAATTGTGTCTGTGTAAAGAGGTAAATGTGGACCGTGTTGTTCGGTTGAAGCCATTGGCACTAAAACTGTGTCTTTATCTTTTAAATATTCTTTAATGTCAACATAACTTAGTTCAGTCATGTCCCAGGATCTAAATTTTGCTCTAAATGCATCATCCCCAGTTGTTAATCTTTGAAACTTTCTTATTGGATGTTTTGCCATTTATTTCTCCTTTTCTAATAGGTCGATAAAGAGTTTACCGACCGCAATTCCAAACTCAGGATCATTAACGTGATAATCAAGTTCTAAAACTTCAATATCTTTTCTTAAAGTATTTTTCATTTGATCCATAAATCTTTTATCAGCTGCTGGATCAAAGAAAACACCTCCTGGTTTATTAGGAATTGAAATTCCCTTTGTTGGTATAGCAACTTTTACTGCACCTTTTGCTTCATTCAAAGAATCAGCAAATTTTTTACCTAACTTTTCCATTTCGTTTCCATCAAGTCTTACTAACCAATATTCAGGATTGTGGTTATAAAGTGGTCTATCTTTTAATTCATTTGGAACAGTGTTGGCATGAAACACCACAAAATCAACACATCCTGGAACTACTACTTGGGGAATTCCTAGGCGACCTGCAACTTTTAATCTATTTTCATTTGCCACATGTATGCCGCCAACTAAATTTGCCGCCATTTCATTTGTGGTGAAATCAATAATTCCTACAAATTGTCCAGCTTCTGCTAATTCTTCCATGGCAGGTCCACCAACACCGTTGGCGTGAAACACAACTAATTCATAACCTTTTTCTTTCATTAAAGGTTGCATGGCAGTAATTGCAGTATTGGTATTTCCAAGCATTGTTACTGCAACTGCTTTTGTTCCAGGTTTTGGTTTTTGTAATTGATGCCCTTTTTGTAACATGCCAAAAACAGCAGCAGCTGCATTATCAAAAATAGTTTTTGAAATATCGTTTAAACCTAAAATATCTACAATTGAGTGCATGGTCATCATGTCAGTTGTGCCCACAAGGGGTGCAAATTCATGTTTACCTGATGCAATTGGTGAGATAACTATTTTTGGTGCTCCTATTGGTAAAACCATTAAGGCAGCAGCAGTCATCACTCCACCTTCTGCACCACCAATTCCAATAGCTCCTGCAACTTCATTATTAGAAACCATTTCTTTAACTTTTTTAACAACAAATTCACGCATTTGTTCAACAGCAGCCCCGCGAGATCCTGCGTTTTGAACTTTTTCAATTGTGGTGCCACCAAATTGGGCAAGTTGTGCTTTAGAAAAATCTGGAGTGATACCGATTGGTTCACCCAAAATTCCCACATCAATTACGTAAGGATTAAGTCCGTATTCTTTTAATTTGTCTTTCAAATAAGCAACTTCGGGTCCTTTAGTGTCAAGTGTGCCAATTACCAGCACTAACTCTTTCACTAAAGACTCCCGAAGTCGCTAAATATTTTTCTCTTATTAATTAAATAAGAGGTAGTAATGTGTCTGCGTTCTCTTTAACCAACCAGTCATAAAATTCTTCAGTAAGAATTGATGAACCGTGATCAATGATGAACTTCAATTGGTCTGGATCGATTCCTGGTGGATTCATATCCAAAGCATTTGGGAATTTGTTTGCTGGAGTTCTATCAACTGGAGCAACAAATTCTGCAGTTAATGCACCGTCATAACCAATTTCTTTCAAAGTGGCTACAACTTTCTTCCAGTCATAATCACCGTGTCCTGCTGGCATACGGTTGTTATCTGCAACGTGGAAGTCGTTTAGTTTCTTTCCAGCTAAACGAATT
>JBJSWT010000077.1:0-10789 GCA_046086025.1 Actinomycetes bacterium | reverse complement strand
GGTCAAATTGATGTGGTGGTTTCAAATCCTCCTTATATTCCAGAAAATATGGTTCCAAAGGAAATTGAAGTTAAAGACCACGATCCTGGCCTTGCACTTTTCGGTGGAAAAGATGGACTTGAGATAGTAAGAATTGTGATCAATAAATCACAAAAGCTTCTTAAAAAAGGAGGACTCGTGGCAATAGAGCACTCTGATTTACAGGGAAATCCAGATCAAGAATTATCAGTTCCATATTTATTAAAAGAGTCTAATAGTTTTGAAAAAATTGAAGATCGAAAAGATTTAAATGCTTTGCCCAGATATTGCGTAGGTTATAAAAAATGATTCGCAAATTTGATATGCAAAATGAGTTTGAAAGAAAAACTGGAATTGAATCAGCAGCAGCTGCTGCAAGACGTGGAGATTTAGTAGTTTTTCCAACCGACACAGTTTATGGTTTAGGCACGGATGCTTTTTCACGAATTGGTCCAGAAAAACTTTTAAATGCTAAAGGCAGAGGCCGAGACATGCCAATTCCAGTTTTAGTAGGACATGCAAAAGCTTTAGAAGGTTTAGCATTTCAATTAGATCCTTTAACAAAATCTTTAGCAGAAGCTTTTTGGCCAGGTGGCTTAACAATTGTGGTGAAAATGCAACCAACTCTTAGTTGGGATTTAGGTGAAACAAACAACACAGTTGCAATCAGAATGCCACTACATCCTGTGGCAATTGAATTATTAAATGTTGTAGGACCAATGGCAGTAAGTAGTGCAAATAAAACAGGACAACCAGCAGCTACAAATGTTTTAGAAGCAATCAATCAATTACAAGAATCTGTCACTATTTATTTAGATGGAGGTAATACTCCAGGAAACATTGCTTCAACAATTATCGATGTTTCACATAGTGAAAAAAGAATTCTTAGACAAGGTGTTATTTCTGTTGAGGAAATTCGTCAAGTAGTGCCTGATGTAGTAGTTGTGGCCTAGACTTAAAGTCATCATTTAAGGGAGAGTTTAAAAGTGGGAAATGAAACATTTTGGGGACCTGATTGGGACCAGTTAGAAAATCAAGATCCAGAAATTGCCTCCCTATTATTAAAAGAATTAGAAAGAGCTCGCGGTGGTTTGCAATTAATTGCAAGTGAAAATTTCACTTCTCCTGCAGTTTTAGCTGCTTTGGGAAGTACTTTCAGTAATAAATATGCAGAAGGTTATCCAGGTAAACGTTATTACGGTGGATGCTCAGTTGTTGATGAAGCAGAACTAATTGGTATTGAAAGAGCAAAAAAATTATTTGATGCAGAACATGCAAACTTGCAACCACATTCTGGTGCAAATGCAAACTTGGCAGTTTATGGAGCATTCACAAAACCAGGTGACACAGTTTTAGCAATGAGTCTTGCTCAAGGTGGACATTTAACTCATGGATCTCCTGTTAGTTTTTCGGGAAAATGGTTTAACCCAATTGGATATTCAGTTGATCCAAAAACAGAATTAATTGACTATGACAACGTTAGAGATTTAGCAAAACAGCACAAACCAAAAATGATTGTGGCAGGAGCAACTGCTTATCCACGATTAATTGATTTCAAACTCATGCGAGAAATTGCTGATGAAGTTGGTGCAATTTTATGGGTTGATGCCGCACACTTCATTGGTTTAGTTGCAGGAAAAGCAATTCCAAGTCCTGTGCCATATGCAGATGTTGTTTCCTTTACAACACATAAAGTTTTACGTGGACCACGTGGTGGAATGCTTTTAAGTAAATCTCAACATGCACAAGCAATTGATAAAGCAGTATTTCCAATGATGCAAGGTGGACCATTAATGCAAGGAGTTGCTGCAAAAGCAGTTGCCTTAAAAGAATGCGCTACAACTGAATTTCAACAATATGCCAAAAAAGTTATTGAAAATGCTCAAGCACTTTCTGAAGGATTAAAAAATGAAGGTATGCGTCCGGTAAGTGGAGGAACTGATACTCATCTAGTTTTATTAGATATTTCACCTTTATCTGTAACTGGAAAAGAAGCAGAAAAAAGATGTGATGCTGCAAGAATTACTTTGAATAAAAATCCAATTCCAAATGATCCACTTCCACCAATGACAGCAAGTGGAATCAGGGTAGGAACACCTTCTGTAACAACTCAAGGTATGGGAATTCCCGAAATGAAAAAGATTTCCTCATATATTGCTCGTGCAGTTAAAAGCGATAGTGAATTAGATAAAGTTGCACAAGAAGTTAATCAATTGTGTAAAGCATTTCCTGCATATAAAAGAGGCTAATTAAGTGCGTGAGTATTTACTAGTTTTACTTGCCACAGCTTTTATTACTTATTTAACAACTCCAATGGCAAGATATTTAGCTCTTCGCTTTGGTTTTATGGCCAAGGTAAGAGATAGAGATGTGCATGATCGACCAATACCAAGACTAGGTGGACTTGCCATGGTTCTTGGTTTACTTGCAGGATTATCTCTAGCATCACAGTTGCCATTAATTAGTAATGTTTTTAAAGATGGTCAACAAATAAGAGCATTACTTGCAGGCTGTGCAATCTTAGTTTTACTTGGTGCAATTGATGATAAATGGTCAATTGATGGTCCCACAAAATTAGCTGGTCAAACTTTAGCTGCTGCAGTTATGGCATCCCAAGGAATTTCTTTAATTTGGTTGCCACTTCCTTTTGTTCAAGGAACTTTAAGTTTAGATCCCTTAACTGGAGTGTTATTAACTGTATTAATTGTTTTAATTACAGTTAATGCCGTTAATTTTGTTGACGGACTTGATGGTTTAGCCGCAGGAGTAGTAGGACTTGGTGCTGCAGCATTTTTTGCTTACAGTTATTTATTGAGTGTGGAATTTGGTTTTTCTCGCGCCACTTTGCCAACTTTAATTTCAGCATTACTTGTCGGAATTACTTTAGGATTTTTACCGCACAATATGTTTCCTGCTCGAGTATTTATGGGAGATACCGGTTCAATGTTGATTGGTTTAATGTTGGCAGCTTGTGCAATTACTTTGACAGGACAAACTGATCCTGGAGCTTTGGAACTTACTTCAGTTTTACCAAGCTTTTTACTTATTCTTTTACCTTTAGCAGTAATTGCAGTTCCATTAATTGATCTTGCTTTAGCAGTATTGAGAAGAACTAGAAGGGGTGCAAATATTTTTACCCCTGATAAAGAGCATTTACATCACAGACTTTTAGAAAGAGGTCATTCCCATAGAAGAGCAGTCATGCTCATGCATGCAGGTACCGCTCTACTGGCATTTGCCACTGTTAGCACGGCATTTATTCCATTTTTATATTCATTGTCATTTTTAATTGCAGGTCTTTCATCTTTGATTTATTTTGGAAGAAGAAGAGATCCTAAAGTTGTGGTGACAAATTAAATGACGACTGAAACAAAAATAATCGTGGCAGGTTTAATTCCAACCTCAATTGTCGGAATCACTTTTTCCATAGGATCAACAATTTTCACAGATGCACAAGCAGGCTGGTCTTCGTTAGGTGGATTGGTTTTAACATTGGCTTTTTTTATTTTTGGACAATACATAATTGGCAGAGTCCTTTTAACTAGACCAGAACTTGGACTTGGTGTTGCAATGCTTGTGTATTTAACCCAATTAATTGTGTTACTAGTGTTAATAATGTTACTAAGGGATGCAAGTTGGCTCAATGGCCAATATTTTGGCATCTCAATTCTTGCTTGCACACTTGCTTGGACATTTGGCTCGGTTTGGGTGATGGCAAAACATAAAACAACTGTGATTGAACCGGTTACCCCTGAAGTTTTGAAAAAGTTAAAAGACGGCTAACCTTTTAAGTGGTGAGCGAACAGAAAAACTTTCGAAACCGCAAAACAACCTCAGATGATCCTTGGGCAATTGTGGGTCGTCTAATTTCCGGAATTTTAATTTACGGAGGTTTGGGTTGGTTAATTGGTTCGTGGTTTAACAAAGTTGAAATGTTTGTTGCTGCTGGATCGATTTTAGGAATTGGTTTAGCTCTTTATATGACCTACAAGCAATTAAATATGAAGAATTAACGAAAGGTTTTAATAAATGTTGCCAGAAATGAAAAGTGATTTTCTTGGCTAACTTTATTTCTTTAGCCGAAGTTACTTGCAAATTTGGAGACACTGCTTGTCCATTCCCAGCACCTGGTGCTGGAATTTTTGTTTGGAAACCTCTTACATCTATAAATTTAGGTATCACCACTATTGATATAACCAAACCAGTAATTTTGGCATTAATTTCTACAATTATTGTTTCAGTTGTTTTCTTACTTGCTTTTTCTAGACCAAAACTAGTTCCAACTGGTTTACAAAATGTTGTTGAAGTTGGGTACTTATTTGTTAGAGACAACATTGCTCGAGAAATCATGGGTAAAGATGGCGATCGTTTCGTGCCTTTTTTGACTTCAATTTTCTTTTTTGTTTGGACCATGAATGTGATGGCCATTATTCCGGTGGCCCAATTTCCTGTAACTTCTAAGTTTGCATTTCCTGTTGTGTTAGCAGTAATTGTTTGGCTAATTTATATGTTCTTAGGTATGAAAAACCAAGGTGTAGTTGGTTACTTTAAAAACATAGCTTTTCCACCTGGAATGCCAATTGGAATTTATCCACTTCTTACCCCAATTGAATTGTTATCAACCATCATTATTCGACCAGTTACCTTGGCAATTCGTTTATTTGCAAACATGTTTGCTGGCCACTTACTTATTACCGTGTTTACAGTCTCTGCATGGTACTTATTAAATCTGTCTAATTTTGTGGGAATTGTTTCAGTTATTGGTTATCTTGGTTCAGCAGTTTCTTTCTTTGTCACCATAGTTTTAACTGGTTTTGAAATGTTTATCCAAGCTTTACAAGCATTTATCTTTACGTTGCTAACAGCTGTATTTATTTCCAGCTCGTTGCACGCAGAGCACTAAAAAAGGTTTCTTGTAGCAAATAGTTACAAGATTTAAGAAAGAAAAGGAAAAAGGGACACATGAGCATCCTCGCGGAAATCTCTGGTTCACTAGGTTCGATCGGTTACGGTCTTGCCGCAATTGGTCCAGGTGTTGGTATCGGCATCATCTTCGGAAACGGTGTGCAAGCAATTGCTCGTCAACCTGAGGCATACGGTGTAATTCGCCAAAACATGATTTTGGGTTTCGCATTGGCAGAAGCTTTAGCATTGATTGGTTTCGTTGCACCATTCGTTTTCGGCGCATAATTAACAACAAGAAAAACGGAGAGTGAATATGAACTGGATCCTCGCAGCAGAGGGTGCAGAAGGTGGGAGCAATGTTTTATTGCCACCAACTTATGAACTAGTAATTGGCACAATTGCTTTCTTTACTATCTTCTTTTTGTTATCTAAATTTGCATTGCCAAATATTAGAAAAACTTTAGAAGCAAGAACTGAAGCAATTGAAGGTGGAATTGCTAAAGCTGAAAAACTTCAGCAAGAAGCAGCCACCACATTAAGCCAATATCGTCAAAATCTTGCCGAAGCAAAATCAGAAGCCGCAAAGATTCGCTCAAGTGCTGAATCTGAAAGAGCCACTTTGATTAGTGAAGCAAGAAATGAAGCACAAAAAGCGGCACAAATTGTAACCCAACAAGCTAGTGCCCAAATAGAAGTTGAAAAGACTAAAGCAGTAAATGAACTGCGTTTAGATGTTTCCAATTTGGCGCTTAACCTAGCTGAAAAAATCGTGGGAGCTTCACTTTCTGATGATGCAAAAGCCAAAGCGGTAATAGATCAATTCATTAAAGATCTAGAAAGCGTTAAAGGTAAATAAATGTTAGGTGCAAGCAAGAATTCTTATTCTGCATTAATTAAAGCAGTTGATTCCAATAAAGGAATTCAAAGCTTTAATGATGCAAAAAGTTTACTTGCAGCTGCAAAATTAATTGCCACAAATAAATCATTATTAAATACTTTGACTGATTCAGGTATATCCAATGAAGCAAGATCAGGGATAGCTAAGGATTTATTGAATAAAATTGGTTCAACATCGGCTATTGAATTAATTGCTCAAGCAGTAACTCTTCGTTGGAGTGATCCAGAAGATTTAGTCAAAGCTCTAGAAGAAAGTGGATTTAGAGCAGCTTTTGCAGGTAGTGAAAATAGTAATGAACTAGATCGCGTCGAGGATGAAATTTTTGCCTTTGAGCGAGCAATTGCAGCAAGTGGCGAATTAGAACTAATGCTTGCCGATCCAAACATAACCAGTGAATCAAGATTAAAAATAATCAATGATTTAGTTGGAAAAACCTTTACCAAGACTTCAATTGAATTAGTAAATTATGCACTAGGCAATCGTCATGGAAGATCAATTACTACGACCCTAAAAGATCTTTCCAAGCTTGCAGCAGACAGAAGAGGAAGACTTTTAGCAGAAATCACAACTGCTATTGCACTTTCTGCTGATCAAGAAACAAGATTGGTCAGTGCCTTAAAAGCAATTTATAAACAAGATATCCAACTAAAAAAAGTTGTCGATAAAAAAGTAATTGGGGGAGTAGCTGTTCGAATCGGTGATGAAGTTATCGATGGCACAGTTTCAAACCGAATTGCTCAAATAAAAAGAGAATTAGCAGTATAAGAAACTTCCTGTTTTTACAAAATTTGTAAGAACAGAAAAAATGAGAAGAAAGGCAGTAACCAAAATGACTGAACTCCAGATCAAACCTGAAGAAATCCGGAGTGCTATCGAAAAAAATGTTGCCAGCTTCAATCCAAAGACCACTAAGGATGAAGTCGGACGCGTAGCAGAAACTGGTGACGGTATTGCCCGTGTTGAAGGTTTGCCATCTGCAATGACAAGTGAACTACTTGAATTTGAAAATGGCTTATTAGGTGTAGCACTTAACTTAGATGTTGCAGAAATCGGCGCAGTACTTCTTGGAGATTCTTCAGGTATCCAAGAAGGACAAGAAGTTAGAAGAACTGGCCGTGTATTAGAAGTTCCAGTAGGAGATGCATTCTTAGGAAGAACTGTTGATCCATTAGGTAATCCAATTGATGGACTTGGTCCAATTAAAGCTTCAGCTTCTCGTGCTTTGGAATTACAAGCACCAACTGTTGTTGAACGCCAACCTGTAAAAGAATCATTAGAGTTTGGTGTCAAAGCAGTAGATGCAATGACTGCAGTAGGTAGAGGTCAACGCCAATTAATTATTGGTGATCGTGGCACAGGAAAAACTGCATTAGCAATTGATGCCATCATCAATCAAAAAGAAAATTGGAAATCAGGAGATCCAAAGAAACAAGTTAGATGTATTTATGTAGCTGTTGGACAAAAAGGTTCCACAATTGCATCCGTTAGAGCAACATTAGAAAAATATGGTGCACTTGAATACACCACAATTGTTGCTGCAACTGCATCTGATCCTGCAGGATTTAAATTTATTGCTCCATATGCAGGTTCTGCAATTGGTCAGCATTGGATGTATGAAGGAAAAGCTGCATTAATTGTGTTTGATGATTTAACAAAACAAGCAGAGGCATATCGTGCAGTTTCTTTGTTACTTCGTCGTCCACCAGGTCGTGAAGCTTATCCTGGAGACGTTTTCTATTTACACTCTCGTTTACTAGAACGTTGCGCCAAATTATCAAGTGAATTAGGTGCAGGTTCTTTAACAGGATTACCAATTATTGAAACAAAAGCAAATGACGTTTCTGCATATATTCCAACCAACGTAATTTCTATTACTGATGGTCAAATATTTTTGGAAACTGATTTATTCAACTCAGGTATTAGACCTGCTATTAACGTAGGTATTTCTGTATCTCGTGTAGGTGGATCTGCTCAACCAAAAGCAATGAGAAAAGTTGCTGGACGTTTGCGTTTAGATCTTGCACAATTTCGTGAATTAGAAGCATTTGCCGCTTTTGGTTCTGATCTTGATGCTGCTTCGAAACAACAATTGGAAAGAGGATCAAGACTGGTTCAATTATTGATCCAAGGTCAATATGCACCACTTCCAATGGAAAAAGCAGTTGCATCTTTATGGGCAGGAACTACCGGAAATCTGGATGATGTGCCAGTTGATGACATTTCTAGATTTGAAGTGGAATTTCATAACTATTTAGATCGTGAACAAAGTTCAGTATTGAAATCAATTAGAGAAACAAGAGATCTAAGTGATGCAGATGTTGAAACTTTGAAATCAGCTATTAATAACTTCAAAAAACAATTTGTGAAAGCTAATGGTCAACCACTATTAGTTGATAAAGATGTTGAAGCTTTAGCTGAAGAAGATGTTGAACAAGCACAAATCAAGATTCAGAAGAGAGCATAAAGACTAAAAATGGGTGCCCAGTTACGCGTATTTAGAAGACGCATTCGCTCGGTTCAAGCGACCAAGAAGATCACTAGAGCTATGGAATTAATTGCATCTAGTCGAATCATCAAGGCGCAAAACCAAGTGGCTGCATCTTCTCCATATGCAACTGCTCTTTATAAAGCAGTTTCATTAGCAGCTTCAAATGCTAGAGGAAATCATCCTTTACTTTTGAACAAAACTGATGGTAAACGTTCTGCTGTTTTATTGATTACTGCAGACCGAGGTCTTGCTGGTGCATATTCAGCAAATATTTTAAGAGAAGGCGAAAGATTAACTGAACTATTAAAAGATGAACAAGGAAAAACTGTGGTTCCTTTCATCGTAGGCAGAAAAGGACTGGGCTATTACAAATTCCGTAATAGAGAAGTTGCAGCAAGTTGGACTGGAATTACTGATAGACCAACTTATGATCATGCTCGAGAAATTGCTAAGTCTTTACTTGAAATATTTTTAAAACCAGAAGAACAAGGTGGAGTTCATGAAATTCAAGTTATTTACACTCGTTTTGTAAATAGAATTTCTCAAGTTCCAGTTGTGCAAAGAATTGTTCCTTTGGAAGTAGTGGAAGAAATTGTGAAATCTTCACCAAAGATGACAGAAGTTGATACTCATAAACCAGCACTTCCTCTTTATGATTTTGAACCAAGTCCAGAAGCAGTTTTGGATCAATTGTTACCAAAATATATTGAGTATTTGGTTTATGCCGCATTGTTACAAGCAGCAGCTTCAGAACATGCTGCAAGACAACGTGCCATGAAATCAGCAACAGAAAATGCTGAAGAGTTAATTAAGAGTTTGACCAGACGCGCTAACCAAGCACGTCAGGCCGAAATTACCCAGGAAATTAGTGAAATTGTCGGTGGCGCCGATTCACTAAAGTCCGCAAAATAGGAGAAGAAAAGAAAATGAGCAGCACAACAGATACAAAGAATGTAACCGGTCGAGTTGCACGTGTTACTGGTCCCGTAGTTGACGTGGAATTTCCAGTAGATGCAATTCCAGAACTTTTTCATGCTCTATATGTGGAGATCACATTGCCTGGAGCAGAAACTAAAATTTTAACGCTTGAAGTTGCCCAACACATCGGAGATGGAATGGTGCGTGCAATTTCTATGCAACCTACAGATGGATTAGTTCGCGGCGCCACCGTGAAATCCTCTGGTGCTCCTATTTCAGTTCCTGTTGGTGATGTAACACTTGGTCACGTTTGGAACACTTTGGGTAAACCACTTGATGTTTCAGAATCAAGTTTGAACATCAAAGAACGTTGGCCAATTCATCGTCAACCACCAAAGTTTGATGAACTTGAACCAAAAACAGAAATGTTTGTTACCGGTATCAAAGTTATTGATCTTTTAACACCATATGTAAAAGGTGGAAAGATTGGTTTGTTTGGTGGTGCAGGTGTAGGTAAAACTGTTTTGATTCAAGAAATGATTTATAGAGTTTCAGAAAACTTCGGTGGCGTGTCTGTGTTTGCAGGCGTTGGAGAAAGAACACGTGAAGGAAACGATTTATTCCTAGAAATGACTGAATCAGGAGTTATCAATAAAACATCACTCGTGTTTGGTCAAATGGATGAGCCACCTGGCACACGTATGCGTGTAGCTTTGGCTGCGTTAACTATGGCTGAATATTTCCGTGATGTACAAAACCAAGACGTTTTGTTATTCATTGATAATATTTTCCGTTTCACCCAAGCTGGTTCTGAAGTTTCAACATTGCTTGGACGTATGCCATCTGCTGTGGGTTACCAACCAACTTTGGCTGATGAAATGGGTCAATTACAAGAACGTATTACTTCTACTCGCGGTAATTCCATTACTTCGATGCAAGCAATTTATGTTCCTGCAGATGACATCACAGATCCAGCACCTCACACAACTTTTGCGCACTTAGATGCAACAACTGTGTTGAGCCGTCCAATTTCAGAACTTGGAATTTATCCAGCAGTAGATCCTCTTGATTCAACTTCTCGCATTTTGTCTCCTCTTTATATTGGAGAAGAACATTATGCAGTTGCTCAAAGAGTTAAGGAAATATTGCAAAGATATAAAGATTTGCAAGACATCATTGCAATTCTTGGTATTGATGAACTAAGTGAAGAAGATCGTGTTTTGGTGGGTCGTGCAAGACGTATCCAAAGATTCTTATCTCAAAACATGTTCGTGGCAGAAGCATTCACAGGTCAACCTGGTTCTTTTGTGCCATTGGAAGAAACTATTGCATCATTTAAAGCTTTAGCTGATGGCGACTTTGATCATCTTCCAGAACAAGCATTCTTTATGTCTGGTGGTATTGAAGATGTGCAAAAGAACGCGGCTAAATTGGCAGGAAAGTAAAGAAAACTTATGCCATTAAAAGTTGAAGTTGTTGCAACTGACTCACAAGTTTGGTCAGGCGAAGCAAGCCAAGTTGTGTTGAGAACTAAATCAGGTGAAATTGGTTTACTTCCAGGA
>JBJSWT010000076.1:0-3115 GCA_046086025.1 Actinomycetes bacterium | reverse complement strand
ATCTATAACGTAAAAACTGGAAAACTTGAACCAGTAGATGCCTAAATTCTATTAATAGTGATTTAATTAAATAACAAATGAATACAACACTTGCCTTATCTAATTTAACCTCAGTCGCCGTTCTAGTTTTTATTTTAGGATTTTTAGGGGCAAGATTTAAAAGTGATTTAAGAATTCCTGAATCAATTTATCAACTAATTTCAATTTATTTACTTCTTGGCATTGGTTTAAAAGGTGGTCATGCATTAAAAGAAGTTTCTTTTTCAGAAATTATTAAACCAAGTCTTACCACATTAATTATTGGAAGCATTATTCCATTCTTAGCCTTTTACTTTTTGAAATTTATAAGAAATTTAACAGATATTCAAAGAGGATCTATGGCAGCTCATTATGGATCTACGTCTTTAGTGACTTTTTCTGCAGCAGTTTTATATTTAGAAAATAATAAAATATTTTTTGAAGGCTATTCCACAGCACTTTTAACCATTATGGAAGTCCCAGGATTAGTGGTGGGAATTTATTTAGCAAGCAAGAAATATAAATCAAATGTTTCATGGGGTAAAACTTTCCAAGAAATACTTTTAGGTAAAACTGTTCTACTTTTAGTTGGTGGTCTAGTTGCAGGATTTATCACCACAGAAGATGGATTTAATAGAGTTTCCCCAGTATTTGTTGATTTATTAAATGGAATATTAGTTTTATTCTTACTTCAATTAGGTTATATGGCGGGCTCTCAAATTAATGAAGTTAAAAAAGCAGGATATAAATTAATTTTGTTTTCCATACTTTTCCCAGTATTAGCAGGAACTATTGGGGTAATTGGTGGTTATTTATCAGGTATGAGTTTAGGTGGCACAACTTTATTAGCAGTTTTAGCAGCTTCTGCTTCTTATATAGCAGCACCAGCTGCAGTTTCAATTGCTTTACCTAAAGCAAAATTTGGTTTAGCACTAACTTGTTCCATCGGAATAACATTTCCTTTCAACTTAATATTTGGTATTCCTTTATATGAAGCAATCGCTAAGTTATTAATTAATTAATACTTTTAGTGGACGATAAATTTATCCACAGTAATTAATTATCCACACAAAAAAGAACTATTTTATTATTTCATTTAATTTTATGTCTTAATTGGTAGACAACTACCAAGAGAAAGTCTTAAGGTTATTTATAAGAAATTATTGATTTACTAGTGGATAAGAAGTGGTTCTTCTTCACTAGAAAATCTAGAAAACATAAAATAGGTAAAGCAAGAATTTATTACGTTCTTGAAAACAGTTTACCTATAAATGTTGAAGTGGGAGAAGGTCAAGAAAGGAGAATCAAATGGATTGGGCGAGATCAGCGTGGTTTGGAATTAGAAATAGTTGGAGTCGTTTTATCTGGAAAAATATTGATAATTCACGTTATGCCAACACACTTTCGAAAATATTAATGGTTAGAAATACTATTTTCGGTAAAGATATTGACTTAGACAAAACTTTATTGTTTGATTCAAAAGGTCAAAGAATCACAAATGAATATTGTGAAAACATAATTAAAGATTTGAAGAAAAAAGAACTAATTAATTAGTATTTGATTTTTCACTTAATAATTGATTTAAATCTTTTAATCTTTTTAATCCATTAACACTTTGGCTCATTCTTATATTCTTTTTAAATTTATCTTGATGTTGATGAATAAATTTCCAATACCCTGCAGTGAAAGGACAAGCCTCTTCTCCAACTCGAACATCTGGTTTATAAACACAACTTGAACAAAAATTGCTCATTTTGTTTATATAACTTCCACCACTTGTATATGGCTTTGTAGACATTTTTCCACCGTCTGCATATTGGCTCATGCCAATTACATTTGCAGCCATAACCCAAGGATGACCATCAATAAATGCTCTATCAAACCAGTCAACTAATTCTTTAGGATTTATTCCTTGTTGCATGCACCAACTGCCTAAAATCATAAGTCTTTGAATGTGGTGCACCCAAGCTCTTTGATTTAAATCCCTAACCACATGACTTAAACAATTTGCTTTTAATTTTGTTGCATCAAGATTTTCTAACCATAAAGGTAAATTCTTTTTAGCATTTAAATGATTATTTTCAGTTACATAATCTTCACCGAAATACCAATAAAGATGCCAAATGTAATCACGCCAACCAAGAATTTGTCGAATAAATCCTTCCACACTTGCGATCGGTGCTTTATTTTTTAATTCTTTTTCCGCTTCTTTTACAACTTTTAATGGATCTAATAAACCAATATTTAATGGGGCAGATAACAGAGAATGTGACATATGCCAGTCATCAATTAGGGATGCATCTTCATATGGGCCAAAGTTTTTTAAACGAGTTTCAAAGAAATTCTTTAGTAATTTATTGGCTTCTTTTTCAGTGGCAGCAAAAACTCGTTGTGTGTCTGAGCCAATAAATTCATAGCCTTCTTTTTCTAATCTTTTGATTTCTTTTCTGGCAAAATCATCAATTTCATCTTCTTTAGGATAATAAGGTTTATCTAGATCTAGAGTTTTAACATTTTTTGGGGGAGGCAATCTATTTTCATGATCAAAATTCCATGCTCCACCAATCGGATTTTCTTTTCCATCTACTAAAACTGAATGAAAAACTCTTTGGAATCTGTAAAAATCTTCTAGTTTCAATTTCTTATTTTCTCTTTTACCAATCCATTCAGCAAAATCTTTCTCACTCAACACAAAACCTCGAGAAGAAAGTTTAATGAAGTTATCATTATTCAAGAATGCTTTTCTTGCTTTGTAACTAGTAGGAGCAATAACTGAAGCTTTTTCTTTAAAACTATTGACAAAATCTTTTATAGAATTAACTTCTACAACTTGGCAGCGTTTGCCTAGTTCATGTTTTTTATGCCAAATAGCACTTAACCACCATTGAGCTTTTGCTCGATGCATTTTTCGAGCCCACATATCCTCTTTACTAATCAAAATGATGACGTCACCATCATGATCATTAATGAAATGATCACCTAATTGGTCAGGAAAAAGTATTCTTTTTATTTTCATAAGTCTTGTTTGATTCTATGTCCTAAAAGACTTTTCCACATTAGAAGTTATCCACATAATTCAAGTGATAATAATTCTTGC
>JBJSWT010000075.1:0-5700 GCA_046086025.1 Actinomycetes bacterium | reverse complement strand
TCAAGAAGCATTAATTGGTTTAGAAAAGCATGCCTCAATTTTGATTGAAAAAGAAAAACCACTATTTACAATCGGTGGGGATCACACAATAGCTTTGGCACTTTTAAGAAGTTTAAATAAAGTTTATGGAAAAATTGCGTTAGTTCATTTTGATGCACATTTAGATACTTGGGACACATATATGAATGCATCATTTACTCATGGCACACCATTTAGAAGAGCTTGGGAAGAAAAATTATTAGCTGAAGAAAAATGCATGCATGTTGGAATTCGTGGACCTTTATATGACAAAACTGATTTAGTTAATGACAAAAAATTTGGTTTTGGAATAGTTTCTTCGATTGATTTTAATAATTTTTCTTTAGAAGAAATCATCAATAAAGTAAAACAAAGAGTAGGAAATACTCCAGTTTATGTTTCTATCGATATTGATGTGTTAGATCCAGGTTTTGCCCCAGGGACAGGAACTCCTGAAATGGGTGGTTTAAGTTCAAGAGAATTATTAGCAGTATTACGAGGCTTGAAAGATTGTCACGTTGTTGGTGGAGATGTCGTAGAAGTTGCTCCTGCTTATGACCATGCTGAGATCACAGGAATTGCCGCCTCTCATTTAATTTATGAAATGGTTTCCCTGGTCAGTTAAGACTTAGGAAGGCCATCGACCCCCAATTTGCACTCCAAGTTCTTGAGTGCCAAAATTGATTTAGCACTCGATTGATGAGAGTGACAAAGCCTATAAACCCTAAAGAAGGAATTAAACAATGGCGAAAATGATCGCTTTTGACGAAGACGCAAGACGTTCCATGGAACGTGGCATGAATATTTTGGCTGACGCAGTTCGAGTCACCCTAGGACCAAAGGGACGTAACGTCGTTTTGGAAAAGAAATGGGGAGCACCAACCATTACTAATGATGGTGTTTCTATTGCTAAAGAAATTGATTTGGAAGATCCATACGAAAAAATTGGTGCTGACTTAGTTAAAGAAGTTGCCAAAAAAACTGACGATGTCGCAGGCGATGGCACAACAACCGCAACTGTGTTGGCGCAAGCATTAGTTCGTGAAGGTTTAAGAAACGTTGCAGCTGGTGCAAACCCAATGGCATTAAAACGTGGAATTGAATCTGCTGTTGAAAAAATCGTAGCCAAATTATTAGATATGGCTAAAGATGTAGAAACTAAAGAACAAATTGCCTCAACCGCATCTATCTCTGCTGGTGGAGATTCTGAAGTTGGTGGAATCATTGCCGAAGCTATGGACAAAGTTGGTAAAGAAGGTGTAATCACAGTTGAAGAAAGCAATACTTTCGGATTAGAACTAGAACTAACAGAAGGTATGCGCTTTGATAAAGGTTACATTTCTCCATACTTTGTAACCGATCCAGAAAGAATGGAAACTGTAATTGAAGATCCATACATTTTGATTGCAAACTCAAAAATCAGTGCAGTTAAAGATGTATTACCAATTTTGGAAAAAGTAATGCAAAGTGGAAAACCACTGGTAATTCTTGCTGAAGATGTTGAAGGTGAAGCATTAGCAACTTTGATTGTTAACAAAATCAAAGGAACTTTCCGTTCAGTTGCAGTGAAAGCTCCAGGATTTGGCGATCGCAGAAAAGCAATGTTGCAAGATATTGCAATTTTGACAGGTGCTCAAGTAATCAGTGAAGAAGTTGGTTTGAAACTTGAAAACACTGGTCTTGACATGCTTGGCAAAGCTCGCAAAGTAGTTTCAACAAAAGATGAAACCACAATTGTTGAAGGTGCTGGCTCTGCTGATCAAATTGCAGGAAGAGTTGCTCAAATTCGTACTGAAATTGAAAACAGCGATTCTGATTACGATCGTGAAAAATTACAAGAACGTTTAGCAAAACTTGCAGGTGGAGTTGCCGTAATTAAAGTTGGCGCTGCAACTGAAGTTGAACTAAAAGAACGCAAACATCGCATCGAAGATGCTGTAAGAAATGCAAAAGCTGCAGTGGAAGAAGGAATCGTTGCCGGTGGTGGCGTTGCTTTAATCCAAGCAGGTAAAGAAGCATTAAAAGATGTAAAACTTGCAGGCGACGAAGCAACTGGAGTAAACATTGTTCGTGTAGCAATCGAAGCTCCTTTAAAGCAAATCGCAGTTAACGCAGGCCTAGAAGGTGGAGTTGTAGCTGAAAAAGTTGCAAACCTAAAAGCAGGCGAAGGCTTAGATGCTTCAAATGGTGAATATGTTGACATGGTTAAAGCAGGAATTATTGATCCTGCCAAAGTAACTCGTTCAGCATTACAAAACGCAGCCTCAATTGCTGCATTGTTCTTAACCACAGAAGCAGTAGTTGCTGATAAACCTGAAAAAACTCCAGCAGCTCCAGCAATGCCAGATGGTGGAGGAATGGACTTCTAATTAATAATTAGAAAATTAAAAAGCCCGCAAAGTTTTTGCGGGCTTTTTATATTGTGGAACAAATTAAGTCATTGCTTGAAAAAAAGACTCATAAGGTGAAGAATTACCCAAGAATCAAAGGAGATTTAAATGAGTGGTCAAATTGTAAAAATTGAAGATTATGGATTATCAGAAGAATTTGGCTACATGCAAAATGTTGACCCAGTAACTTCACTTCCTGCAGGAAATGAAGCATGGGATGAAATGGGAAAAAATTTACCTAAATATTTAATGGGTTCTGATTTTAGAAAAAGAGTAAAAGAATTACCACCTTTTAATATTCAAACTTTAAAAACTGAAGGCGAAATTAGAAGAGCAATGCTTGTGCTTTCTTATATTGGAATGGCTTATCAATGGTCAGATACTAATCCTGCATTTGTAATTCCAGAACGTTTAGCCAAACCTTGGTATGAAGTTGGAAAATTAGTGGGCAGACCTCCCATACTTTCTTATGCAAGTTATTCAATTGATAATTGGTATCGCTTAGATAAAAAAGGTCCAATTGAATGTGGCAATATTGCACTTTTGCAATGTTTCTTAGGTGGACAAGATGAAGAATGGTTCATCCTTATACATATTGATATTGAAAAGAAAGCAGGAAAAGCACTAAAAGCAATAGAGGAAGCACAATCTGCTGTTGTTTCAAATGATGTTGAGAAATTAGAAAAAGCATTAACCAAAATGCGAGATGGCATTAAAGCTATGTATGACGTTTTAGCCAGAATGCCTGAAAAATGTGATCCTTATGTTTATTTTCATAGAGTTCGTCCCTACATTTTTGGTTGGAAAAATAATCCAGCGCTACCTGACGGAGTTATTTATGAAGGTGTGGATGAATATCAAGGCAAAGGTCAAAAATTTAGAGGAGAAACTGGAGCTCAAAGCGCCATTGTTCCAGCACTTGATGGCGTATTAGGAATAGAACATGAAAGAGATGAATTAAGAGATTACTTAATGGAGATGCGTCAATACATGCCGCCAAAACATGTGAAGTTTATAGAAGCTGTTGAAAATGGACCAAGTGTTAGAGATTTTGTTTTTAAACAAAATAACAATTCTTTAAAAAATGTTTTCAACGAATGTGTTTCTTTAGTGGCAGATTTTAGAGCGCTTCATCTTGAATATGCAGGAACATATATTCATGCTCAAGCACAGAAAACACCGGGAAATCCATCAGCTGTTGGAACTGGGGGAACACCATTTATGATTTACTTGCGAAAGCATCGAGACGAAACTAGAAATCAACCAGTTAAATAGGAGATATTTTGTTAGCAAATATAAATTGGATTGCAGTTTTATTAGCAACTTTAGTTAGTTTTATTAGTGGATTTATTTGGTTTGGTCCAAAAACCTTTTACCCAGTCTGGTGGAAAGCAATGGGTAAATCTGACAAAGAAGAACCAGGTTCTCATCAAAATATGACGGTAGTTTTTGGAACTATTGTGGTTGCACTTTTTGTACAAGCTTTATTTCTTTCAATAGTTTTAAGTTGGTTTGCTGCAAGTAATGGAAGCTTAACTGCAACAAGTGGTGCTTTAGCTGGATTAATTGTTGGAGTAGGAATTGTGGCAGCAACTCCATTGAGTCATCGTTTAATGGGTGGACATGGTTTTAAAGTTTGGGCTTTAGAAGTTGGAAATGATGTTTTAAATTTTGTTTTGATGGGATTAGTAATTGGAGCTTTAAGTTAATGCCTACAAAATTTGATCAAACAGATCCAATGTATGAAAAAATTATGGCAGCACATGATGCTGCAGTTGCTGCAGGATTAACTGAATATAAAGATCCAAAATCTGGATTTTCAGTTATGACAGAACCTTTTTTAAAATCAAAAGGTTTTTGCTGCAAATCAAATTGCAGACATTGTCCATATCCTAATTAAAGAATAGAAAACTCTTCTAGTTTCTTTTTTAAATCAATATCTGATGGTTCAACTAAGTATGAATCGTCTGGAAAAGTGATTACTGGAATTGATTGTTTGCCACTAATTTGAATTGCTTTATCTTTACCTTTATCATCATGTTCAACATCTATATAAGTGTAATTAACTTTATTTTGATCAAGAAATCTTTTTGATCTTCTGCAATCACCGCACCATTCGGCACCATACATTGTTACTTTATTTTCACTCATAATTCCTCTTTTAAATTTCTGCGAGTCAAAGTTGCTAAGACTACTTAATTTTTAGTCTAATAGATTTCATGATGGGTGATCCTGGACCATGTCCTGCTTGCGAAGCAAGTGATCTTGAAAGACGTGGCGGAAAAGATATGTGCCCAAAATGTTTTTATATCCAACCTTGTTGTGATGGTGGATACTGCGAATAAATTATCGCCTTTTGCCAGGCAATATTTTGTCTATTGCAAAATAAACAATAAAAACAACTAAACCAAAAATTAACGTAAATACAGTTCCAGTTAAAGCTCCAACATATCCAAGATCTGCTGCATTTATAAAACCATAAGGATATTGATTAATAAAATAGCCTCTAATAAATGTATAAACAACATATAAAATTGGAATTACTAAAGCTTTACCAATATTTTTCCAGCTAAACCATTTTCTTGGACCAAATAATAACCAAACTAAAATAGTTAGTGGTGGTGTTATGTAATGAAGTAAATAATTTGTGTAAATATTCCAACTTTGTGGGTTTGCATCAGGTGCAAGAATTAATATATAAACAATTGCAGTAACAGTAATCATCATTAAACTTGCAATTCTTAAAACCTTTAACCAATTTTTATTATTACTTGGATTTTTATAAAGAGCGTAGGTAGTAATTCCAACCACGATATTGCTCCAAATTGTGAAGTAACTTAAGTTGTCGATAATCCTTGGTAATGATCCAGCCATTCCCTCAGAATGTCCTCCAAAAAATGTTGGACCTTCTTGGGGTGTGATGACAATTCCAAAAGCATCGATGGTCAACGAGCCAAGAGCACCAAGCCATGCCACTATGGAATTAACACCAAATGCAAAACGGGAGATCGATCTCATGAAGAAGATGCTAGCGCTACTGAGCATTGTTTCTGCACTCATTTTGTCATCTTGTGCATCAACCTCGAATGAAAATCAAGCGCAAAGCCCAGAAACAAGTTCTCCAACCCCTTCACCCTCTAAAGAGTTTCACCCGATTTCTTTAGAAGCATTAAGCCAACAAGAATTCATAGGGACCGATTTGAAACTTGAAAAAGTATTAGGTGAAAATTCAAAATTTACTCGTTACTACATAACTTATAAATCAAATGGATTATTAATTTCAGGAATTATG
>JBJSWT010000074.1:0-834 GCA_046086025.1 Actinomycetes bacterium | reverse complement strand
CATTTCTTTTCAACAATATTGGATTTTGAGGTAACCCATTTTCAATATTGAGAAGTGCTTGTTTTAAATCTATTTCTTCAAAATTATCCATAAGGTCTAATATTTTGAAACTTTTTAAGGAATATGTCAAAGTTTTGTAATCCTTTTGGTTAGAATTAATCCTGGAAACTAAAAGGAGATTCTTAATTTGAATAAATACATCACCCCAGCAACAATTGCTGTGCAAAGAGGATTACAAAATTATGTAACTTTTACAGGCAGAGCTTCAAGAGCTGAATTTTGGTATTTCTTAATTTTCTTTTACTTCATGAACTTTCTGGGTAATTTAATCTCTGATGTTTTAGGAACAATAGTTTCTCTAGCGCTTCTTCTTCCCTATATCGCTGTAGGAGTAAGAAGAATGCATGACCGAAACAAATCAGGGTGGTTTTTAATAGTTCCACTATTAAACATTTATCTCTTAGCGACTGTGGGAGATTCTGGTCCAAATAGATTTGGTCCAAAACCTACAAAGCTTTAAAGCCTTTTTCCTCTTCAATTGACTAGAAGTAACGTGCTAGCATTTTGCGAACCACAAACTAAAGATTGAAGGCTATAAAGTAAATGCCCAGTTCTTCAAACAACATTGCTGTAAGCCTTCGAAATGTTTCTAAAAAATTTGGTGATGTAGTAGCAGTTGATAATGTCAACTTAGATGTATATGACAAAGAATTTTTAACTTTACTTGGACCATCTGGTTCAGGTAAAACCACAGTTTTAAGAATGATTGCAGGTTTTGAATTACCCACATCTGGAACTATTGAATTAGATGGTCAAGACGTAACTAATCTTGCT
>JBJSWT010000073.1:0-997 GCA_046086025.1 Actinomycetes bacterium | reverse complement strand
AAACAAAAGAATCATAATTATCAACAACTAAAATTTTTGTCATGAAATAGATTTCTTTAATTTAACTGAATCTAATAACAATGAACCTTCGTATGGTGCAAGTTCTATTCTTGGTGCTTTTTGTACATCGTAAACTAAACCGTATAAATCTACATATTCTTGTAAAACTGTAACGTTTGGATCAGTTTTTAAACTTTCATTCAATTTTTCAATTTCACCAATTGCTTCAATTTTAAAAGGTGGCGAATAAACTTTTCCATGCAATAACAAAGTATTTCCTACGCATTTAACTGCTGAAGTTGAAATTATTCTTTTACCCATGATGCTAATTCCTTCAGCGCCTCCTGCCCACAATGCATTAACGACTGCTTGAACATCTTCTTGATGAATTAATAAATCATTTACATCTGGTCTTTCATCTTCTGGAATTGATAAATCAACTTGAGGAGCATCATTTAAAGTAACTACTACTCCTGGTCCAACCATTGAAGTAAAACCTGTAATGGGAGTAATTTGAGCAAGTCTACTTTGCACAATTTCTATTTGACTTTTTTCTTTACTGTTGGTTATTTTCTCAATATTTTTATTTACTCTTAAAATTTCATTTTCTAAATCATCAATTTTCTTAGCTTGGTTTTTGACTAGATCTCTTAATTCAGAAGGTCTTTCAACTCTGATGTCACTTCCATTTGCAGTCAAAGTGCTAGCGGTAAGTAAAAAGCCTGCTAAAGCAAATGCAAGTAAACCTATGAATTGAGAGCTAAAACGACGCATAATTTAAGATTATTCTCTGAGCACGATAGCCTAGAAACCCAATAGTTGTTCATGGAGAAAAAATGCCAATTTCAAAAAAACGTAAGAAGACAGCAGTTCATGATGCCCATGAAAAACAAATCAGCCAAGAACCAATCAATTTAGATAGCCCACGTTGGGTGGCCCCATCCATGATTGCAAGTTTCTTAATTGGACTTCTTTATGTGATTACTTTTTATATTGC
>JBJSWT010000072.1:0-13541 GCA_046086025.1 Actinomycetes bacterium | reverse complement strand
CGCACAGCGAACCTCCATATGGTTTTGGGTAGGTTTACCCACTTGCAAGAATGCCACTTTCTAGAAAATTTCACTATATATTCGCCTGATAAGCGGCAAAAATTTATTGATTTGTTTCACGGAAAGTGTAGAAAAATTTTCTAGAAAGTGGCATTCTTGCAAGTGGGTAAACCTACCCAAAACCATATGGAGGTTCGCTGTGCGAATTAGTCGTCGCTCAGGTCTTCTTGTTTCTGGTATCGCAACAGCATTGACCGCGTCATTGATGTTGGCACCAGTACAAGCAGCCGATAGCAGTACTGCAACTTCTCTTGCAGACTTTGGTGGTCTTGCAGGATTAGAAGCAGCATGTAAAAAAGAAGGGCAATTAAATTTAATTGCAATTCCTGATGATTGGGCAAATTATGGTGCAATCAAAGATGCATTCAGAAAGAAATATCCTGAAGTCAACTTGATTAGCGCTAACGAAGAATACGGTAGCCGACAAGAATTAGATGCAAGTTTGCAACTAAGAGGCACCAACAGAGCACCAGATGTTTATGACGGCGGATTAAGATTCGCAGTTATTGGACAAAGAGCTGATCTATTTGCAATTTATAAGCATGCAGGTTGGAATGACATTCCTGCAGCAAATAAAAACGCAGATGGATATTACGGTGCTAACTACGGTGGATTTATGACGATTGGTTATGACGCCAAAAAAGTAAAAACCGTACCAACAAAGTTGATGGATCTTGGAAACAAAATTTATAAAAACCAAGTTGCATTAAATGGAAATCCAGCAACCGCAAATGCTGCACTCCACGGAGTTATTGCAGTATCCGTAGCTAAAGCTGGATTGAAAAAAGGTGTGAAGGATGCTTCCATAGGCGTTAAGACAATTAACGAATGGAAAAAAGCAGGCACATTCATTCCAATTGAAGCATCAAGTGCAACTGTTAAGAATGGCCAAACTCCAATTGTTTTGGATTGGGGATTCTTACAACAAGGTTATGGACAAGCAAGCAAAAAAGTTGACTGGAAGTTCGTAGTTCCAACTGATGCAGCTATTGGTACTTATTACATGCACGCAGTGTTTAAGTACGCTCCACATCCTGCTTGTGCTCGTTTGTGGACTGAACATATTTTCACAGATGAACAACAAAACAACTGGTTAAGAGGTTTTGCTTCACCTGTACGTTTGCCAGCAATGGTGAAAAAAGGTACTGCAGACAAGAAAGCATTAGCAAAATTGCCTCAGCCACCAAAAGGTGTAAAGCCTTATTTCTTAACACTTGATGAACAAGTTGCAGCTGGAGCTAAAGTAGCCAGCACTTGGGGCAAGTAGTAAGAAATTGAACAAGACCAAAAACTTGGTCAATGGAGTCGTCGCCGCGAATAGCGGCGACGACTTTCATAAGTTGAGACCAAAAAGTAAATTACAACAGTTTTTATTTACATACGCAGGATTAATCCCATTTTTTGTTTTTACTGGAATTTTTATAGCTGTGCCTACTTTAGTTGTTGCATTTCGTGCCTTTCTTTGGAATGACGGTTCTTTTACTCTTGAAAATTTTAGAATAATTTGGAGAGATGCTTATCTCCTTAGTTTATTTGGAAGTTTGCGTTTAGGATTTATTTCAGCTTTAACGGGATCTATTTTTGGCTTTTTAATTTGTTATGGTGTTGTAATTTCTAGAAATAAAAGATTGCAAAAAATTGTTTCAACGGCTAGTGGAGTTTTTGCCAACACCGGTGGAGTTCCCTTGGCGTTTTTCTTTGTTGCAGCAATTGGTAATTATGGAATGGTCACATTATTTTTACAAAAATTAGGTGTTGATATTTATGCGGGAAGTTTTACTATTTTTGGTTTTAGCGGTTTGGTTCTAGTTTATTTATATTTTCAAATTCCACTTATGGTGATTGTCACCTACCCTGCTGTAGAGGGCATGAAAAATGAGTGGCGCGAGGCTGCATCAAATCTAGGTGCAACTAAATTCATGTTTTGGAGATTTATTGCTTTGCCAGTTTTGACGCCAGCATTCTTAGGTGCATTTTTACTTTTATTTTCAAATGCTTTTGCAGCATATGCGACTGCCGAAGTTTTAACAAGCGGATCTATTCCATTGCTTCCATTACAAATAGGTTCTTTAGTTGCTGGAAATGTTTTTGCTGATGAGCAAAATATAGGAATGGCGATGGGCTTAGAAATGATAGTTGTTGTTGCTATTGCCATGTCTGGCTACGCATATTTGGATCGAAAAACTTCTAAATGGAAGAAGAAATAAGTGAGAGCTAATTCAACAGTTATTCCAAAACCTGCTTTTGGTTTAAACACAGTAATGATTTTGGGTCTTTTATTTTTTATTGTTCCAATTTTGTCTTCTGTGTTGTTTTCAATTCAAGTAGGAGATGGAACATACACTCTCGATGCATATTTCAGAATGCTTCGAGATCCGTTAATGTTGAAAAGTGTTTGGCTTTCTGCTCAAATGACAATTCTTACTGTTGCAATAATTTTATTTTTAATGGTTCCAACAGTTACTTGGATCTATATAAGAGCGCCAAAGGCAAGGCGAGTTGTTGAATTTATCACTATTCTTCCCTTGACAATTCCACCAATTGTTACAGGACTTGGAATATTAAATTCAATGCCTTCTTTTTTACTTAACACTCCATACTTGATGGCATTAATTTATGGAGTTTTAACCATGCCATACACATTTCGGTCTTTGGATAATGGTTTAAATTCAATAGACGTTAGAACTTTAGTTGATGCAGCGCGAGGATTAGGCGCAACTTGGAAACAAGTTTTATTTAACATAATTGCTCCAAATATTAAATCTGCAATTTTTGGTGCGGTTTTTCTGGGAGTTGCTTTGGTTTTAGGAGAATTTGTTATAGCTTCAGTTCTTCTTTGGGAAACTTTACCGGTTTGGATGTCAAATATTGGCTTGCAAGATGCAGAAGGCGCAGTTGCCCTTTCTGTTATGAGTTTGATGTTTGTTTGGTTATTGCTAATGATTCTCTCCCTTTTAGATAGAAAGAAAAAAATTCAAATGAAAGCAGGAGGAGTTGCATAATGACAATCGCAAATAAAGGAAGTTTAGTTGAATTAAATAATCTAGTTAGAAAATTTGGCGATTTATATGCATTAGACGGTTTTAGTTTAACCATAAATCCTGGAGAACTCATTGCCCTACTTGGACCTTCGGGTTGTGGAAAAACTACAGCTTTACGCTTGTTGGCTGGTTTAGATTTGCCAGACAGTGGAAATGTTGTTGTTGATGGTCAAGACATTACAAACGTGCCTGCAAATAAAAGAGATATGGGAATGGTTTTCCAAGCTTATTCACTGTTTCCGAATCTAACCGCGATAGAAAATGTGGCATTTGGATTAAAAGTTAGAGGAATAGACACAGAAAAAAGACTAAGAAAAGCTAATGAACTATTAGAACTTGTGGGTTTAACAACTCAAGCAAATAGATATTCACACCAAATGTCAGGTGGGCAGCAACAAAGAGTTGCTTTAGCAAGAGCTTTAGCTATTGAACCAAAAGTTCTATTGTTGGATGAACCACTTTCAGCACTTGATGCCAAAGTTAGAACCCAATTAAGAGATGAAATCAGAAGAATTCAAATAGAAGTTGGCACCACAACACTATTTGTAACTCACGATCAAGAAGAAGCAATGGCTATGGCTGATCGGGTGGGAGTTATGTCAAATGGAAAATTAGAACAAATTGATAGACCAAATATTGTTTATTCAAGTCCTACAAGTGCATTTGTTGCTTCTTTTGTTGGCGCTATGAATCGTTTACCTGCCAAATTAGATGGAAATAAAGTTCACACACTTGGCCAAAGTATTAGCCACGGTGGTGGCGCATCTGGTTCTGATTTAGTTGCACTAATAAGACCTGAATCAATTGAAGTAAGTGTTGCAAAAACAAGTGGAGATAAAACTGGATCAGTGTTAGCAAGATCTTTCTTAGGTCCACAAACTCGATTAACAATTGTGACTAGTGAAACTAAAACTAATATCCATGTTGATTTACCAAGTTCAGACGCAGGTCCATTTGCTCCAGGTGCTTTAGTTGAATTAAAAATTGCGGCACAAACACTTCTAACTGATTACCGTGCCAAGAACTGACAAAGTAACAATTGCTCCAGCTAATGCAAACCAATTAGGTTGGAAAGAATTAGTTGAAAATCCTGGCGAGCCACATATAAATGATTTGCCTAAAGGAAAAGTTTTAACTGTTCTTGGACACTTTTCAGATTTGCATGTTTGTGATGCTGAATCTCCATCAAGAATTGAATATTTAGATAGATATTCCGATCCAGATAATCCTATGCGTGATGTTGTGGGCTACATCGGAACTTATCGAGCTCAAGAAATTTTAACTACTCAAGTTTTAGCATCTATGGTTGATGCAGTTAATGAATTAGAAAATGGTCCTGTAACTAATACAAAAATTGAAGCAGTTGTTGTCACAGGAGATATGACTGATAACGCACAAAAAAATGAAGCAAATTGGTACATAAATACTTTAAATGGTGGAATTGTAAAACCGGTTTCAGGAAATAAAGAAAAATCTGAATGGGTTGGATCTTTAAATGTTGATTACGATGTTTGTTACTGGCATCCAGATGGTGCCCCAAATGGTAAAGAATTAGATAGACCAATTGCAAAATTTGGTTTTCCTATAATTAAAGGATTAGTTGAAAAAGCTAGAAGGGAATTTAAATCAAACGGCTTAAAATTTCCTTGGTTTGCAACTTATGGAAATCATGATCAATTACTACAAGGAACCGTTGCCCCTGATGAAGATTTAAATAATTTGACAATTGGTAATGAAAGAATTGTTGGACTTCCTGAAAATTTTAAATCTCCAGAAGTAATTATTCCTGCGGTTGCAGAAGTTGGTCCTGTTAAATATCCACACACAAAAGAATCACCCAGAGTAAAAATTACAGCTGATCAAGAAAGAGCTTTTAACACTCCAGGAACTTTTGCTAAAGCTCATCTTGATCTTGGGGGAAATCCAGATGGTCATGGTTTTACGAATGAAAATGTTAAAAACAATACTGCCTATTGGTTTAAAGATTTAGAAAATGTTCGATTAATTTCAATGGATACAGTAAATCCATATGGAGGATGGCAAGGTTCAATTGATGAAATTCAACTTTCTTGGATTAAAGAAAAATTATTGGAAGTAAAAGATAAATATTGCATTCTGTTATCTCATCATCCTTCCCCAACTTTAATTAATGGTTATGCACCAAGTGGAAAACCTAGAAGAATATTAAAGGATGAATTGTTGGAAGAACTATATAAACACAAAAATCTCATAGCTTGGATTGCAGGACATGTGCATCGTCATGCTTCAGGAATGCACACCAGAAATGATGGTTCAACATTTCTGGAGTTAACTACTGCATCTCATATTGATTGGCCTCAACAATCAAGAATTTTAGAATTTGTAAAAGAAGAAAATCAAATAGCAATTGCTTCAACTGTGATAGATCATGCAGGGGAATTAAATTGGCAAAAAAAAGAATTAAATTACAAAACCATGGCAGGAATTTCTCGATCTCTTGCTCTAAATGATTGGCAAAGAAGAGATGATTTCAATCCAGTGTTGGCAAGGCATGGCAACAAGGAAGATCGAAACATCATCTGGCGGGTAAGTGACCCTTTTGCCTAGGATGAGGGCTTTGGTCTCAGGCGCATAACAATTTGCCCCACGCCTCTCACAAACTTGACGAAAAGGGTAGGTGGGTGTTACAAGGCAGCACCCAAAAGGTATGCTTTTATTTTGCATCCATAAAACCAAAGCCCGCAAGGGCTCGTTTTGTTTTGCGACCAAAAGTTTTGTAAGTCTTAGTGTTCTTTAGAAGAAAGGACGCCAATTGGCATCTGCAGCCAAAGCTTCAGGAAAAAATCAAAGATTATCTTTTGCAAAAATTAAAGAACCGTTAGAAGTACCAAATCTGTTAGATCTCCAAATCGAATCATTCGATTGGTTGATGGGAAATGAAAAGTGGCAACAAAGAGTTAAAACTGCACTAGATGCAGGAAGAACAGATGTGCCAACAACATCTGGTTTAACTGAAATATTTGAAGAAATTTCTCCAATTGAAGATCTTGCAGGTTCAATGTCTCTATCTTTTAGAGATCACAGATTTGAACCACCAAAGTACACAGTTGAACAATGTAGAGATAAAGACGTAACTTATTCCCAACCATTATTCGTAACTGCAGAATTTATGAATAATGAAACTGGTGAAATTAAATCTCAAACAGTTTTCATGGGTGATTTCCCAATCATGACTAACAAAGGCACCTTCATCATCAATGGAACTGAACGTGTAGTGGTTTCACAATTAGTTAGATCTCCTGGCGTTTATTTTGAAAAATCAAGAGATAAAACTACAGATAAAGAATTATTTAATTCAAAAATTATTCCAAGCCGTGGAGCTTGGTTAGAATTTGAAGTTGATAAAAAAGAACTTATTGGTGTTCGCCTAGATCGTAAACGTAAACAATCAGCCACCGTTTTGTTAAAAGCTCTTGGTATGACTAGTGAACAAATTGCTAAAAGATTTGAAAAATACCCAGCAGTATTAGACACCCTTGCAAAAGATACAGTGCAAACTCAAGAAGAAGCATTAGTTGATATCTATCGCAAGATGAGACCAGGAGAGCCACCAACAGTTGAAGGTGGAAGAAACCTTTTAGACAATTATTATTTCAATGCTAAACGTTATGATTTGGCAAAAGTTGGTCGTTACAAAGTTGGCAGAAAACTTGGTTCACAACTTCCACTACAACAAACCACATTAACTCTTGATGATATTTGTGACACTGTGGAATATATTGCCGCATTAAATGCTGGAGTTGAAGAATTAAATAAAGCCAGAGGTAAAACTGTTGTCGAAATCGACGATATTGATCATTTTGGTAACAGAAGATTAAGAACTGTTGGAGAATTAATTCAAAATCAGATCCGTACCGGTTTATCTCGTATGGAAAGAGTTGTAAGAGAAAGAATGACGACTCAAGATGTTGAAGCAATTACTCCTCAAACATTGATTAACATTCGTCCAGTTGTTGCTTCTATTAAAGAATTCTTTGGTACCAGCCAATTGTCACAATTTATGGATCAAACAAATCCATTAGCTGGTTTAACTCACAAACGTCGTTTATCAGCACTAGGTCCTGGTGGATTATCAAGAGAACGTGCAGGTTTCGAAGTTCGTGACGTGCATCCATCTCACTATGGACGTATGTGTCCAATTGAAACACCAGAAGGTCCAAACATTGGTTTGATTGGTTCACTATCTTCATTTGCTCGTGTAAATGAATTTGGATTTATCGAAACTCCATATCGAAAAGTAAATAAAGGAAAAGTTACTAACCAAATTTCATATTTAACAGCTGATGAAGAAGATCGTCACGTTATTGCTCAAGCAAATACACCATTAAATGATGATGGCACATTTGCTGAAGATCGCGTTTTAGTTAGACGTAAAGGTGGCGAAGTAGATTTCATTTTGCCTGAAGAAGTTGACTTCATGGACGTTTCTCCACGACAAGTTTGGTCAGTTGCAACTGCAATGATTCCATTCTTAGAACACGATGATGCAAACCGTGCGCTTATGGGTGCAAACATGCAACGTCAATCTGTGCCACTAATTAGAACTGAAGCACCACTTGTAGGAACTGGTATGGAATATCGCGCAGCAGTAGATGCAGGCGATGTTGTGGTTGCAGAAAAAGCAGGAGTAGTTACAGAAGTAAGTGCAGACACCATTGATGTTAATAACGAAGATGGTTCATCTACTACTTACAAAGTACAAAAATTCCGCAGATCAAATCAGGGAACTGCTTACAATCAAAAACCAATCGTTAAAGAAGGCGAAAAAGTTAAAGCTGGACAAGTTTTAGCTGATGGTCCATGTACAGATTCTGGTGAAATGGCTTTGGGTAAAAACCTGCTTGTGGCTTACATGCCCTGGGAAGGTCATAACTATGAAGACGCAATTATTTTGAGCCAAAGATTAGTTCAAGATGATGTGTTGACTTCAATTCACATTGAAGAACATGAAATTGATGCTCGCGATACCAAACTTGGTGCCGAAGAAATTACTAGAGATTTGCCAAACGTTTCTGAAGAAGTTTTAGCTGATTTAGATGATCGAGGCATTATCAGAATCGGTGCCGAAGTTGTACCAGGAGATATTTTAGTTGGAAAAGTTACACCAAAAGGTGAAACTGAATTAACCCCTGAAGAAAGATTGTTAAGAGCAATCTTTGGTGAAAAAGCTCGTGAAGTAAGAGATACATCTCTAAAAGTTCCACATGGAGAATCTGGAACTGTTATTGATATCAAAGTTTTTGATAAAGAACACGATGATGAACTTGGACCTGGTGTTAACCAATTAGTTCGTGTTTACATCGCACAAAAAAGAAAAATTACCGCGGGAGATAAATTAGCAGGACGCCACGGAAATAAAGGTGTTATTGCAAAAATTCTTCCAGTTGAAGATATGCCATTTTTGGAAGATGGAACTCCAGTTGACATTGTGTTAAATCCACTAGGTGTACCAGGACGTATGAACCTTGGACAAGTTTTGGAATTTCATTTAGGTTGGCTTGCAAAAGCTGGATGGAAAATTGAAGGAAGTCCTAAGTGGGCAGAAAATATTCCAGACAATATGAAATCAGTTCCTGCAAATACTAAACTTGCAACTCCTGTTTTTGATGGCGCTAGAGAAGATGAAATTACTGGTTTGATGACAGCAACATTGCCTTCATCAAATGGTGATCGCTTAATTGGTCCAAATGGAAAAGCCAGATTGTTTGATGGTCGAAGTGGCGAACCATTCCCAATGCCAATTGCAGTTGGTTATTCATACATTTTGAAACTGTTGCACTTAGTTGACGACAAGATTCACGCACGTTCAACTGGTCCATACTCAATGATTACTCAACAACCACTTGGTGGAAAAGCACAATTTGGTGGTCAAAGATTTGGTGAAATGGAAGTTTGGGCATTAGAAGCATACGGTGCTGCTTATGCCTTACAAGAACTTTTAACAATTAAGTCCGATGACGTATTAGGTCGTGTAAAAGTTTACGAAGCAATTGTGAAGGGTGAAAATATTCCAGAACCTGGAATTCCAGAATCTTTCAAAGTATTAGTAAAAGAAATGCAATCACTTGGATTGAATGTGGAAGTTCTTTCAGGTGATGGACAAGCAATTGAAATGCGCGATACCGATGAAGACGTATTCCGCACCGCGGAAGAACTTGGCATTGATTTATCAAGAAGAGAACCAAGTTCAGTAGAAGAAGTTTAAGAAACTAGGAAAAGGACGGATAAGAAAAAGTGTTAGATGTAAATAACTTTGACGAATTGCGTATCGGCCTAGCTTCTGCAACCGATATTCGTAGCTGGTCTCATGGAGAAGTTAAGAAACCAGAAACCATTAACTACAGAACTTTAAAACCTGAAAAAGATGGTTTGTTCTGCGAAAAAATCTTTGGTCCAACCAGAGATTGGGAATGTTATTGCGGTAAATACAAACGTGTTCGATTCAAAGGAATTATTTGCGAACGTTGCGGTGTTGAAGTAACTCGCGCCAAAGTACGTCGCGAAAGAATGGGTCACATTGAATTATCAGCACCTGTAACACACATTTGGTATTTCAAAGGTGTTCCATCTCGCTTGGGTTATTTACTAGATCTTGCTCCAAAAGATTTAGAAAAAGTTATTTATTTTGCTGCCTACATGATCACAGATGTTGATGTTGATGCAAGACATGAAGATCTTCCATCTTTAGAAGCAAAACTTGAATCTGAAAAGAAAAAGATTTCTTCTAGACGTGATGCAGATATAAATGCAAGAAACAAAAAATTAGAAGAAGACTTAAAAGTATTAGAAAAAGATGGTGCTAAGTCTGATCAAAAACGTAAAGTTCGTGAAGCTGCTGAACGCGAAATGAACTCAATTCGCAAAAAATCAGATGCAGAAATTGATCGCTTAGCTCTAGTTTTTGATCGTTTTAGAAACTTAAAAGTTCAAGACTTAGAAGGCGATGAAGTTTTATATCGCGAAATGCGCGATAGATACGGTCGCTATTTCACAGGTGGCATGGGTGCTGCAGCAATCAAACGTCGTTTAGAAAATTTTGATTTAGATCAAGAAAAAGCATCTTTGAAAGAAATTGCAAATTCTGGCAAAGGTCAAAAAAAGACTAGAGCATTAAAGAGATTAAAAGTTATTAATGCTTTTGATGCAAATAGAAATTCACCTGCCTCAATGGTTTTGGATGCAATTCCAGTTATTCCACCAGATCTTCGCCCAATGGTGCAATTAGATGGTGGCAGATTTGCAACAAGTGATTTAAATGATTTGTATCGTCGTGTAATTAATAGAAACAATCGTTTAAAGAGATTGTTAGATCTTGGTGCCCCAGAAATTATCGTTAACAACGAAAGAAGAATGTTACAAGAAGCAGTTGATGCTTTGTTTGATAATGGTCGTCGTGGACGTCCAGTAACAGGTCCTGGAAATAGACCTTTGAAATCTTTGTCAGACATGTTGAAAGGTAAGCAAGGACGTTTCCGTCAAAACTTACTTGGAAAACGTGTTGATTATTCAGGTCGTTCTGTAATTGTGGTTGGTCCACAATTAAAACTTCACCAATGCGGTTTGCCAAAACAAATGGCACTTGAACTCTTCAAACCATTTGTGATGAAACGTCTAGTTGATTTAAATCATGCTCAAAATATTAAATCTGCTAAAAGAATGGTGGAAAGATCACGTCCAGTAGTTTGGGATGTTTTGGAAGAAGTAATTACTGAACATCCAGTGTTACTAAACCGTGCCCCAACTTTGCATAGATTAGGTATTCAAGCTTTTGAACCTTTATTGATTGAAGGAAAAGCTATTCAAATTCACCCATTAGTTTGTACCGCATTTAACGCAGACTTCGATGGTGATCAAATGGCTGTGCACGTACCACTTTCTGCAGAAGCTCAAGCAGAAGCACGTATTTTGATGCTTTCTTCAAATAACATTTTGTCTCCTGCTTCTGGAAAGCCAATTACCACTCCAACTCAAGATATGGTTTTGGGAATTTATTACTTAACTTTGCAAACTGAAAAAGTTAAGGGCGAAGGAAGGATATTCTCATCCGTTGCAGAAGCTTTAATGGCTTTTGATAAACACGAATTGGATTTACAAGCTGAAATCACAATTAGATTAAAGAATGTTTATCCTCCACATGAACATGACACACCAAAAGGTTGGTCATTTGGAAAACCATTAACTTTAAAGACCACATTAGGTCGTGCACTATTTAATGAAGCATTACCTGATAATTATCCATTTATAAATTCTGTAGTGGATAAGAAACGTTTAGGTCAAATAGTAAATGATTTGACTGAGAAGTATCCAAAGATTCAAGTTGCTCAAATTCTTGATTTGTTGAAAGAACTTGGCTTTAGATGGGCAACCAGATCTGGGGTAACAATTTCTATCGATGACGTTGTGGAACCACCAACAAAAGAAACTTTGTTAAAGAAAGCTGAAGAAACAGCAGCTAAAGTTCAAAAGAATTTTGAACGAGGCATGATTTCAGATGCTGAAAGAAGACAAGAATTAATTGATATCTGGACCAAAGTAACTGCTGAAATTGCAGAAGCAATGGAAAAGAATTTCCCAATTTCAAACCCAGTTTGGATGATGGCTCACTCAGGTGCACGTGGAAACATGATGCAAATTAGACAACTTGCTGGTATGCGTGGCCTTGTGTCTAATCCAAAAGGTGAAATCATTCCTCGACCAATTAAGTCAAACTTTCGTGAAGGTTTATCTGTGTTGGAATACTTCATTTCCACACACGGTGCCAGAAAAGGTTTGGCAGATACTGCTTTAAGAACTGCAGATTCTGGTTATTTAACTCGTCGTCTAGTAGACGTTGCTCAAGATGTGATTATTCGCGAAGAAGATTGCGAAACAGATCGCGGCTTAAAAGTAAAAATTGGCGAAGTTGGACACGATGGAAAAGTTCGCGCCGTAGAATTTGTTGACACATCAGTTGCATCTCGAGTGCTTGCAGATGATGTCAAACTAAACCAAGAAACACTTGCACATCGCGATGATGAATTATCATTGAGTTTAATTACTGAACTTATTGAAGATGGCGTAACAGATATCAAAGTTAGATCTGTTTTAACTTGCGAATCCAAACTTGGCACCTGTGCTAAATGTTATGGAAGATCAATGGCCACAGGAAAACTTGTTGATGTGGGCGAAGCTGTTGGAATTATTGCTGCTCAATCAATTGGTGAACCAGGTACTCAGTTAACTATGAGAACTTTCCACACCGGTGGTGTGGCAGGTGCTGATATCACTCACGGTCTACCTCGCGTTGTTGAGTTGTTTGAAGCAAGAACTCCAAAAGGTGTTGCTCCAATCAGCGAAGTAGCAGGCAGAATTCGCATTGAAGAAACTGAAAAAATGAGAAAAATTGTTGTGATTCCAAATGATGGATCAAGTGAAGTTTCTTATCCAGTTTCAAAGAGAACTCGATTAATTGTTGAAGATGGTCAAGCTATTGAAGTTGGTCAACAACTAGTTGTTGGTGCTGTTGATCCAAAACAAGTTTTGAGAGTTTTGGGACCAAGAGAAGTTCAAATACATTTAGTCAACGCAGTTCAAGAAGTTTATCGTTCCCAAGGTGTATCAATTCACGATAAACATATTGAAGTTATTGTTCGACAAATGTTAAGAAGAGTGACAATTATTGAATCAGGAGATGCAAATCTATTACCTGGTGAATTAGTTGATCGCATAATTTTTGAAGGCGAAAACAGAAAAACTGTTTCTGAAGGTAAGAAACCAGGATCTGGTCGTCCAGAACTTATGGGTATCACCAAAGCTTCATTGGCAACAGAATCATGGTTATCTGCTGCATCATTCCAAGAAACCACCAGAGTTCTTACCGATGCTGCAATCAATGAAAAATCTGATTCACTACTAGGACTAAAAGAAAACGTAATTATCGGTAAATTAATTCCAGCAGGAACTGGTTTGCCAAGATATCGTCACGTTCGAGTTGAACCAACCGAAGAAGCTAAACAAGCAATGTATGCCTCAATGTCTTCATACGACGATATTGATTACACATCCTTTGGTGCCGGTGGAGGACAAGCTGTACCTCTAGAAGATTACGACCAAGGTGCTAATCAAAGATAAGTTATAAATTTTTCGGACAAAAGCCCCTAAATGAAATTTAGGGGCTTTTTAATTTGTCTCTAAGTACTACAATCAAATTGTGCAGAAAAAAAGATTATTTTCTCTTACTTTCATTTCATTTATTATTTCGTCTTTTTTAATTAGTCCAAGTTTTGCCGAAGGTGAAGAAGTTGGTGGTTGGGCGTTAGTTGATGAAAATAACAATGTTCTAGGTGTTTCTGTTTGCACTCCTTCAGTCTGTGGCGATCCTAATTCTTTGTATTCTCAATTGGTTTTAAAACCAGGACAAAG
>JBJSWT010000071.1:0-11943 GCA_046086025.1 Actinomycetes bacterium | reverse complement strand
TCAAACAAACTATTTCACCATCATTAATTTCTAAGTTGATATTTCTTAAAGCTCTAACATGTGGGTAATTAAAACTTAAATTCTCAATTTCAACTACTTTTTTAGTTGCTGGATTATTTCTATTTCTAGGTTTAGATTTTTCTAGGCGTAGTTTAAGTTCATCTGAAAAACGTCTTGCATCTCTTACCGTTAATGGAATTGGATTCCAACCTACATTTCTTCCCAGTTCTACAATTGGAGGAGCAATTTGAGATGTTGCAAAAACATTTAAAGGTCTATCTGCATAAACTTCTGCTTCTTGATCCATTACAATTACTCGATCTGCATATTGCACAACTCTTTCTAATCTATGTTCTGCTAAAACCACTGTTAAACCTAAATCGTGAACTAATCGTTGCAAGATAGATAAAACTTCTTCTGCCGCACTTGGGTCCAGTGCACTTGTTGGTTCATCTAGCACTAAAACTTTTGGATTAGTGGTTAGAACCGAAGCAATTGCTACACGTTGGCGCTGTCCTCCAGAAAGTGTCGCTAAAGATCTATTTCTTAATTCATTTAAACCAAGTAAATCTAATACTTCTTCAACTCTTCTTCTCATGGTGCTACTTGAAATTCCAAGTTGCTCCATGCTGTAGGCAATTTCATCTTCAACATTGTCTGTCACAAAAGATGATCTTGGATCTTGTTTGACCACTCCTACTAAATCTGCAAAATCTCGGGGTTGAAAATCTTTAATTGAACGATCAAAAACTTTTACATCCCCAAATAGTTCTCCACCAGAAAAATTAGGAACTAAACCATTAATTAGTCCAAGAAAAGTTGATTTTCCAGAACCTGTTTTTCCAACGACAAGTACTAATTCTCCACTTGGAATTGTTAAGTTTACATTTTCAAGGATTGGATAATCAGAATCGTTATATTTAAAAGTCAGGTTTTCAAAATTTATCATGCGGCCTTTTTCTCCAAACTAAAATTAAATTTTGAGTTCAAATTTATATTTTTACTAGTTTTTGGAGGTTTAGGAGAAAAGGGAATAGCAAGTAAAGCTAGGTAAATACACAATAGGGAAACAAAATCTATTTGCGGAAAAATTAATGGGCTAGTTGGAGGATTTAATATATTTATTTCACTAAACTTAAGAGCAACTAAACCAAGAATCGCGCTAAATACAACTAAAACTTCAGGTATTTCCCAGCTATCTGCTCGATATTTAGTTCTTGAAGCATTTTTGCCCGCAAACCATAAGGCAAATATTGCTAAAAATAGTCCAAGGAAAAGATTTAAGAATCCAATATTTGTTTGACTAAATACACCAAGTAATCCTGATAAACCAAAAATAATTCCAAGTAAACCTAGCAACATAAAAATATTGGTTAAATTTTTCTTTACTTTTGTTTGGTGAATTTTTCTGCCATAACCTCTTGCATCCATTGAAGAGGCAAGATTTAAAGCTCTTTCCATTGCACCTTCTAGAACTGGCACGATAGTTTTGGCAAAAGATCTAATTCCTTTAATTTTTCTTCCTCTTAAAAATTGTGCTTCACGAACTCTTTTTGCATCTTGGGCTAGTTGAGGCGCAAAAGTCATGGCCACAATTATTGATAAACCTATTTCATAAAGAGCAGCAGGCACAGATTTCAATAAACGGTAAGGAGAAGCCAATGATTGAGCAGCTCCAATGCAAATTAATATCGTGGCAAATCTAAGGCCTTGTTTGAAAGAAAAATATAAAGTATTTGCTTTTATTGCTCCACCAATTTTTATTCCTGCAAAAATACTTGGTAATTGAATTTCAGGAAGAGTAAATAACAAAGTATCGCCAAAAATATCTGGGGTAATAATAACTAGAAATGTTCTAATGACAACGATTAATATTCCTGCGTAAATAAAACCCTTGATTGATTTAGACCAAGGTGCATCACTTTTTCTGTATTTAACCACTAGTAAGACAACTAAAATTATGGAAAATAAATAAATTGGATTTGTAGTTCCAGCTGCAATTGCTGCCATCAAAATTGCCCATAGCCACCAGGCACCAGAATGTAAAAATCTATTTTCAGAAAATACAAATGGCTTATGCCATCTGCGGGGGGCAGATGGCATAAGAGTTCTGTTTTGTATTTCTTTAATTGTTCTTTTTCTTTCTCATGCGAAGAACAATGGCTAATCCAACAACTAAGACTGCAGCAAGTGCAATTAGTTGTAGATCTGTATTAGATGACTGTTGAGCAGATTCGTTTTCTGCAATCACCATTGGCGTATCTGCTTGAGTTTCTACTTCGGTTGTTTCTGCGGAAGTGGAAGGAACTTCTACACCACATTCTTCTTTTGGATAACCATTAATTCCACAAACAAAACCTTCGTTGGCACGAATTTCTAATCCGGCAACATTAAGTGCATCTGCTGCAGTTTGTCCTTCATTAACAGTTACACAATTTATTAAGGATTCTGCTGGTGGAGTTTCACCCTCTGGAGCAATAGCTGCATCATTGAAATCAACTACTACAGCAACTCTTAACACTCCAGCTTGTTCTGAAGTATCAGGACAAAGTTCAGCAAATACTGCTCTTTGATTTGGTGGTGTGCCATTGTCTGCACCTGTGACTGCAAATTTCCAACCAGTGACCATTTGATCTGTTGCTTTCAAGGTGCCAGCACCTTCATTTGCAAATGACCATTGATCATTTGTAGTTACCCAAAATGTCCAATAACGATAATCTGCAGCATTTGCTGCAGTTATTGAAAATAGGGAACTAAATAATGTTGCAATAAAAATTAATGCAACACTTCTTTTTACTTTTTTCAATCTAATCTCCTCTGGAATAAAACCGTTGATTAACCAGATGAGCGGGCTTTAAGAAAATAAATCTAGAAAAACAAAACCCTTTGCTTCAAAAGAAACAAAGGGAAGGTGGATCTAGAAAAACAATCCGGCCTGCCCCGTTTTCCTCGACGGATGCGTTGGTCGACTCATTCCTTGTTAGGTAATCCGACTTATTCAAAAAAAAGAAATTTCTTCTTTTTCTGAACCTACGGTTGCGGGACAGTGCTGGATTTTGACCAGCTTCCCCTTTTACAAGGAACAGGTTTTCGTGCTAGGTAGAACTACAACATGAAACTTACCCCTTAGTCAATTGCCAAACAGGAGCGAGTCGTGAAACTATTTATCCATAAGGAAAAAAGTTGTCGCGGGGGCTAACTTACTTTCCTTTAAAAGGAAAAATTTAGAACATGGCATTTACTTGGGTTTATTTAGATCAAGATGGAAAACCTGTTGAGCAGTTACCTAAAGAAGCAGTGATTTCAGAATTTAAAACCAGAGCAGAAGCTGAAGATTGGTTAACACTTAATTGGAGAGTTTTACTAAAAGGTGGAGTTGACCAGGTTTCACTTTGGGATGGAACAAATCTGGCCATGGAAAACATGAGCCTTCATCCGTTAAGTAAATAGTTATTTAAATTCTTTAGGCTTTCCACCAATTTTTACAATTGGAGCAGGAATTCTTAAGATTCTAAGTTGGAGTGCTCTCATAAGGCCGTAAAAAATAGCACCTTTTCGCTCTTTAGGATCTGAATAGTTTTTATTGATTTCTCTTTTTATCTTGAAACCTAAAAATATTTCATCAACAATTGTGCCTAGCATCATTAATAGCCACAGTAAATAAACAAATCTTGCAACTTGAGGATTTGGAACTAAAGATAAAACTAAAACAGCCATGGCAATTGGTAAAAATAGTTCACCAAAATGCCAACGCGAATCAACTAGATTTCTCACGTGTCTTTTAACTGGACCTTTATCTCTTAAAGGCATGGCCCATTCTTCACCGCGAGCCATGGCAACTCTTACTTCAGCGCGTTGTTGTCTGGTTCGCTCACGCATTGCTTTTCTTGCTTCTTTGGTGTCTTTAGGAACTTTCAAAGCTTTTTTGCGAGCAGCTTCTGCATCTTTTCTTTTCGGAGTTGGACCTTGTTTCATAATTTTTTTAGATTATCACCTATTAATTTCCCGGTAAGGCAAGCATTTGATTGAGCGCCATTTTGGCAAATTGTTTAGTTTGGGCATCTACCTTGATTTGATTAACAACATTTCCTGCCACCAAATTTTCTAAACTTGCCACAAGATGAGGTAAATCAATTCGATTCATAGTGGAGCAATAGCAGATAGTTTTATCTAGAAACATTATTTCTTTATCGGGAAACTGTTTAGCTAGTCTTCTAACTAAATTTAATTCTGTGCCAACAGCCCATTTTGAACCAGCAGGAGAGGCCTTAATAGTTTTAATAATTCCTTCGGTTGAGGCAATTACATCTGCTGCTTCTGCAACTTCATTGACACATTCTGGGTGAACTATTACCTGAACATCTTTTACTCTTTGTCTAACATCATTTACTGAATTAAGTGAAAAACGAGCATGTACTGAACAATGTCCTTTCCACAAAATCATTCGAGCGTTATGAAGTTGCGCATCGGTTAGGCCACCTCTGGGTTTTCTTGGATCAAAAACTACGCAATCTTCTTTTTTCATTCCCAATTTCATTACTGCGGTATTTCTACCTAAATGTTGATCTGGAAGAAATAGAACTCTGTCACCTTTTGAAAAAGCCCACTCTAAAGCACGTTGTGCATTTGAAGAAGTGCAAACTGTGCCACCATTTTTTCCAGTGAAACCTTTAATTGCTGCAGTTGAATTCATATACACAACTGGAACGGTGGAATTTGCAATTCCTAAATCTTCTAAAACACTCCAACAAGATTCAACTTGGGAAATTTCTGCCATATCTGCCATAGAACAACCTGCAGCTAAATCTGGCAAAATTACATTTTGTAAATCTGAAGTTAAAATATCTGCACTTTCTGCCATAAAATGCACACCACAAAAAACAATGTAATCAGCATTTGGTCTTGCTGCTGCATCTTTTGCTAATTTAAAAGAATCACCGGTGGTGTCTGCAAATTGAATTACTTCATCTCTTTGATAGTGATGACCCAAAATAAATAAACGATCACCTAATTTTTCTTTGGCAACTAAAGCTCGTTGCACTAAATCAGGTGAAGAAGGATTTGGCAATTGACCAGGACATTCCACGCCTTTTTCTGTATTTGGATCAGATAAAGATCCCAATAGATGAAGTAATGGTGTTGGAGAAGGTTCAGTCCAAGTTGGTGCCATATAACTATGTTTTCATGCTTTACTAAAGTTTGCGAGGTGCGCATCGTTATTGCTCCAGACTCATTCACTGGCACTCTTACTGCAGCCCAAGCTGCTTTAGCAATTAAGACAGGTTGGGAAAAAACCAGTAAAGATGATTTTTTTCTAGCACCTATGAGTGATGGTGGTCCAGGATTCTTAGATGCAATTTCATATGGTTTTGGTGGAAATCTTGTTTCCTATGCAGTCACAGGTTTAGAAGGAAATCCAATAAATGCACCGATGTTAATTGTTGGAAAAACTGCCTACATCGAATCTCATTTAATAGTAGGGCCTCAATTAATTACTACTTTTCCTAAAACTCCAGATAAATACACATCAAAAGGAATTGGTGAATTAATAAATAAAGCAATTAGCGAAGGTTGCGAATCTATATTTGTAGGAGTTGGTGGAACTGCCTCAATTGATGGTGGAGTTGAAATCTTAGAAAGCATAAATCCTAAAGATTTAGAAAATATTGATTTAGTTGCAGCAACTGATGTTGATGTCTTACTTCTTGGCAACAGAGGGGCGGCCAAAGGTTTTGGTGAACAAAAAGGTGCCAGCAAAGAACTAATTGAAGAATTAGAAAAAAAATTAGAGCACCTTGCAAAAAATACTCCCAAGCGAAATGATAAAAAGGATGCTTCATTAATGCTTGGAGCAGGAGCAGGTGGTGGAATTGGATTTGCACTTATGGCACTTGGAGCAAATAGGGTAAGTGGCTTAGAACTTGTTGAAGAATCTTTTGACTTGAAAAATGAAATAGCTTATTCAGATCTTGTAATTACCGGAGAAGGGTCTCTAGATTGGCAAACTTTGCGCGGAAAAGTAATTACAGGAATTGCAGATATGGCAATGGAATCAGCTAAAACTTGTCTTGCATTATGTGGCCAAGTTGTTGCCGGCAAAAGAGAGTTAGCTGCAGCAGGAATAGTTGGTGCATATGGATGCATAGAACCTGGACAAGATTTGCCAGAAGATCCTTTTATGTCGCTAGTAATGCTGGCGGAGCGGGTCAGCAGGACATGGTCGAAATAACGTGGCAATATATATAGAAGAAGGAAAGGTAAATTTCACAAATGAGCGCTGAAACCACAAATACTCAAAATGGCATTTTGCTAACAGATGTTGCAACAACAAAAGTAAGAACTCTTCTTAATCAAGAAGGAAGAGATGATCTTGCATTAAGAATTGCTGTGCAACCTGGTGGATGCTCTGGCATGAGATACCAATTATTTTTCGATGATCGCTCCCTTGAAGGAGATGCAACTCAAGACTTTAATGGCGTAAAAGTTGTAGTGGACAAAATGAGTGTTCCATATCTAAATGGAGCAACCATTGATTTTGTGGACACAATTGAAAAACAAGGTTTCACAATCGATAATCCAAATGCAGGCGGATCTTGTGCCTGTGGCGATTCATTCCACTAATTCACTTTTCATCGGTTAATTAGTAGTCTTACTTCCCGTGTCACTAAATATTGCAATCACGGGTTCAATTGCAACAGATCACTTGATGCGTTTTCCTGGAAAATTCACTGATTCATTAGTTGCAGACAAATTAGATCACGTTTCACTTTCTTTTCTAGTTGATGATTTACAAATTAGAAGAGGTGGAGTTGGAGCAAACGTTGCATTTTCAATGGGAAAACTTGGACTTCGACCAATTTTAGTTGGTGCAGTTGGAAAAGATTTTGCTGAATATAGATCTTGGTTAGAAAGACATAATGTGGATTGTGAATCAATTCATTACAGTCACGATAAACACACAGCGCGTTTTGTTTGCACCACAGATGACGCTGCAAATCAAATAGCATCCTTTTATCCAGGTGCAATGAGTGAATCAAATTTAATTGAACTAGGACCTGTTATAAATAGAGTAGGAAAAATAGATTTTGTATTTATTGGTCCAAGTGATCCCTTGGCAATGCTAAAACACACTGAAGAAGCAAAACAAAGAAAAATAGATTTCATAGCAGATCCTTCTCAACAAATGGCCAGAATGGATGGCAAAGAAATTGCGCAATTAATTGAAGGTGCAACTTATTTATTTATGAATGAATATGAATCAAGTTTGATTGAGAAAAAAGTTGGTTGGAACACTGATGAATTAATGAAACGTGTTGGCACAGTTGTGACAACTTTGGGAGCAAAAGGTGCAAGAGTTCAAAGTAAAAATGAAGTTATAGCAACTGTTGCCTGTCCTCCTGAAACAGAAAGAATTGATCCAACTGGAGTAGGAGATTCATTTCGTGCAGGTTATTTAGCTGCTTATTCTTGGGGTTTAAAACCTGAGCGTTGTGCTCAAGTTGGCTCCATGCTTGCAACTTATGTAATTGAAACTGTGGGAACTCAAGAATATTTCTTTTCCAATGAAGAATTTGTGAAAAGATTTGAAAACTTTTACGGTAAAGATCCTGCAGCAGAAATAAAACCTTTTTTAGTTAAGTAATTTAATGCCAAAAGAAATTGGGCCTTCTCTTTGGAATTTTCCCAAAATTGAAGATATGCCTAAAAATGATTTAGTTATTTTGGGAGCTGATTTAGAACCTGAAACACTAATTGATTCTTATCAGCATGGAATATTTCCTATGCATGTTGAAGTTGAAGGAAAAACAGAAATTGGGTGGTGGTCACCTTTAAAAAGAGGAGTGCTACCACTTAATGAAATAAAAATATCTAAATCTTTAAAAAAATCCATGAAGAAATTTAAGGTAACTTTTGATCAAGCATTTGTAGAAGTTATGAAAGGCTGTGGCGATGATAAAAGACCAAAGGGTTGGATTAATAAAGAAATATTAAAAGCTTATAAAGATTTATTTGATTTAGGTTTTGCTCATAGTGTTGAAGTTTGGGATGAGTTCCAAAATTTAGTAGGTGGTCTTTATGGAGTTGAAGTAAATGGTTTGTTTGCAGGAGAATCAATGTTTCATAGAAAAACTGATGCTTCAAAAACAGCCATGGTGTATTTAGTTGAAAAGTTGAAGAATGCGGGGGGAGAAAGAATTTTTGATGTGCAATGGCAAACCCCTCATTTAAAAAGCATGGGCGTAATTGAAATTTCTAGAAGTAAATATTTAAATCAATTAAAGAAAGTGATGAAAACAAAACCAGCTTTTTAGATTTCATTCAAAGTTTGAGTCAATGCCAAAACAAATGCATCAATATCTTCCTTTTTGGTATCAAAAGCAAGGGATACTCTAATGTGTGCTTGATTTGGATAACCCATTTCACTTAAGACATGAGATGGTTTTATGGCATCTGGTGTACAAGAAGAACCACTAGAAACTGCAAAGCCTTTTTTACTTAAGTTTTGGGATATAAATTCACCATCAACATTTTCAATCAAAAAACTAAGCACATGCGGAAGACTTGCTACTGGATCTCCTAAAACAATTATGTTTTTTATCTTTTCTAATTGTTCTCTTAAATCTTTAATAAGTATTGATAATGATTTACTAGTTTCACTTCTGTTTTCATTTATTGCTTCTAAACTTGCCCCAATGGCTACTGCTTGAGGGATAAAAATGTTACTTGAGAACTTATGGTTTTCTCTACCATCATCTAAAAGAATTGATTTAAATGAAACATTTCTTTTCACCACTAATACATCTAAACCAATAGGAGCCCCCCAACTACTTGGTTTTAGGAGCAAGATATCCCAATCATTTCCTACATTTACCAATCCTGCAGTCATGGAGGCATCAACAAATAGTGGAATGTTTAATTCTTGACATTTCTTATAAACAGGATGAAGTGGTTGTTGAGTTCCAACTTCATGATTTGAAAATTGTAAAACAGCAAGTCCAGGTTTTATAGAATCTAGTTTTTCAATAAATTCTGTCTCATTTATTCTTGCTAAATTATCAACTGAAACTAAAGTTGAATCAAAACTTTTTAATCTTTCAATTATGGCTTTTTGTTCAACACTTGAAGAAACTACTTTTTTGTTATTTGTGGCATTAAGTAAACCAGAAATTATTAAATCAAGTCCTGCGTTTCCACTTGGAATAAAAGAAACTTCATCAGGATTTACTTTTAGTCGGGCAGCAATTGATGCACGCGCAGAATCTAAAAGTAGGCGGGCAGAACGTGATTCGTGATAGAGCTTGGTTGAATCAAAGTAGGCATAATCTGGCAAAGAAGTTAATGCTTTTTTTGCAGCAGGATGCAGCAGACCTGAAGTCAAAGAATCAAAATTACGCATATGTGCATTTGTGCTAGACGACATGTGTTAAACGTTACTTGCCCTTCTTTTCCTCACAACGGCTTGAGTGCTCTAATGTTGCTATATATACAGTCAAAGTTGCTAGTAGGAGAGATTAGTTTGAGACGAAAGATTCTTTCGACACTTTTGATCTCCTCATTTTTTGTTTTAACCGCTTGTTCCAAAGCATCTCAAGAAGAAGCACTTCGAGTTGGATTTCCAGAGCCCGTAACAAAAGAAGGCGTCACAATTTTGAATTTGTGGCAAGGAACTTGGATTGTGGCCATTGGGGTTGCACTTTTAGTTTTAGGTTTACTATTTTCAGCAATCATTCTTTATCGTAGAAGAAGTGAAAATGAAGTTCCAAAGCAAACTCGTTACAACATTCCATTAGAAATTCTTTACACAATTGTTCCTTTAGTAATTGTGTTAGGACTTTTCTATTTCACAGCAAGAGACCAAGGTCCACTAATCAAATTAACTGGACAACAACAACACACAGTTAATGTTGTTGGTTTTAGATGGTCATGGACTTTTAATTACAAGGAAGCAGGGGTTTATGACATCGGTACTCCTGCAAATCCACCAATGCTTTATTTGCCAGTTGATGAAAAAGTTAAATTTGAATTAACATCCCCAGATGTAATTCACTCATTCTGGATCCCAGCATTCTTAATGAAAATGGATGTGGTTCCAGGAAGATTAAATGCTTTTGAATTAACCCCAACAAAGATTGGTGAGTTTGCTGGAAAATGTGCTGAACTTTGCGGAGTGGATCATTCCCGCATGTTATTCAATGTAAAAGTAGTAACCAGGGATGAATTTAATCAACATATTGAAAAACTACGAGCACTTGGCCAAGTAGGAGAGCTTTCTACTGGCAGAGTAGTAACTAAAGCAAATACAGATTGCTTAGGCAATCCTGATTTGCCAGGATGTAAGGAAGGTTAATAAATGACACTCATTGAAGATCGCCCAACAGTTTCTTCTCATCCACATCCTGAAAAAGAAAACACTCTCGGAAGAACTTTAGTTAAGTGGATGACTTCAACTGATCCTAAAATTATTGGAAATCTTTATCTAATAACTTCATTTATTTTCTTTATAATTGCTGGTTTAATGGCAATGATAATTAGAGCAGAATTAGCTCAACCTGGTTTACAAATTGTTTCTAACGAGCAGTACAACCAAATGTTTACCATGCATGGAACTATCATGTTGTTTCTTTTTGCAACTCCACTTTTTGTTGGTTTTGCAAATGCTTTAACCCCATTACAAATTGGTGCACCTGATGTGGCATTTCCAAGATTAAATTTGCTTGGTTATTACATGTTTTTATTTGGTGGCTTAATTGTTGTCGCAGGATTTTTAACTCCAGATGGAGCAGCAAGTTTTGGCTGGTTTGCTTATGCTCCACTTTCAAATGCAGTTAACTCACCAACTGTTGGTGCAGATCTTTGGATTATGGGTCTTGCACTTGGTGGTTTAGGAACAATTCTTGGTGCAGTTAATTTCATCACCACAATTTTGACCATGAGAGCACCAGGCATGGTTATGTTTAGATTGCCAATTTTTGTTTGGACAGTTTTATTAACAAGTGTTTTAGTACTTATGGCTTTCCCAGTTTTAGCTGCAGCTTTAATTGTTTTGGAAGTTGATAGAACATTTAATTCTCAAGTTTTTGAAGCAGCAAATGGTGGAGCCATTTTGTGGCAGCATCTATTTTGGTTCTTTGGTCATCCTGAGGTTTACATCATCGCGTTACCATTCTTTGGAATTATCAGTGAAGTAATACCAGTATTTAGTAGAAAACCAATATTTGGTTATAAAGGTTTAGTTTTTGCAACAATTGCAATCGCAGGTTTATCAGTTGCAGTTTGGGCACACCATATGTATGTCACAGGTGCTGTATCGTTACCGTTTTTTGCTTTAACGACGATGCTGATAGCTGTTCCAACAGGAGTTAAATTCTTTAACTGGATAGGAACGATGTGGCGGGGATCAATTTCGTTTGAAACACCAATGATGTTTGTTATTGGATTTTTGATAACTTTCTTAATTGGTGGTTTAACCGGAGTTATGCTTGCCATGCCTCCAATTGATTTCCATGTTTCAGATTCTTATTTCGTAGTGGCACATTTTCATTACACAGTATTTGGAACAGTAGTTTTTGCCATGTTTGCTGGTTTTTATTTCTGGTGGCCAAAACTAACTGGCAGAATGCTTGATGATTCTTTAGGAAAGATTCATTTCTGGACATTGTTTATTGGTTTTCAAGTCACATTCTTGATTCAACACTGGCTTGGTATTAAAGGTATGCCAAGAAGATATGCAGATTATTTAGCAAGTGATGGTTTTACTTTTGGAAACGTGGTGTCTAGTACAGGAGCATTCTTATTAGGTGCTTCAACAATATTTTTCATGTACAACGTTTACAAGACTTGGAGATTTGCTCCGTTAGTTAAAGAAAACGATCCATGGGGTTGGGGCATGAGTTTGGAATGGGCTACAAGTTGTCCTCCACCAAGACATAACTTCACATCATT
>JBJSWT010000070.1:0-9191 GCA_046086025.1 Actinomycetes bacterium | reverse complement strand
GAATTTATAATTAAAGAAGTGTTAAATAATGAATTATCTTGAGCCTCTATAAATGATCCGGCGTGAATCCAAACTCCATGAGTACTAGCAATATCGCAAAAATCGTCAGATATTGAACCTGGAAATGTTGTCGGATGATTTATTGCTTTTTCAACATTGAACGGGCCGTAATGCCAAAGTTCTGGAAGCAAAATTAAATCAGGTTTTTTGTTCTTTAATGAATGATGAGTTCCTTGAGCAAGATCAACTACTTCAGCTAACACTCGCTCGTAGCGAGTATTTGGTGATTCTTGATCATCACTTTTTACTTGGACTAAAGAAACTAAAACATTACCCATTGTTAAGAAATCTAGCACCAATATTGCGTAGGCTTAAGACTTGTGAAAAGTAAATTAGTACTTCCTCATTCAAACGCGAGTGCCTTTTCTATTGCAATATCTTTAGCCATTATTTATTTTGTTTGGGCTTCAACCTATGTGGGAATTGCTTTTATGGTCGAAGAAATTCCTCCCCACACAGGATCTGGATTCAGATTTGTGACCGCTGGATTACTGATTTCAATTCTGCTTTTAATTACCAAAGGACCTAAATATTTATTTGTAAATAAAACACAAGTTAGAAATGCAATGTTTATCGGATTTATCTTGATTGGCCTTGCCACCCCTTTAATTGCAGTTGCTTCTCAATACATTGGAAGTGGACTTATTGCACTTCTTGTGGCTATGACTCCAGTTTTTGTAGCCATTCTTAGATTCATTTTTGGAGATAAACCAAATTGGAAAACTTTAATTGGAATATCAATTGGTATTACAGGAGTAGCAATTTTAGTAAAGCCAACTTCTGGTCAAGGTTGGTACACACTTATTCCAATTGCTTCTACGGTTATTTGGGCAATTGGTTCTTTTTGGGCTCAAAAAATTGAATTACCAAAATCTGCTTTAACAACTGCTGCTTGGCAAACATTATTTGGAGGACTTTGTGCAATTGGAGTTGGAGCACTAAGAGGAGAAGATACCTCTTTATTTTTTCAAGCAAGAGAATTAGAAACTTGGATTGCTTTTTTCTACATTTCAATTATGGGTGCAATTGCTTATAGTGCTTATGCATTTTTACTTGATAATGCACCAATTTCTTTGGTTGCAACATATGCATTTGTAAATCCTGTGGTAGCTGTTTTTTTAGGAGCAATTTTAAGAAACGAATTAATAACTGTCACAATTTTAACTGGAGGTTTTGTAGTAGTTACTGGTATTGCTTTAGTCGTTTTAGGAGAAACTAAAAAAGAGATTGTAAATCCTTAAAAATTAAGGGCTATTTCAATCAATCTATTATTTGCTTCAACTTCAGCAATTGTTACTCGAACACCATCATTAGCAAACACTCTTACACTTAAACCATTTTGATCACAAATTTTGGCGAATTCTAAAGCTTTTTCTTTTAAATCAAGCCAAATAAAATTACCGTCTGCTTTAGGAATTTTCCAGCCACTTTTTGTTAAGGCCCCAATTACTCTTTCTCGCTCATTAATAAGTAGTTCAATTCTTTTCATTAATTCTTCTTCATGATCAAGTGCTACTAATCCTGCTTCTTCAGCCAAATTTGTTACACCAAAAGTTAAAGCAACTTTTGTTAAAGCTTCAATTACTTTTGGTTGAGCTAAACAAAAACCAACTCTTAATCCTGCCATTCCATAGGCTTTAGAAAAAGTTCTTAAAACTGCAACATTTGAAATTCCAAAAGCATCTTTTCTTCCATCAACAATTTCTGGATCAGTTACAAATTCTGTATAAGCTTCATCAAGAACTACCAGAACTGTTTTTGGAATTTTATTTATAAAATCAAGAAAATCTTTTTTTCTAATTGCAGGACCAGTTGGATTATTTGGTGAACAAAGTAAAATACAACTTGTTTTATCAGTGACTGCTTTTGCCATCGCATCTAAATCATGTTCAAAATTTTCTTTTAAAGGAATCATTACAGGTTTAGCACCAGCAACTTTAGTAATAATTGGATAAGCTTCAAAAGATCTCCAGGCAAAAATTACTTCGTTTCCAACCGTTGAAGAAGCTTGAATTAGTTGAGTTAAAACTGCAACAGAACCTGTGCCAAGTTGAATATTTTCAATTCCTACATTGTATTTTTTGGCTAATTTATTTTTAAGTCTTAAAGAAGCAGGATCTGGATATCTTTGAACACTAATTGCAGCTTTATTAATTGCTTCAACAATTGCTGGAATCGGAGCATATGGATTTTCATTAGCTGAGATTTTGAAAGACTTTTTGCCTGGCACATCGGCAGGAACTGCACCTGCTTTATATGCGGGCATGCTCTCTAAATCGGCACGCATGCGAGGTTCAGTCATAAGTAAAGATTAGATGTTGGCCATTGCACTAATCTCAAGTGAGTAAATAGAGCAATTTAGGAGACTTTGCTTTTGAGAAAATCCATCGGAATACTGCTGGGAGCAGTTACTTTCTTTATTTCTCTTTCAGTTTGGGCTTTTGCCTCCCCTCCTGGTTCTGCACCTGATGATGATTTTCATTTACCTGCGATTTGGTGCTCTCATGGAAAAGTTGATGGAATATGTGATCCTGAATTTGCCGGTGATGGATATGGAAAAACTTTAAGTCCTCTTTCTCCATCTGCTATTTGTTTTGCTTTTAAATCTGAAACTAGTGCCGCTTGCCAAGCTAGCCAGGTTGATTGGAATAGCAAAGAATTAAGAGGATCAAGAACAAATGAAACTGGAAGATTTCCAAACGGTTTTTATTGGACAATGAATTTATTGATTGGTGAAAATACTTTAAATTCAGCAATGCTCATGAGAATTTTTAATTCATTTCTAGCAATACTTCTGTTAACACTAACGGCAATTTTTTCTTCAAACAATATAAGATTTGCTCTTATTATTTCTTGGATTGCCTTGATTACTCCTTTATCTGCTTTTACAATCCCTTCAACTAATCCAAGTAGTTGGGCCATTATTGGTTTAGGAATTTATTGGGCAGCGCTTTTATCTTTCTTAACTTCAACAAATAAACTTCAAACAATTATTACCTCAATTATTACTATAATTACCGGATTAATGGCAATCAATTCAAGATCTGAATCAAGTCCATATTTAATTTTGACAACTTTAATTATAATTTTTCTTCATACAAAATTTACAAATTTATTTAAATTGAATATTAAATATATAGTTCCATTAATAATTGGAATAATTGCATTTATTGAATTTTGGACAACGCCTTCAACTCTAGGTTGGTCAACAGGTTTACAAGGTGGAGATCCAAATAGAACTCGAGGAGAATTATTTTTTAGAAATTTAAGTCAGTGGCCAAGATTTATTGATGGCTCTGTTGGAGGTTGGCCTTTAGGTTGGTTTGATACACCAATGCCACCTATGACTTCGTTTTTTGCACTTTTAGTTTTAATTTCAGTTTTCTTCATGGGTTTAAGAATTACAAACTTTAAGAAAAATCTTGCTCTCTTAGTTCTTATGGGAACAATTTTTTATATACCTTTAAGAATTCTTTATTTAGGATTCAACTTTGTTGGTGAAGGGGTTCAGCCAAGATATTTCTTACCACTTTTAATGGTATTTATTGGAATTTCATTACTTAGTTTTGAAAATGATAAGAACATATTTTTTACTAAAACCCAAAGTTTTGTTTTGATTATTTCAAGTGTTGTGGCACATGCTTTTGCTCTTCATTACACAATGCGCCGCTACATAACAGGAGTTAGTTCTAGCTTTACTGGTGAAGATAAAACTGACTGGAATTTAAATAAAGATATTGAATGGTGGTGGAGCTTTTTACCAAGTCCACTAACTACTTGGGCAATAGGAAGTATTTCTTTTGCCATAGCTGTATTAGTTGGATTTATTTTTGTTAATAAAAAATCTAAAGTATTAAATTAACTGCTTCTTTAAAAATTTTAGTGTGTGCATCAACATCACTATCTTTTGTAACAGGACACATTAATGCCATGTTATGAAAAGGTGTCATCAAAATATTTCTATTTATTGTGTAAAGATGCATAAATTCATCTAGTTCATCATCACTTGCCAAAGCTGATTCTGTGCCATTTTTTGGAGCAGGTTTAGTAAATCTATATTCAGCTCTTGCTCCAAGTTGACTTATTGACCAATCAATATTTGTTTCATCTAAAACAGCTTGAACTTCATTAGTAAATTTTGTAGCCAATTTAATCATGTGATCAAAATTTTCTTTAGTTAAAACTTTTTCTAAAGTTGCTCTCATCGCAGCTACTGATAATGCATTTCCAGATAAGGTGCCACCAACTCCACCAACATCAACCAAATCAACTCCTGGTTGATTTAAAGCTTTTTCTGCTAACTCATTAGTTATGCCATAAGCACCAGAAGGAATTCCTCCACCGATTGATTTACCAATTGTGACAATGTCTGGATTTAAATTATTAGCCAAAGTCATTCCGCCATATCCTGCAGAAAAAGTATGAGTTTCATCAATTAATAAAAGGGATCCATATTTTGTGGCAAGTTCTCTTAAACCTTCCAAGAATCCAGGTTCTGGAAGAACAATTCCAATGTTGGTTAAAGCAGGTTCAGTAATAATTACTGCCACATCTCCATTTGCTAAAGCTTTTTCAACACTTTCTAAGTCATTAAATTCAGCAACTCTTGTTGTTTCTGCAACACTAAAAGGAGAACCAACATTTCCTGGTCTTAAAAGAGTTTCCCCATTTTCTCCACGTACAACAAAAGTTTCATCAACTGTGCCGTGATAGCCATAAGAAACTGCTAATACTTTTGGTCTCTTAGTAACCATTCGAGCAAGACGTAATGCCCATCTATTTGCATCAGTTGCAGATAACGAAAATGACCACAGTGGAACTTTAAATCTATTTTTTAATTCTTCAGCAACCCATTGTGCATCTTCTGTGGGAAGCATTGTGGTTGCTCCACCTTTTTTTGTATAACGATTATTTATAGCTTCACTCACAGCTTCTGGAGAATGACCAGCCATTGCTGCAGTGTCACCTAATGCAAAATCGATATATGAATGACCATCAACTGAAACTATTGTGTTTCCTTTTGCATAATCTAAATAAATTGGAAATCCACCTGCCCATTTATTCATCCAAGTCATCGGAACTTTGCCAAATAAATTATTTGCATTATTAAAGTATTCAAAAGATTTAGGATTTCTTTCTTTATAAAGAGCACGCTCTTTTAAAAGGTGAGAATTTAATTTGTCTTTATTAGCACTTGTCATGCTAGTTAATTTACAACAGGTGCAATAGCGTTGAAATTGTTAGGCATCTCAGCAAAACGAGAATAATGTCCTTGAAAGCTAACTTGAATAACTCCAGTTGGACCGTTTCTATGTTTTGCCACAATTAAATCTGCTTCGCCTTGTCTTTCAGATTCACGGTTGTAGTGATCATCTCTATGAATCAAAATAACAACATCTGAATCTTGTTCCAAAGAACCAGATTCACGTAAATCTGCCAACATTGGTCTTTTATCTGTTCTTTGTTCAGGTCCACGATTTAACTGTGAAATTGCCACAACTGGAACATCAAGTTCTTTTGCTAAAAGTTTTAAGGATCTAGAAAATTCTGAAACTTCCTGTTGTCTTGATTCAACTCTTCTGCCACTTGTCATCAATTGCAAATAGTCAACAATAATTAATTTCAAATCATGTCTTTGTTTTAATCTTCTACACTTTGCTCTAATTTCAGTAATTGTTAAATTCGGTGAATCATCAATAAATAGCGGAGCATTAGAAACTCCACTCATTTTTCTTGCAAGTTTTTGCCAATCATTTTCATTCATCTTGCCACTTCGCATTGCAGTTAAACCAATGCCAGATTCTGCAGATAGTAAACGCATTACAATTTCATTTCTGCCCATTTCCAAAGAAAACACTGCAGAAGTTGCGTTGTTCTTAATTGATGCAGCTCTTGCAAAATCTAGGCCTAAAGTTGATTTACCCATACCAGGACGAGCAGCTAACATCACTAATTGTCCAGGTTGTAAACCATTTAATAATTTATCAAGATCATTAAATCCTGTTGGAATTCCAACAAGTTTGTCACCATGTTGAGCAATTGCATTCATTTCTTCTAATGCATCATTCATCAACTTATCTAATTTTTGATAATCATCTGCAGTTCTTCTATCTGTTACGTCATAAATTTCTGCTTGTGCGCGATCAACTAAATTATCTACTTCACCAGTTTCGTCATAACTCATTTGCACAATCCGTGTGCCAGCTTCAACTAATCTTCTTAAGATTGCTTTTTCTTTTACAATTCGTGCGTAATAACCAGCATTTGCTGCAGTTGGCACAGATGCAACTAAAGTGTGTAAATAGGCAGCACCACCAATTTTTGCTAATTCACCACTTCTGGTTAGTTCAGCTGCAACTGTTACTGCATCTGCAGGTTCACCGCGAGAATATAAATCAATAACTATCGAAAAAATTGTTTGATGATTTGGTCGATAAAAATCATGTTCTCTAACTTGTTCAACTACATCTGCAATTGCATCTTTTGACAACAACATTGCACCAAGAACACTTTGTTCTGCAGCTACATCTTGAGGAGGAGTTCTAGTTGGATCTTGGGGAGGAAGAGGTAATTCAGATACGCTCATTTCACTCCTTTTCTAATAACCAGTTTTTGGGCAATAGTCACCACAAATAAATGTGCCAGCAACCTCTGACATTTTTAATTATGAACTAAATCCCTCACAAACAACCTAAGCCCAAGTGGCCTTGGCGAACAAAAATGCTTGTGGATGATCTTGTGGAAAAAACGGGGAAAAGTTATTTTTTGTGTGGGTGAAGTTTAGTTTTCCTGTGGAGAAAGTGGGGAGAATAAAAATATTTTCTCTTCCCATTTGCCTTTGACCTGCATAAACATTAAAAAATGCTTGTGGGTAAAAAATATATTTAGTTAGCCCAACAACTTATTTCACATTGAAAACATGAGAAACTTCTATCAATGAATTTAAAAAATGTTAAATCGATAACTGTTGTTTGCGCAGGAAATATTTGTAGATCTCCCATTGGAGAAGTTGTTTTAAAACAAAAACTAAATGAATCAGGTCTTGAAATAGAAGTAAATTCTGCCGGTACAGGTAATTGGCATGAAGGTGAAAATGCAAATGCTAAAAGTGTAAAAGTGTTAACAGAAAAAGGTTATGAAATCAGTCATGTGGCAAAACAATTTAAAAGAAACTGGTTTATAGAAAAAGATTTAATTTTAGTAATGGATCAACAAAACGAAAGAGATTTAATAAATATTGCACCCGTTGAGCATAAAAATAAAATTAGATATTTTAGAGAATTTGATAAGACTGTTGAAAAAAATAATTTAGAGAATTTAATAGTTCCAGATCCATATTATGAACCAATAGATGCTTTTTATGAAGTTTTAGAAATGTTAGAAAAGGCATCGAGCGGTTTAGTAGAAGAAATAAAAAAGGCCCAGCAATAGCTAGGCCTTTTTCTTAATTATTAGTTATCTGTTAACAATATCTATTGTTATAACTGTTGAAACACTTTGATGTAATTTCACTGGAATTTTATGTTTTCCAGCAATTTTAATTGGGTGTTTCAAATTTAGATTTCGTCGATCTAGTTTTGGACCGCCTGCATCTTGCACAGCTTTAACAATGTCAGAAGTAGTTACTGAACCAAACAATCTGTTGGTTTCACCAACTTGAGCTTTAACAACTACATTTAAATTATTTAAAGCATTAGCAATTTCTTTGGCATGATCTAAGTCTCTAACTGCACGAGCTGATCTTGCTCTTTTGATTTGGTCAACTTGCTTTTGACCACCTTTAGTCCAAGCCACACCTAGTCTTCTAGCGATTAAATAGTTTCTGCCAAATCCATCTTTAACAGTAACAATGTCGCCAGGATTTCCTAATCCGTCTACAACTTGAGTAAGAATAAGTTTCATTTGTTAATTCCTATCTTGTAGTTGAGGTGTAAGGAAGAAGTGCCATTTCGCGAGCATTCTTAACCGCAATTGCCACATCTCTTTGATGGCGTGTGCAATTTCCTGTCACACGTCTTGCTCTAATTTTGCCGCGATCTGAAATAAATTTACGAAGTAAATTTAAATCTTTGTAATCAATGTATGTAACTTCCTTTTTACAGAAAGGACAAGCTTTCATTTTGATTGGTTTTAAGTTCTTTGGTGAACTCTTTCCAGTTTTTGATTGTTTAACCTGTTTTCTTGGCATTTAATTTTTCCTAATCTTTATTTCTTAAAATGGTGCTTCGTCGTTTGTGCCCCAACCAGCATCTGGTGTGGCCCATGGATCTTCATTAGTTGCAGGTTGTGAAGAAGTACTTGGTGCATTACTTGCACCTGCACCTTCACGACTTACTTTGGAAACTTTGGCAGTTGCATATCGCAAAGCAGGTCCTACATCTTCAACTTCTAATTCCACAACTTGTCTTTCTTGACCTTCTTTTGTGGTGTAAGAACGTTGTTTTAATTTTCCAGTTACTAAAACTCTGGTTCCTTTAGTTAATGAATTAGTTACGTTTTCTGCATGTTCACGCCAAACGTTGCAATTCATATAAACCGGTTCAGAATCTTTCCATTCGTTAGTTGTTCTATCCATGTAACGAGATGAAGAAACAACTGTAAAAGATGCCACAGCTTGACCATTTTTGGTAAAACGTAATTCTGGATCTCTAACAAGATTTCCCACAATGGTGACGTTGATATCGCCTTGAGCCATTATTTTGCCGATCTTGCAACAGGACGCATTACTTTGGTGCGCATCACTGATTCATTTAAATTTAATTGACGATCAAGTTCAGAAACAGCAAATGCAGATGAGGTTATGGATAACACTGCATAAATGCCTTCGTGTTTCTTATTGATTTCATATGCCAAACGGCGACGTCCCCAAATATCAACTTTGTCTACTTTGCCGCCATCTTGGCGAACAACATTAAGAAAAGTTTCTAAACTTGGAGAAACAGTTTTTTCTTCTAGTTCAGGGTCAAGTATGACCATGACTTCATAATTGCGCATAACTTTTGCCTTCCCCCTCTGGTCTCATTCGGTCAAAGCCCTTTGCTTCGACAGGAGGCTAAAAAGTTACAAAATCTTCGTCTTTGAAAAAGATTTTGTGACAGGTTTAAAGATTACCCGTGAGGCATTTGGTGTGT
>JBJSWT010000069.1:0-4814 GCA_046086025.1 Actinomycetes bacterium | reverse complement strand
CTCATTTAAAACCCTAAAGCTTTAGCAGCTGATTTTGCATCCACAGAAACTTTAATTGGATCTTTTGCCCCCTCAAGTGCCCAATGTGGATCTTTTAAGCCATTACCTGTGACAGTTATGACTATTACTTTGTCTTTTGGTAATTCGTTTTTTTCTTTCAACATAAGTAGTCCAGCAACTCCAGCTGCAGAAGAAGGCTCAACAAAAACTCCCTCTTTTTCAGCTAACAGGTGATAACTGTTTAATATTTGTTCATCTGTTACTTTGTCAATTCTTCCTTTTGAATCTTCTTTGGCAGTTAATGCTTGTTGCCAGGAAGCAGGATTTCCAATTCGAATAGCAGTTGCAAGAGTTTCTGGTTTTTCAACAATTTTTCCATCAACTATTGGAGAAGCACCTGCTGCTTGAAATCCCCACATTTGTGGCAACTTAGAAGATATCGAATCATTTTTATATTCGACATAGCCTTTCCAATAAGCAGTTATGTTTCCTGCATTTCCAACTGGCAGAACATGTATATCTGGAGCATCACCTAATCGATCTATAACTTCAAATGATGCAGTTTTTTGTCCTTCAATTCGATCTGGATTTACTGAATTAACCAGTGCCACTGGATAATTTTCTGCTAAATCTTTTGCTAAAACTAAACAGTCATCAAAGTTTCCTTGAACTTGTAAAACTTTTGCACCGTGCACAATTGCTTGAGCTAGTTTTCCCATTGCAATTTTTCCATCAGGAATTAAAACTGCACTTGTCATTCCAGCTTTAACCGCATATGCAGTTGCAGAAGCTGAAGTGTTTCCAGTTGAAGCACAAATTACAGCTTTTGCACCATTTTCTGCAGCTTTAGAAATGGCCACAGTCATGCCACGATCTTTGAATGAACCTGTTGGATTCATACCTTCAACTTTTAGATAAACCTGGTTATTTAACATTTCACTTAAAGTGCAGGCATAAACCAGTGGAGTTCCACCTTCACCCAAAGTAACTATGGGAGTTTTGGAATTAATTGGAAGACGATTTTTATATTCTTCAATAACTCCACGCCATTGATGTGTTGTTGTGGTCATGGACATAAAACTAGTTTTCGCCTTCTACTCTCATGTAGTCAGAAATTTCTTTAACAGAATCAAGATTTTTTAATTCATCAAGTGTTTTTGCCAAATCTTTTTCTAATGCTTTATGTGTTTTTATTACTAATTGAGCATCATTAACTAAACCATCTTGTCGAACAGTTTCAATAGACACATTGTGATCTGCAATCTTTTGACTAATTTGTGCTAACACACCTGGTTTATCTGCGACTTGAAGAGAAATGTAATAACTAGTTTGAGCTTGACCAATTGGTTTAATTTCAAGATCAGCATAAATACTTTCACCAGGTCCGCGTTTGCCACTCATTTTGTTTCGAGCAACTGCAACAACATCACCTAAAACTGCAGATGCAGTTGGTGCACCACCTGCACCTTGACCATAAAACATTAAAGATCCTGCTGCTTCTGCAACAACAAAGACTGCATTGAATGCTTCTCTAACACTTGCTAAAGGATGACTTCTTGGAATCATCGCTGGATGAACTCTTACTACCACTGAATCATCATCTAATCTTTCAGAAATAGCTAATAATTTAATTACATAACCCATTTCTTTTGCAGCTAAAACATCATTTGCAGAAACTTTGGAAATGCCTTCTACAAATACATCATCAATTGTTACTCGAGTGTGAAATGCAAGTTGAGCCAAAATTGCAGCTTTTGCTGCAGCATCATGACCTTCAACATCTGCTGTTGGATCTGTTTCTGCATAACCTAGTTTTTGTGCTTCTTGTAAAGCATCTTTAAAACTTGCTCCAGTTTCATCCATTTTGGTAAGAATATAGTTAGTTGTGCCATTAACAATTCCTAAAACTTTTAAAACCTTATCTCCCACTAAAGATTCTCTTAAAGGTCTTAATAGTGGAATTGCTCCTGCAACACTTGCTTCAAAATAAAGATCAACATTATTTTTTTCAGCGGCTGCATATAAAGTTGCACCATCTTTGGCAAGTAATTCTTTATTTGCAGTAACAACACTTATGCCACGAGACATAGCATCCAAGATGTGAGTTCTAGCTGGTTCTATTCCACCCATTACTTCAACCAAAATATCTATATCTTTGGCAATTAATTCTGAAATATTGCTAGTGATTAATTCTTTGGGAATACCTGGTCTTGGTTTTGAAGAATCTTTGACACCAATTCCAACAAGTTCTAGTGGTGCACCACTTCTTGCTTTTAAGTCTTCTGCTTGATCAATTAATAGTGAGGCAACTTTTGAGCCCACAGTTCCTGCACCAATTAGGGCAATACGTATTGGACGATTGTCATTTTTCATGATTATCGTCCCTTTTTAGAAGTAGGTATATCTAAGTCTCTCACTATGTATATGGTGCAATGTGGTGTGGCCACTGAAGTTAAGCAAATAACCAGCAAAGTTTGGATTGCCCTAACCACTGTTTACATTGTTTGGGGATCAACTTATTTAGGAATTGCTTTAGTTATTGAATCTGCTCCTCCACTTACATCAATGGGAATTAGATTCATAGCTGCAGGAATTATTTTGGCACTGATTCTTTCTATTTTTAAATCCAAGAATGCAATGAAAGTAAATAGAAAAGAACTTATTTCTTCTATTTTTTTAGGAGGACTATTACTTGGCTTTGGAATAGGAAATCTAACTTTAGCCGAACGTTATGTTCCTTCAGGAATTGCAGCGTTAATAATTGCAGCTCTTCCTATTTGGGTAACAATTTTTCAATCCTTAGTTGGAATTAAACACAAACGAATAACTCTTTATGGAATTTTTATTGGTTTAATCGGAGTTGCATTAGTTGTATTACCAGGAGGAACGGGTCCTGCACCTGGAGCAGATCCTTCAAAAGTTAAATTTTGGATGTTTATGATTTTAATAGGAAATATTGCTTGGGCATTTGGCACATTTATGACGCAAAGAATTCCAATTCCAAAAGATCCATTTGTTCTAACTTCTTATGAAATGTTATTTGGTGGCATTGCCTTAACAATTGCAGGATTTATCCGAGGTGAAAAAGTTAATCTGGAAGTTATTTCACAAATGACTTTAACTTCTAAATGGGCTTGGGTTTATATGGTTTTAATTGGTTCTATCGTTGGATATGGCGCCTATATTTGGCTTTTAAGTAATGCTTCGTTATCGCTTGCTTCAACTTATGCATATGTAAATCCAGTAGTTGCGGTAATTTTAGGATTTTTAATTTTAAGTGAACCTTTAAAATGGCCACTTTTTGTTGGAGGATTAATTATTTTAACTGGTGTGGCATTAATTGTTAATGGAGAAAGATTTACATCAAAGGATCTGTTGCAAAAAGATCTTTAAAGGTTTCTCTTCTAATAATTTCTTTAACTTCTCCTTTAAAAATTCCTACGACAGCTGGTCTTAAAACTAAGTTGTATTGAGAAGACATTGATCTGTTGTATGCCCCAGTTGCAGCAACTGCAATTAAATCTCCTGGAGCTAAATCATTTGGTAAATAACAATCTTTAACGACAATGTCTCCACTTTCACAATGTTTACCGACAATTCGAGAAAGCATAGTTGGTTTTAAAGAAAGTCTTGAAACTAAACTAGTTGTGTAATTTGCTCCATAAAGTGCAGTTCGAATATTGTCACTCATTCCACCATCTACAGCGACATAAGTTCTTTTCTCACCATTTTCTAATTCAATTTCTTTTATGGTTCCAACTTTGTACAAAGTAATCATGGATGGTCCAACGATTGCTCTGCCTGGCTCAAAAGCCAATTGTGGCATTTTTAATCCATTACTTGAAAAATTACTTGAAACTATTTCAATCAATTCTTTAGCCATCACTTCAATTTCTAAAGGTTTATCACTATTTATATATGCAATTCCCATGCCCCCGCCAAGATTAAGCATTTGGATTTCTACTTTGTGATCTTGATTAATTCTTCCGGCTAATTGTGCAAGTCTTTGTGCCGCAATTTCAAAACCTTTATTATCAAAAATTTGTGATCCAATATGAGAATGCAGTCCTACAAAATTTAAATTATCTTCTTTTATTACTCTTCTTACAGCTTCATCAGCATCTCCTGCTGCTAAAGAAAATCCAAATTTTTGATCTTCATGAGCTGTAGCTACAAATTCATGAGTGTGGGCTTCAATTCCAGCAGTGACTCTGACTAATACATTTGCGGTTTTGTTTTTACTTTTTGCAATTTGGGCAAGTCTTGCAATTTCTAAATATGAATCCACTACAAATAATCCCACATTTTCATCCAGTGCGAATTCAAGTTCACTAAAAGCTTTGTTATTGCCATGAAAAATAATGTCTGCTGGTTTAAATCCTGCTTTTAAAGCAACTCTTAATTCGCCTTCAGTTGCTACATCTACCCCTAAACCTTCGTTAAGCAGAAGTTTTAAAAATCCAACTGCAGAAAATGCTTTGGAAGCATAATAAATTTTGGTTGGTTTGGTTAGGTTTTTATGTATTTCTTGAGAGAAACTCTTAACATATTTTTTGGCTCTTTGGATGGCATCATCCTCATCAAGAATAAATAGAGGTGTTTCAAACTTTTGTTCAAGTTCAATAACATCAAGCCCTGCTACTTCTAAAATTCCCTCTTTATTTCTTACTGCATTTTTAGGCCAAATATGAGTAGAGATTTCGTTGATATCCAAAGCTTTGGAATCTGACATTTTTATCCTAAAAATTAGTTTGGGTGGGAAATCTCTTATGTTCAAGATTAACCGAACACAAAGATTTCCCACCCATAAAGGT
>JBJSWT010000068.1:0-22870 GCA_046086025.1 Actinomycetes bacterium | reverse complement strand
TAGAAATTAAGTCCATCATTTGGATCTCCAGCAGCCCATTGCCCAACTTGTTTTTCAGAACCATCAGGCATTTTCACTAACACTGTGCCGTCTGTTTCAACACGACCAAACGTCGTATCTAGATTGGCTGTCATTTGTAAGAAGATCTACTTTCTATTTCAATTAACTAATTGTTACTGCTACAGACTCAATCGTGACACTCTGGGCTGGAGCACCGTCAGAGCCCCCACCATTTACGCCTTGACTTGCAATTGATTGAACAATTTGTAATCCATTCGTTATTTTTCCCCAAATTGAATAATTTGGTCCAAGTGTTGTGTCTTGATAAACCAAAAAGAATTGAGAACCAGATGTTCCAGGACCTGCGTTTGCCATTGCCACAGTTCCAGCAGGATAATTATTTTCAGTCGATTGAGGTAAATTTTCATCTGGAATTAAAAAGCCAGGTCCACCAGTTCCTGTGCCAGTTGGATCTCCACATTGCAACACATAAATTCCAGCGGTGGTTAGTCTATGGCAAATTGTATTATTGAAATAATTGTTTTGAGTTAATGAAGCTAATGCATTAACTGTGATAGGTGCCTTATCTGAGAATGCTTCAATTGTTATTTCTCCAAGATTAGTTGTAATTTTAAATTCAACTTTATTCTCAAGAGTAATTCCCGCATTTGGAATTTCGTTAGTTGTTTGTGTTTCGTTTTCGGTTTGGGTTTCGTTACCTGCTTGAGTATTAGTGGTTGTACCACTAAAACCAATTATTATTGTTCCGATAATAATGGCGATAGCAGTTATTAAGGCTATGTAAACAGTTGACTTTTTAGTTGCGCCAGAACCGCTCTGATTAGACATTTGAGCCTTTCTCTAAAATGGTAAGTTACTCAACATTAGTTTAGTTAGTGCAGCATTTACTGAGTGACTTGATACCGAGGTTTATTTTGTTAATTAAATCATTTCCAGCAGGGCCATGGGCGACAAATTGCTACATAATCGCAAATGAAGCTAATTCTGAGTGCGTAATTGTTGATCCAGGTTTTGAAAGCCTTCCTGAAATTGAAGATATTTGCAGTCAATTTAAGCTTCACCCAGTGGCAACCCTTTTGACACATGGTCACATGGATCATGTTTGGTCAGTAATACCACTTTGTAACAATCATCAAATTTCTGCTTACATTCACTCTTTAGATGAATGGATGCTGACCACACCTGAAAAAGCGTATTCAAATTCAAGTTGGAATGAATTAATCAAACTAAATTCTGGAGTTCCAGATTTTTTACCAAAAGATTTACAACTTTTAAAAAACAAAACCAATTTAGATTTAGCAGGATTAGAAATTACTTGTCATCATTCACCTGGTCATACTGAAGGTTCAACTGTTTTTAGTTCAAGAAATAATTTATTTTCTGGTGATGTTTTATTTAATAGAGGAATAGGTAGGACTGATTTACCGGGAGGAAATCCAAAGGCAATGATGGAAAGTCTAAAAAACGTAATCCTTAAATTTCCAGATGAAATGAGCGTATATCCAGGACACGGACCAAGTACGACAATTGGAGATGAACGATTTAAGAACCCATACCTGCAAGACTTAAGGTAATCAATCAAGGAGCTTAGATTTAGATGGCTGGTTTGTTTCAAGCACCAAAAGGTGTGCCAGATTATTTTCCACCCAGGTCTAATGCGTTTTTAAAAGTTCAAGAAACAATTGGTGAAACTGCAACATTAGCTGGTTATGGATATGTTGAATTACCAATTTTTGAAGATGTAAATCTTTTTGTAAGAGGTATTGGTGAATCAACGGATGTAGTAAGTAAAGAAATGTATGTTTTTGAAGATCGCGGAGAACGACAACTTGCATTAAGACCTGAAGGAACAGCTGGTGTTGTTCGTTTAGTAATTGAAAATGGTTTAGACAAAGGTCAACTTCCTGTAAAACTTTGGTATAAAGGTCCTTTCTTTAGAGCAGAAAGACCACAACATGGAAGATATAGACAATTACAACAAGTAGGTATTGAGGCAATTGGAGCACCAGATCCAGCACTTGATGTTGAAGTAATTTGTGTAGCAGATGATGCATTTAAGAAATTAGGTTTAAAAAAATATAAATTACTGCTGACTTCATTAGGTTGTGCAAATTGTAGACCTATTTATCGAGAAAAATTAGCTAAATTTTTAACTAGTTTAAATCTAGATGAGGAAACAAAAGCAAGAGCTAAATTAAATCCTTTAAGGGTATTAGATGATAAACGGGAAGAAATTCAAAAACAATTAGCAAATGCTCCATTAATGATTAATGAATTGTGTCCTGAGTGCAGTACTTATCATAAAGACGTTGAAAACTTATTGAATAAAAATGATGTGGATTTTATTCCTAGTCCAAAACTAGTAAGAGGACTAGATTATTACACCAAAACAACTTTTGAATTTGATCATCCAGAATTAGGTGCGCAATCTGGAATCGGAGGAGGCGGCCGATACGACGGACTTATGGCAAGTTTGGGCGGATCTGATTTAAGTGGAATTGGATTTGGAATTGGTACGGATAGAACACTTATGGCTTGCGAAAAAGAAAACTTAAAACTTGCCAAAGTCAATTTAGTCGACATATTTTTGGTTCCTATAGGTCGAAATGCTCAACAGTTATCGGTTTCATTGTTAAGAAACCTAAGAAATGCAAACCTTGCATGTGACATGGCTTATGGAGATAAGGGTTTGAAAGGAGCGATGAAAGCTGCTGATAAAAGCGGAGCTAGATTTGCGGTTGTTCTGGGAGACGAAGAAGTTGCAAATGCTCAAGTTCAAATCAAGGATTTATCCAATTCTTCTCAAGTTCAAGTTTCAATAGGTGACATGGTTAAACATCTAGAACAGGCTCTACGACAGAATTAGATGTCTTGGAATAACAGACAAATTGTTAGAAAAGTCTTGAAAAGGAAAACTTCGTGTTAAGAACCCATGTGGCAGATGCTTTAAGAGCAATCGATGCTGAAGTTAAAGTCACATTGGCAGGTTGGGTTGGTAACAGAAGAGATCATGGTGGAGTTGCCTTCATTGATTTAAGAGATGCCTCAGGCATTGTCCAAGTAGTTATTCACGACGAAAAATTAGCTCATGATTTAAAACCGGAAACTTGTGTCCAAATTAAAGGTCAAGTAAAACTTCGCCCCAAGGGAAATGAAAATAAAGATTTACCAACAGGAGATATTGAAGTATTTGCTGCGGAAGTTCAAGTTTTATCTCAATCTGGCGCGTTACCTTTTCAAATTGATAAAGATATCGATGTAAATGAAGAAACCAGACTTAAATATAGATATCTAGATTTAAGAAGACCATTTGGACCAGGTAACGCATTAAGAATTAGAAGTAAAGTTAGTCAATATGCTCGCGATGTTTTACTAAATCACGACTTTATAGAAGTAGAAACACCAACTTTAACTAGGTCAACACCAGAAGGTGCTAGAGACTTTTTAGTTCCAGTTAGATTGCAACCTGGATCTTGGTATGCCTTACCTCAATCACCGCAACTTTTTAAACAACTTTTGATGGTGGGCGGATTAGAAAAGTATTTTCAAATAGCTCGTTGCTATAGAGACGAAGATTTCAGAGCAGATCGCCAACCAGAATTTACTCAACTTGATATCGAAATGTCTTTTGCAGATCAAGAAGATGTTATTGGCGTTGGCGAAATGGTTATTAAAACTTTATGGAGAGAAATTTTAGGTCATGAAATAGGCGATATTCCTAGAATTACTTATCACCAAGCTATGAATAAATATGGTTCTGATAAACCAGATTTAAGATTTGATATTCCATTGATTGATCTAACACAATATTTTAAAAATACGCCGTTCAGAGTTTTCCAAGCTCAACATGTTGGAGCAGTAGTAATGCCTGGAGGAGCATCAACTCCAAGAAAACAATTTGATGCTTGGCAAGAATGGGCCAAACAACGTGGTGCAAAAGGACTTGCTTATGCGGTTTTCAATACAGATGGAGAAATTGCAGGACCTGTTGTTAAGAATTTAAGTGAAGAAGAAAGAAATGGTTTACTAAAGGTAACAGGTGCAAAATTAGGTGATGCTGTATTTTTTGCAGCAGGATCTAAGAATGAAAGTCTTTCACTATTGGGTGCTGCTCGAATTGAAATTGCTCAAAAATTAAATCTCATTAATGAAAAAGAATGGAATTTTGTTTGGGTAGTAGATGCACCAATGTTTGAACAAGTTCAAAATGAAAAAGGTGAAAATGTTTGGACTGCCGTTCATCATCCTTTCACTTCACCAAATTCTGAGTCATTAAAAACTTTTTCTCAAGATCCAGGCAATGCTTTAGCCTGGGCTTACGATTTAGTTTTGAATGGAAACGAAATTGGTGGAGGATCTGTTCGTATTCATCAAGCAGATATTCAAAAAGAAGTATTTAGAATATTGGGAATTAGTGAACAAGAAGCCCAAGATAAATTTGGTTTCTTATTAGAAGCATTCAAATACGGACCTCCTCCTCATGCAGGTATTGCATTTGGCTGGGATCGAGTAGTAATGCTTTTAACTAATTCATTAAGTATTAGAGATGTAATTGCATTTCCAAAAAGTGGTGGAGGACAAGATCCACTGACTGGTGCACCAACTCCAATAACACCTGCACAAAGAAAAGAAGCTGGTGTTGACTTCAAACCGGAAAAATAATTATGGACGATGCGCTTTTTGACGCAGAACCCATTGATATACCTGCGAACAATAAACAAGTAAAAGCTCCACTGGCTGCAAGAATGCGCCCAAGTAATTTAGATGAAGTAGTTGGCCAATCTCAAATCACAAAAAAAGATTCTCCATTAAGAGCATTACTTAATCCAAGTGATGAAAATAAATTAGCTGCAACCTCATTAATTTTGTGGGGACCACCTGGAAGCGGTAAGACCACATTGGCTCATGTGGTTTCTAATTCAACAGGAAGATCATTTGTTGAACTTTCTGCAACATCAAGTGGTGTAAAAGAAGTGCGAGAAGTTATTGATTTAGCAAGAAGAAGATTTGCAAGAGGTGTAGGAACAGTTTTATTTATTGACGAAATTCACAGATTTTCAAAATCACAACAAGATTCTCTTTTAGCAGGAGTTGAAGAAGGTTGGGTTACCTTAGTTGCTGCAACAACTGAAAATCCTTCAGTCTCTATTAATTCAGCTTTAATGAGTAGATCATTAGTTTTACCACTCAACCCTCTTACAAATGAAGATATAAATGAATTAATTAAAAGAGCGGTAAAAAGTGAAAAAGGTCTAGCAAATAAATACCAAATTGAAGATTTAGCAGTTGAACATATTTCAAAAGCTAGTGCAGGAGATGCAAGAAGAGCATTAATTTCACTGGAAACTGCAGCTTTAGTTGCCGATAGTGAAAACAGAAAACAAATAACTATTAAAGATGCAGAAACTGCAGTTCAAAGAGCTGCTCTTCGATATGACAAATCAGGGGATGAGCATTACAACGTAATCAGCGCATTTATAAAAAGTATTCGGGGCAGTGATGTTGATGCAGCCATTCATTACCTTGCCCGAATGGTGGAATCTGGCGAGGATCCTAAATTTATTGCAAGACGATTAGTAATACTTGCAAGTGAAGATATTGGTATGGCAGATCCAAATGCATTGACTATTTCAGTTTCAGCAATGCAGGCAAGCCAATTAGTTGGTTGGCCCGAAGCAAGAATAATTCTTGCTCAAGCTGTCACTTATTTATGTCTTGCTCCTAAATCAAATTCTGTTTATAACGCAATAAATGAAGCAATTGAAGATGTCAAAAAAGGTGACTTTGGTCAAGTCCCATCGCATTTAAAAGATGGTTCATTAAGTGCTTCTCGTCAAACTGGTGCAGGAATTGGCTATAAATATGCACATGATTTTGAAGAAGGTGTGGCAAGTCAACAATATTTGCCAGATAACTTGAAGAATAAGACTTATTACAAACCTGGAAATCGTGGAGCAGAACAACGCTTTAGCGAATTGTGGGAAAGAATTCGTCAAGTACTAAGGTCAGTTAAGTAACTAAATAGAAGTAGAGGAAAGAAAATGGATTCGGCCGAAATTAGACGCAGATTCTTAGATTTCTTTGAAAAAAATGGTCACACAGTTGTGCCATCTGCTTCTTTAATTGCCAATGATCCAACATTACTTTTAGTTAACGCAGGTATGGTTCCATTCAAACCATATTTTTTAGGTGAAGCACCAGCTCCATATAAAAGAGCAACTTCTGTTCAAAAATGTGTCAGAACTTTAGATATCGAAGAAGTTGGAAAAACAACTAGACATGGTTCATTTTTTCAAATGGCAGGAAATTTTTCTTTCGGAGATTATTTCAAAGAAGGTGCTATTACTCTTGCCTGGAAATTGTTAACATCTTCAGTTAAAGATGGCGGATATGGATTTGATCCTGAAAAATTATGGGTCACAATTTATCTTGATGATGAAGAGGCTTATGGAATTTGGAAGAACAAAGTAGGTTTACCCGAAAATAAAATTCAACGAAGAGGCATGGCAGATAACTATTGGTCTATGGGAGTTCCAGGACCTTGTGGACCATGTTCTGAAATTTACTTTGATCGCGGCCCTGCTTATGGAAAAGAAGGCGGACCAATTGCTGATGAAGAAAGATATTTAGAAGTTTGGAATTTAGTTTTTATGCAATATAACCGTGGTGAAGGTGGAACAAAAGAAAAGTTTCCTATCTTAGGTGAGTTGCCAGCTAAAAATATTGATACAGGAATGGGCCTTGAAAGAATGGCTGCCATTTTGCAAGGCGTTGACAATATTTATGAAATTGATACTACAAAAATTATTTTAGATAAAGCCACTGAAATTGTGGGAATTAAATATGGGCAAAATTTAAGTTCCGATGTTCGCTTAAGAGTTGTTGCAGATCACACCAGAACTGCAGCTTTTCTAATTGCCGATGGAGTAATTCCTGGAAACGAAGGCAGAGGATATGTACTTCGCCGCATGATGCGAAGAGTAATTAGAAACATGCGAATTTTAGGTGCAGATAAACCTGTCATTAAAGAATTAATAGAAGCAAGTATTCAAGCAATGGGACCACAATATCCAGAATTAAATAGTGACAAGAAAAGAATTCTAGAAATTGCAATTGGTGAAGAATCAACATTTACTCAAACCTTAAAAACCGGAACTCAATTATTTGAAGAGTCTTTAAATGACTTAAAGAAAACTAAATCAAAAACACTTTCTGGAGATAAAGTATTTGAACTGCATGACACTTATGGATTTCCATTTGATTTAACTTTAGAAATGGCAGCTGAAAACAATATTGAAATAGATGCCGATGGATTCAAGAAATTAATGCAAGAGCAAAAAAATAGGGCAAAGTTAGATGCAAAAGAAAGAAAACAAGGTTTGGCAGATGCTCAACAATATAGAGTTTTAGCAGATCTTGCTGGCATAACTGATTTCATCGGATACAGCGAAACTAGAAGCGAAGTTACTTTAAAAGGACTACTAAATAATGGCGAAGTTGCAAAAGTAGCAAATGAAGGTTCAAATGTTGAATTTGTTTTAGATCGAACTCCCTTTTATGCAGAAGGCGGTGGCCAATTAGCAGATGCAGGAAAAGTGATTCTTGCTAACGGTTGTGAAATTTTTGTGGATGATGTGCAGCAACCAGTTCCTGGGTTATTTGTCCATAGAGGAGTTGTTAAAAAAGGCGAAGCGATCACAGGTTCTAAAGCAATCGGTGAAGTTGATTTATTAAGAAGAAAAGCAATTTCTAGAGCACACACTGCCACACATTTAATTCATAAAGCATTCAGAGAATTCTTAGGTGAAACTGCAACGCAATTAGGAAGTGAAAATTCTCCAGGAAGACTTCGCTTTGATTTTCCTTCACCAAAACCAGTTGATCAAAAAGTATTGCAAGATGTTGAACAACGAGTTAATGAAGTTTTATTAAATGATTTATCTGTTAGTGCAAATTTGATGAGTCAAAATGAAGCAAAAGCTATGGGAGCAATGGCTTTGTTTGGTGAAAAATATGGAGATGTGGTTCGAGTAATAAGTGTTGGAGATTGGGCTCACGAATTATGCGGTGGAACTCATGCCAGAAGATCAGCTCAACTAGGTCTAGTTAAATTTTTAAGTGAGTCAAGTATTGGTGCTGGTACAAGAAGAGTAGAAGCACTTGTTGGAGCAGATGCTTATCAATTTTTAGCTAGAGAACATTTAATAGTTTCAAATTTACAAGAAATGTTAAAAGGCAAAGCAGAAGAACTTCCTGAAAAGATTTCAAATTTAATGCAAAAACTTAAAGAAACCGAAAAAGAAATTGAGAAATTTAGAAAAAATCAAATACTTTCAAATGTTTCAAAATACTTGCAAAAAAGTCATGATTTAAACGGAATTAAAGTAATTAATTTCTTTGTTGAGGAAGAAGTTAATGCAAATGATTTAAGAGACTTGGTTTCAAATGTTAAGGGTCAATCAGGTGCTAGTCCTTCAGTTGTTGTGGCAGGATCAATTTTGGATGAGAAAGTAAATGTTGTTGTGGCAGTAAATGAGGCAGGACAAAAATCGAATTTAAATGCTGGAAATATTTTGAAAAATGTATTATCAAAACTTGATGGCAAAGGTGGCGGTAAGGCTGATCTTGCTCAAGGTGCTGGAACTAAAACTTCTGATGCTAAAACAGTAATTGCAAACATTGATGGGTTTATTAAGTAATTACTGTGCGAAAAGGTATTCGATTAGCTCTTGATTATGGTGATAAAAGAATAGGTGTTGCAAAATCAGACACTGATGGAATATTAACTTTTCCAGTTGCAACGTTAAAAAATTCAAAAGAAGTGTTTTTTGAAATATCTAATCTAATCTCAGAAACTAACTGTATTGAAATTTATATCGGTTTTCCTAAACATTTGTCAGGTAGTCAAGGTAAAAGTGTTTCTAAAGTAATAAGTTTTGCCCATAATTTATATTCAAACACTGGGTTTTCCGATATCCGATTTATTGATGAAAGACTCACCACCACAAGTGCGGCTTCAGCTTTGCGTGAGAGTGGTTTGAACGCAAAGCAACAAAAAGGTGTAATTGACCAACAAGCTGCCGTGGAAATATTAGAAATTGCGCTAGATTTTGAAAAGAGAAATAATAAAGTTCCAGGCGTAAATTATAAGGAGGTTTAAAGTGCCTTCTATTTTAGATGAATTTAGACGAGAAGAAGAAACCTACAAATCTGAATTACACCCTGCACCATATTTAAGAATTGGTTTAGTGATTTTCACAGTTTTGTTAGGAATTGTTGTTTATTCTTTTATCCCAAGTGGCAGTGTCAAAATTCTTGATGGCCCTGGAGGCACTGGACCTGTTCAAGTAACAATTAATCCTGGTGCATCGCTAACTGAAATTGGAAAAGTTTTAGCAGATGCAGGAGTTGTAAAAAACTATATTGAATTTGTAAGTGCTGCAGAAGATATTCCTCAATCAAGTGCAATTGGACCTGGAAAATACAACTTGGTAAAAAGTATGGGTGCCAAAGAGGCAATATTTGCTCTCTTAGATCCAGAGAGCAAAGTAAGTATCAAAGTAGTAATTCCTGAAGGTTCAAGATCAAGTTATGTATTTGCAGCTGCAGCGCAAGCGCTGGGAGTATCTATTGGAGATTTTGAAAGTCTTGCAAAAGATCCTAAAGATTTAGGACTTCCAGAATATGCAAAAAATAATGTTGAAGGATTTTTGTATCCAGCAACTTATCGTTTTGATGAAGGTATAACTCCAAAACAAGTTCTTCAAGAAATGATCAAAAGATTTCTTCAAGCCGCACAAGAACAGCAACTTGAAGCAACAGCTAAAGCAAATGGTTTAAAACCATATGACGTCATAATTATTGCAAGCATTATTGAAAAAGAAGTTGCACCAATTGACCAACCAAAAGCTGCTCAGACAATTCTTAATCGTTTAGCAAAACCCATGAGGTTACAACTTGATAGCACCCTAAATTATGAATTAAATTCCAACACCATAATTTTGACTTCAGAACAACTTCAGCAAGATTCTGCTTACAACACTTACACCAACGACGGATTACCTCCCGGACCAATTTCTAATCCATCAGAAGCAGCAATTAATGCCGTATTAAATCCTGAAGAAGGAGATTGGCTTTATTGGGTGACTGTAAATCTTGATACCAAAGAAACTAAATTTTCAACCAACAACGATCAATTCTTAAAAGATAAACAAGAATTCTTACGTTGGTATAGCCAGAATCAGTAATATATGAAACACGCAGGCGTTGCAGGCTATCCAATTGAACACTCTTTATCTCCATTAATTCATAAAGCTGGATATAAAGCGTTAGGTCTTGATTGGAATTATGAAAAATATTTGCTTAAAGCAGAAGAACTTTTAGATTTTGTTTCAAGTAGAGATAAAGATTTAGTGGGATTGTCATTGACCATGCCTTTAAAAGAAAAAGCCATCGAAGTTTCAGACGTGGTTACTGATATGGCGAAAAAAGTAAATAGTGCTAACACATTAATTTTTAAAGATGGAAAAATTTATTCAGGAAATACCGATATTTATGGAATTGTGCAAGCATTGAAAACCAATAAGAAGTTAGATTTATCAAGTCCTGCAATTATTGGAAGTGGGGCAACAGCAAGATCTGCAGTATTTGCTTTAAAAAATTTAGGCGCTAAAAGTGTCATGGTGTGTGCAAGAAATGAATCAACTTTAAATCAAGTTGTTGATCTAGCAAAGTCTCTAGGTTTAACAAGTCACCTAGTTGGTTGGAGTGATTTGGCTAAAGCTATGAATGCTTCAACTTTGATTTCAACTTTGCCAAGTCAAGCAATGGATAAATTTGCAGCCCTTGGTCCTGAAAATCCTGGAACACTTCTAGATATTGCATATGAGCCTTGGCCATCAAAAGTTGCTTTGGAATGGATCTTTAGACGAGGTTTTGTCGTCTCAGGTTTAGAGATGCTTTTGCATCAAGCTTGCATGCAATTTGAATTAATGACGGGAATAAAAGCTCCCATCACCCAAATGAGGCAGGCATTATTTAAGAATTGAGGATCATTTGTTTTGGCAATATTTGATCCTTATAAATACCTCAATATTTGCAATTATTCTTGCCTTAATTGATTATAAAACTCAATTACTTCCTAATAAATGGATTCTTTCTTTATTAATTAGTAATTTATTTCTAATATTTTTTACAGATAATTTCTCTTTACTTAAACTTACATTTACAATATTTCAATCATTTTTAATTTTTCTATTCTATTTGGTTGTGTATTTTCTATCCAAAAGAACTTTTGGATTAGGTGATGTTAAATACAGTTTTGCCCTTAGTTTGCCGCTTTTATATTTCTATAGTTTCAACCAAATAATTTCTCTTCATTTATCAGCATTTATCTTAGGAGGCATATTTTCAATCTATTTAATAGTTTTCAAATCTTTTAAGTCAAATCAAGCAATTGCATTTGGACCCTTTATGACAATTGCATATTTTTTATTTCTTGTGCTTAATTTATAGGGTGATGCATAACCAGAAGAGATAATAATGAAACAATAGTTGTATGCTTCGTTGGTTAACTGCAGGTGAATCTCATGGCCCAGCACTTATTGCCACAATTGATGGGCTGCCTTCAGGTATTGAAATAACATCTCAAGAAATTCAAGATGAACTTGCCAGAAGAAGACTGGGAGTTGGCAGAGGCGCTAGACAAAAGTTTGAAAAAGATGAATTAGAAATTTTAGGTGGCATTAGGCATGGAGTTTCAATAGGTGCTCCAATTGCAATAAAAATTAATAACTCTGAATGGCCTAAATGGCAAGAAGTTATGTCTGCAGATCCTGTAGCAGAAGATGTTCTTAAAGATTTAGCAAGAAATGCACCACTTACAAAACCTCGACCAGGACATGCTGATCTTGTTGGAATGCAAAAGTATGACTTTGACGATGCAAGACCAGTTTTAGAAAGAGCAAGTGCAAGAGAAACAGCAGCAAGAGTTGCATTAGGTTCTGTTGCGAAAAAATTTCTTAAACAAATTTCAGATGTCGAAATATTAAGTCATGTTGTGCAACTTGGTTTAGTTAAAGCTCCAGAAGATTTATATCCAGAACCAGGAAGCTTAAATAAGATTGATGACGATCCAGCACGCTGTTTTGATTCTGAAACAAGCAAAAAAATGCAAGCAGAAGTTGAATCTGCTCATAAAGATGGCGATACCTTAGGTGGCGTTGTTGAAGTACTGGTTTATAACTTGCCACCAGGACTTGGTTCATATGTACAACATGATCGAAAAATTGATGCCAAACTTGCCTTTGCACTTATGAGTATTCAAGCAATCAAAGGTGTTGAAATTGGAGATGGTTTTACAACAGCTTCAAGACGTGGATCAAAAGCACACGATGAAATCGTTAAAACTGAAAATGGAATTAAGCGTTTAACTCATCGTGCAGGTGGAACCGAAGGTGGCATGACAACAGGAGAGTTGTTAAGAGTAAGAGCTGCCATGAAACCAATTTCCACAGTTCCAAAAGCTTTGCAAACTATTGACACCAAAACTGGTGAAGTCGCCAAAGCTCATAATCAAAGATCAGATGTGTGCGCAGTTCCTGCAGCAGGTGTTATAGCTGAATCAATGGTTGCCTTAGTTCTTGCTGAAGCATTCTTGGATAAATTTGGGGGAGATAGTGTTAATGAAACCAAAAGAAATATTAAAAACTACTTAGAAAATTTAAAGGTTTACTAAGAATGTCTCCCCGTTTAATTTTTGTGGGAGCTCCCGGTTCAGGGAAAACAACCATAGGTAAAAAAGTATCTGAAAAACTTGGTCTTGAATTTATTGATATTGATCAAGAAATTGAAATGGATGAAAAAATAAGCATTTCAGAAATATTTGTCCAAAAAGGTGAGGAATACTTTAGAAAACTTGAAAAAGAAAAAATTGCCAAATTACTTAATGAATTTGACGGAGTTTTATCTTTAGGTGGTGGAGCGGTGCTAAATCAAGAAACAAGACAAGCTTTATCTATTGCTCCTGTAGTTTGGTTAACAGTTTCTGCTCAAGAGGCAAGTAATCGAGTTGGCCTTGGTGCCTCAAGACCAGTCTTGATGGGAAATGTTAGATCTAAATTAGTAAAACTATTAGAAGAACGCACCCCAATGTATGAAGAAGTGGCAGACTGGCAAATTGATACCACTGACAAAAGTATTGAAGAGGTCGTAAATGAAGTTTTATTGCAAACAAGTGAGGTTAACTAGATGAGTTTGCATAAAACAATAATTGTTAAAGGTGATCTGGATTATCAGGTACAAGTTGGCTTTGATTTACTGGATAATTTGAATGAAAATTTACCGCAAAATGTAGACAAAGTTGCCTTAATTTTTCCTAAAGAAGTATCAAAAATTGCTAAAAAAGTTCAAAAGCAGTTATCAAAACTTTCATATAAGGTTATTGAAATCAAAATTCCAAGTTCAGAAAATGCTAAAAATATAAAGACAGTTGAAAAGTGTTGGGATATTTTAGGTAAAAATAAATTTTCTCGCACAGATTTAATAATTGGAATCGGTGGAGGTGCCACCACTGATTTAGCAGGATTTGTTGCTGCAACTTGGCTTAGGGGAATTAAATTCGTAAGTATTCCAACCACCCTTTTAGGCATGGTTGATGCTGCGGTGGGTGGCAAAACTGGGATTAACTCTAAAGCTGGTAAAAACCTAATTGGTTCATTTCATAACCCATCTTTTGTCTTGTGCGACATCGAATCATTAAAAACCTTGAAGAAACATGATTTCTCAACAGGAATGGCTGAAGTAATTAAATGTGGATTTATTCAAGACCCACAAATTCTAGAAATAATTGAAAAATATCCTGACGAATGTAAAACTTTTGAAGGAATTGAAATTCCTGAATTAATAACTCGTTCCATTCAAGTTAAAGCAGATGTTGTGGGTAAAGATTTTAAAGAAACTTCAAGCTCAAAAACGGGCAGAGAAATTCTTAACTACGGTCACACTTTAGGTCATGCCATAGAAAAAATTGAAAACTACAAATGGAGACATGGAGACGCCGTTTCTATCGGCATGGTTTATGCCGCAGAATTAGCCCTTGCTCAAGGATTATTGAAAAAAGATGTGGTTCAACGTCATAGAGATGTTGTTAATATTTTTAAACTTCCAACAACTTATAAGAAAAAGAACTTCAAAAAATTGATTGAAATTATGGCTATTGATAAAAAATCTAGATCTGGAAGGTTAAGATTTGTAGTGCTAGAAGATATTGCCAAACCAACAAGGCTAGAAAATCCAACTTTTAAAGTCTTAAACCAAGCATGGGAGAAGATTTCTAAATGAAAGTCTTAGTACTTAATGGACCAAACTTACAAAGACTTGGCACCAGAGAACCTGAAATCTATGGCACAGATACTTTTGAAGATTTAAAAAATTCTTGCCTTAGTTTTGGAAAAAATCTTGGATTTGAAATCGATTTTCGACAAACAGATGATGAGGCAACAATTATTAAATGGCTGCACGAAGCAGCAGATAACAAATTTCCAGTAGTAATTAATCCTGCAGCTTTTACTCACTACAGTTATGCCCTAAGAGATGCAGCAAGTATGAAGACTGCACCCTTAATTGAAGTTCATATTTCAAATCCAAATGCCAGAGAAGAATTTAGACACTTTTCAGTTTTAGCAGGAGTTGCTGATGGGGCCATTGCAGGATTTGGAATTGAAAGTTATCACCTTGCTTTAACAGCATTAAAAAATAAATTAAATAATGCCTGATTTTTTGCAACGTCGAAATAAATTAAGAGAAATATTTTTATCTAGTTCTAATGCCGCGTTGTTTTTTGATGCAGTAAGTATTCGTTACTTAAGTGGATTTTCGGGTTCTAATGCCGCACTTTTAATTGGAAGTGAGGCCAAAGATGATTTATTACTTACCGATGAAAGATATACAAAGCGGGCAAAAGATGAAGCAATAGACATAAAAATTGAAATTAATAGAGACTTTGTTTCTATAATCAAAAGGGAAGTCGCTCAGTTAAATCTTACAAAAATTGCAATAGATCCAAAGCTATTGACTTTTTCTCAAGCTGAATTTATGCAAAAAGATTTGAATCTTGAATTAGTTAAATTTAAAGATTTTTTAAGTCCTTTAAGAATGATTAAAGATGAATATGAGATAAAACAAATAAAAAAAGCTTGTGCCATCACCGCCGATACTTTGTGGTTTCTAATTAATGATTTAAGACCTGGAATGAATGAAAAACAGATCGCAAGACTTTTACAAGAAGGATTTTTAAAACGAGGAGCAGATGGACTTGCGTTTAATTCCATCGTGGCAAGTGGACTAAATAGTGCTACACCTCATCATGAACCAACTAATCGCATATTAGAACGTGGTGACATGGTGACAATTGATTGTGGAGCACTAGTAAATGGCTACCACGCAGATATGACTAGAACAGTTTTTATTGGAACTTGTGCTGATTGGCAGAAAGAAATTTATGATGCGGTCATGCAGGCTCAAAATTTAGGTAGAAAAAAATTGAAAGTAGGAGTAAGTGCAGAAGAAGTAGATAAAGAATGTAGAAGTTATATCGAAAAAGCTAACTTTGGCTCTTATTTTGTGCACGGCACAGGACATGGTGTCGGATTAGAAATACACGAACCCATGTTTTTAGCAAAAGAGGTCAAGACTAAACTTTCGAGAGGAAATTGTGTAACCGTTGAACCAGGAATTTATCTACCTGAAAAAGGTGGAGTAAGAATCGAAGACACTTGCTTGGTCACAGATGGTGAAGCAGAAGTTTTAACCCCAGGATCTCACGAAATAATTTGTGTGGCATAAAAGAAAGCAACTAGGAGTAATTCAACGTGGCAACAACAAATGATTTAAAAAATGGCATGGTTTTAAATATTGATGGTCAATTATGGAATGTGATTGATTTTCAACACGTAAAACCAGGCAAAGGCGGCGCTTTTGTTAGAACTAAATTAAAAAATATTTTAAGCGGCAAAGTTGTAGATCGAACCTTTAATGCTGGAGTAAAAGTTGAAACTGCTCAAGTTGATAAACGAGACATGCAGTATTTATATAGAGATGGTGACGGCTGGGTGTTTATGGATACATCAAGTTATGACCAAATAACTATTAGTAATGCAACTGTGGGCGATGCGGCAAATTACATGCTAGAAAACCAAGAAGTAATGGTTGCGATGCATGAAGGAAATCCTTTATATATAGAAATGCCAGCAAATGTGGAATTAACAATTGAATACACAGAACCTGGATTACAAGGGGATAGATCTAGTGCTGGAAGTAAATCAGCAAAATTAGAGACTGGCTTTGAAATTCAAGTACCACTTTTTATTAACCAAGGAGAAAAAGTTCGAGTAGATACTCGTGACGGTTCTTATCTTGGCAGAGCTTAAATAATTAAATGAGCGCTAGAAGTAAGGCAAGAAAAAGAGCATTAGATGCCATTTTTCAAGCTGATCTAAATAATAAACCAATTATTGATATTGAAGATGATGCTGAAGTTGAAGATAAGAAATATTCAGATACCTTGATTAAAGGTATAAAAGAAAACCAAGTACAAATCGATTCTCTTATTTCTGATTCATTGACAAATTGGACTATTGATCGAATCCCTAGAGTCGATAAAAATATTCTTCGAGTAGCCGTTTATGAATTACTATTTCAAAAAGATGTACCAGTCAATGTAGTAATTAGTGAGGCAGTAAAACTAGCTGAAGATCTATCAACTGATGATTCTGCTTCATTTGTAAATGGAACATTGGCAAATATAAGTAAGAAAATTTAAGTTGTGCCCCGGGTGAGATTCGAACTCACACCGGTACGAGTTTGAGTCGTATGCCTCTGCCAGTTGGGCTACCGGGGCGTTAAAAACAACAATTTAACTATTTAACTCTACGACACATTATTTAGAAAAAGATCTTTCGCCTAGGCTATAACCACAATTATGAGTACAAAGTTAAAAGTAGTCGTTGCTGAAGACGAAGCATTAATTCGTCTTGATTTGGTTGAAATGCTTAATGAGTCTGGTTACGAAGTTGTTGGGCAAGCAGGCGATGGATTAAAAGCCATAGAACTAACTGAATCTTTAAATCCAGATTTAGTGATTATGGATATCAAAATGCCAAAACTAGATGGAATTTCTGCTGCAGAAAAAATTGCTAGTAATCGTTTATGTCCTGTAGTGATTTTGACTGCCTTTTCACAAAAAGATTTAGTTGAAAAAGCAAGAGATGCCGGAGCCATGGCTTATTTGACTAAACCTTTTTCCATGGATGAATTAATGCCTGCGATAGAACTTGCTGTTTCTAGATTTCAAGAGATAAAGCAATTGGATAGTGAAATTAAAGATTTACAAGAACAATTAAAGGCTCGAAAAGCAATCGATCAAGCAAAAGCTTTATTGATTAAAAACTTAAAACTAAGTGAACCCGAAGCTTTTAAATGGATGCAAAAAACTGCGATGAATAAAAGACGTTCCATGCTTGATGTGGCAACACTTGTTATAGAGGAATACAAAAACCGCTAATCAGCTGTTCCAAATAAACGATCTCCAGCATCACCAAGACCTGGGACAATATAGCCATGCTCGTTTAATTTCTCATCCAAACCAGCACACACAACTTTTATATTGACACTTTTTCCAAAAGATTCTTCTAATTTTTTAATTCCCTCAGGAGCAGCTAATAAACAAATAGCAACTACTTCTTTTGCGCCTCGTTCAATCAATAATTTGATTGCAGCAACTAAAGTTCCACCTGTTGCAAGCATGGGATCTAGAACAAAAACTTGTCTATTCTTAATTTCTCCAGGAATTCTTTCTGCATAAGTTGTAGGTTGTAATGTTTCTTCATTTCTCACCATTCCTAAAAATCCAACTTCAGCAGCAGGTAAAATTCTCATCATTCCATCCAACATCCCAAGTCCTGCTCTTAAAATTGGAACAACTAGTGGTTTTGGTTCTGCTATTTCATAACCTTTTGTTTTGGTAATCGGAGTTTCAACAATTTTTTCAACAACATTTAAATTTCTAGTTGCTTCATAAGATAAAAGTGTTACTAATTCTTCAACTAAATGACGAAAAATTAATGAGTCAGTGTTTTTATCCCTTAAAAGAGTTAATTTGGCTGAGACCAGAGGATGATCCAGGATTACTGTTTCCATGCATCAGACAATATCTATACAAGCCCATTTGTGTGGGGTTTATGTCCATAGGTGTCAGGGGTCACATCCAAATTTGAACACAAAATGAACCTCAGGTATCCTCAAAGGAAACACAGATTGATGGATGCATTCATCATGTATTTCTGTGCCCTAGGGAAAAACAAGAAAGAGGAAGAATGTCATTAGTTAAGAGAAGCATCGGTATTGCAGCTTCTGTTGCTGTTGCATTTGCAACATTTGTTGCACCTGCACAAGCAGCTCCAGTTGGTTGCTCCGGCGATCTTAAATTGGTATTCCAAGGTGGTTTGACTGGCCCAGCCGCTCAAACTGGTATTGGTGAATACAACGGCTTTAGATTGGCCGTATTGCAATACAACGAAACACGTGGATCAAATCCAAAAGTTGAACCAACTTTTATTGATACACAAGCAGATCCTGCACAATCACCAGCACTTGCGTTAGCAACAGTTAACGATGCATGTGCAATTGGTGTTGTCGGCGGTATGTATTCAGGTGAAACTCGTGCAGCACTACCTATTTATCTAAAAGGTGGTATGCCAGTTATTTCTCCATCCGCAACAAACGCAACCTTGCCAACAGTTGGTGGCGATGTTTTCCACCGTGTTGTAGCAAACGATGACGTACAAGGTCCAGCACTTGCTAAGTTGGCAGGAAATCAACCAAACGCAAAAGTGTTTATCGTTGATGACCAAACAACTTACGGTAAAGATCTTGCAACAACAGTAAAGAAGAGACTTGCAAAGAATAAGCAAGTTGGTTCTGACTCAGTAACTGAAGGAACTACAAACTTTTCTTCAGTAGTTGCAAAAGTTAGAAAATCTGGCGCTAACGTAGTGTTCTACGGTGGTTACTACCCAGAAGCTTCTAAATTTGTTAAACAACTTCGCGACAACGCAGCAACCAGAAATGTTAAATTCATTGCTGGTGACGGTGTATTAGATAACGAATACATCAAGTTGGCTAAGAAGAATGCTGAAGGAACTTCTATGACTGCTCCATACATCCCAATGGAAAGAGCAGACAAGAAACTTACTGCGATTTACAAGAAGGAATACGGCGTTGCTCCAGCTGTTTATACACTTGAGGCATACAACGCAGCAGGATTCTTCCTTGCAGCAGTTAAAGCAGGTAATGACACCAGAGCAGAAATCTTGAACTACATCAACACCAATTCATATAAGGGTGTTGGTCAAACTCTCAAGTTCGATGCTAAAGGTGAACCAGCCACTAAGGTGATGAACGAATTCATCGTCAAGAATGGCAAAATCGAATACGTAGGCGCAATTAAGTAATTACGTATTTAATAGTTGTAGGGTGAGGTACATTTAGTACCTCACCCTCATCATTAAGGAGCGTTGGTGGATTTCTCGATTCTGTGGACAGATTTTGCTTCCCTGTTGCTAGACGGAATTGTTGTTGGTGCAATTTATGCACTTGTATCTCTTGGTTACACACTTGTTTATGGAGTTTTACGCTTAATTAATTTTGCGCATTCTGAAATTTTCATGCTTGGAACTTTTGCCTGTTTAGGCGTTACAACTTTATTAGGATTTGACGGATTTGAAGAACCTTTAGGAATTTTTGCATTCCTAGGTGTGTTTTTATTGATTGCACTAGTTGCAGCTATAGCAAGTGGTGCTTCTGCGATGCTACTAGAAGTAGTTGCATATAGAAGATTGCGAAGAAAAAACGCGAACAGATTATCATCTTTGATTTCCGCAATCGGCGCATCTTTTTTCTTAGTTGAATTATTTAGATTATTAACAGATTCAAAGGATTGGGATTTTCCACGGTTATTAGATAAAAATGTTTTACTAGAGGTTGGAACTGCGTACTTTACTTCTGACAAAGTTGTTGTTTTAGTTGGAGCAATTTCATTAATGATTGTTTTGGACCGTATTATTCAACAAACAAGATTGGGTAGAGGAATTAGAGCCGTTTCACAAGATGAAAGAACTGCAATATTAATGGGTGTAAATGTTGATCGAGTAATTGCTTTTACATTTTTAATCGGTGGTGTGTTAGCTGGTGTGGGTTCTGCTTTCTACATGTTGTTTTATGAAGCAACCAAGTTCAATGTTGGATTCTTACTTGGTATTTCAGCATTTACCGCTGCAGTTTTAGGTGGAATTGGAAATATTCGTGGCGCACTTGCAGGGTCTTTTGCTCTTGGAATTATTCAACAATTCTCCTCAGCAGTTCTAGGCTATAACTGGAGAGATGTTGTTACTTTCTTAATTCTTGTTCTGGTTCTTCTTTTCAAACCAACAGGTTTGTTTGGTGAAGCACTGCAAAAGGCCAGGGTATGAGTACAGCAAAAGTATCTACAAAAAGATTTAATTTGCGAGATAAATTTGGAGATTGGTGGGAAAACACAACTCGTACTCAAAGAGTTGTCTTTAGGGTTGTAGTTATTGGGTTTCTTTATGCACTTCCTTTATTAGATAACCCTGTTTTTGGAACAACGGAATCAGATTTTGCATCCGTACTTTTTTATCCAATGGGAATGTACGCAATTATGGCAATTGGGTTAAACATCATCGTAGGAAAAAGTGGAATTCTTGATTTAGGTTATGTTGCATTTTTCGCAATCGGTGCTTATACGCATGCAATATTTAGTTTAAGTTTTGGATTTAATCTTTGGGTAAATGTTTTATTTGGTATGGCTTTTGCTATGTTGGCAGGAGTTTGCCTTGGATTACCAGCTCTTCGTTTACGTGGCGATTATTTAGCCATTATTACTTTGGGTTTTGGTGAAATTGTAAGAATTGTTGCTCTTAATTTAAATGTAACCGGTGGCGCAGCTGGTTTAGCAGGGATTGCAGCACCTCCAACAATCGCAGGAATTGAATTTAGAGTTGATGATGCAAAACCGTTTTATTGGCTATTACTTACATTAATGCTATTTGTGGTGTGGGCTTATCTTCGATTGATTTCTAGACGACCAGGAAGAGCTTGGGAAGCAATTAGAGAAGATGAAGACGTTGCTGAATTCATGGGAGTAGCAACCATGAAATATAAATTGTGGGGTTTTGTTTTGGGTGGTGCAGTAGGCGGAGGAGTCGGTGCAGTCTATGCATCACAAGTAACCTCGATTGTGCCTGAGTTATTTGAATTAAATGTATCAATCATGATTTTGGCTTGCGTTGTATTTGGTGGGATGGGAAATATTTGGGGAGTTGCCCTTGGTGCAGCACTTCTTGGTTACTTTCCAGAAAAATTACGTTTCCTATCCGATACAAGAATTTTGTTCTTTGGATTATTGATGGTTTTGATGATGAACTTAAGACCAGATGGTTTAATTCCTCGTAAAAAGCGTGAAAAAGTTTACGATAAAAATACAGGACAAGAGGTAACGCGATGAGTGATCGCTTACTCGAAGTTAGAAACTTAACAATGCTATTTGGTGGTGTAACTGCATTATCTGAAGTTAATTTACATGTTTCAGAAGGAGAAATTGCAGCATTAATTGGTCCAAATGGTGCTGGAAAAACAACAGTATTTAACGTTGTAACTGGTTATTATCAACCAACACAAGGAGATGTTCTATTAGATAATCAATCAGTCTTAGGCTTGAAACCACATAAAATTGCTAGACGTGGACTGGCTAGAACTTTTCAAAACGTCAGACTTTTTGGTGACATGACAGCTTTAGAAAATGTTATGACAGCGGCTGATTCAAAAAATAAAGTTGGATTAGTTGGATCAATGTTTGGAATTGGAACTAGTAGGGCTGATGAGTCAAGATCGCATGCAAAATCTGCAGAATTATTGAATTTCATGGGAATTAGTCACCGTGCAGGACAATTAGCCAAAAACCTTCCCTACGGCGATCAAAGAAGATTGGAAATTGCCAGAGCTTTAGCTCTTGAACCTAAAGTTTTATTGCTTGATGAACCAGCTGCTGGATTTAATCCTCAAGAAAAAGTTGAATTGGGTGAATTGATCAAGAAAATCAGAGATGCTGGTTTCGCTGTACTTTTAATTGAACACGATATGAGTTTAGTTATGAAAATTTCTGATCGAGTTTCCGTTTTAGATTTTGGTCAAAAAATCGCCGAAGGAACTCCTAAAGAAATTCAAAATAACCAAAGAGTTATTGATGCTTACCTAGGAGTTGCAGACCATGCTTCTTGAAGTTAAAGACTTAAGAGTTTCTTACGGCAAAATTGAAGCAATCAAAGGTATTTCGTTGCATGTTGAAAAAGGCGAAATCGTAACCCTAGTTGGTGCAAATGGTGCAGGAAAAACCACACTTCTAAAAACTATTTCTGGAATATTAAAACCTACAAAAGGTGTTATAAATTTTGAAGATAAAGATGTTCAAAAGATTGCGCCACATGATCGGGTATTAGAAGGTCTATGCCAAGCCCCTGAAGGTCGTGGAATATTTCCTGGAATGACTGTTTTGGAAAATCTTGAAATGGGAAAATTTGCTCGTAAAGAATGGAAGAAAGAATTAAATGAAGATTTGGAAAGAATCTACACACTTTTTCCAAGGCTAAAAGAAAGACAAAATCAAGCAGGTGGAACATTATCTGGTGGAGAACAACAAATGCTTTCCATTGGTAGAGCATTGATGGCTCGACCAAGACTTCTTCTTTTAGATGAGCCTTCCATGGGACTTGCCCCA
>JBJSWT010000067.1:0-5745 GCA_046086025.1 Actinomycetes bacterium | reverse complement strand
TGCGCCAGCTTCTTTTAATGCTTCAACTGCTGTAAGAACTGAACCACCAGTTGTTGAAGTATCTTCAACTGCTAAAACTTTTTTACCTTTAACATCTGGTCCTTCTATTCTTCTTTGCAAACCGTGTGCTTTACCTTCTTTTCTAACAACAAATGCATTTAAATTTCTGCCATTTTGTTTTGCTACATGCATCATGGCTGTTGCCACTGGATCTGCTCCAAGGGTTAGACCACCCACGCATTCATAATCCAAATCTTTAGTGACATCAAGCATTGCTTGTCCAACCAAAGGTGCTGCCACACTGTCTAAAGTCACACGTCTTAAATCAACGTAATAATCAGCTTCTTTGCCGCTAGACAAAATAACTTTGCCATGAACGACGGCTTTTTCTTTGATTTGTTTAATCAATTCAGACTTAGTGGAATCAATACTCACAATTAATACCTTAAACCCAAGTTGCTTTTTTAATCATCTTGCACTTGTGGAATACTTAAACCAAAGTCAAATTCAAACACTGGTAAAGGAAAATAAGTTGAATACAGAGCAATTAAACAGAATGAAAACCGGTAAAGGTTTTATTGCCGCCCTTGATCAAAGTGGGGGAAGTACTCCAAAAGCATTGAAGCTTTATGGCATCGAAGAATCTGCTTATTCAGGCGAAGACCAGATGTTTGATCTTGTTCACCAAATGAGAACCAGAATTATTAAATCTCCTTCTTTAAATAAAGAAAGAATTTTAGGTGCAATTCTTTTCGACATGACTATGGAAAGAACTATTGATGGTAAAGGAACTGCAGAATTCTTGTGGGAAAACAAAGGTATTGTTCCTTTCTTGAAAGTTGATAATGGTTTAGCTGCAGAAAACAATGGTGTGCAGTTGATGAAACCAATTCCTGAATTAGATGATCGTTTGGATAGAGCAAACTCTCATAAAGTTTTCGGTACTAAAATGCGTTCAGTTATTAAAGATGCAAATAGAACTGGCATTAAAGAAATCGTGGAACAACAATTTGATTTAGGTAAAAAGATATTGGCTAAAGGATTAGTTCCAATAATCGAACCTGAAGTTGATATCAATTGCCCAAATAAAACAGAAGCAGAAAGTATTTTGAAACTGTTTTTATTGGATCACTTAAATAAATTAAGTGATAATCAAAATGTAATGCTAAAACTAACTCTTCCAACTGAAGATAATTTTTATGCAGATCTTGTTAAGCACCCAAGAGTTATCAGAGTGGTTGCATTATCTGGAGGGTACTCACGAGATAAAGCAAATCAAATTTTAGTTAAAAACAATGGAGTAATTGCAAGTTTCTCCAGAGCTTTAACTGAAGGATTAACAGCTCAACAAAGTGATCAAGAATTTGATGCCACTTTGGATAAGGCAGTGCAAAGCATTGCCGATGCTTCTAATACTTAAATTTATTTAAGTGCAATCTGTTGCAGTAATTGGTTCTGGAGTTTCAGGAATTGCTGCTGCACATAAATTAATTGAAAATAAATACTCTGTAACTATTTTTGATCAGGGTAAAAACCCTGGGGGCCGTTTGGGCTTAAGAACTTTACGAAGTCATCCTTTTGCAAACAGGGTAATTGATGTGGGGGCTGCGTATTTCACAGTTTCTGATCCAATTTTTAAAAATAAATTAGAAGAGTGGTTAAAAAAAGATTTAGTTCATGAATGGACCGATACATTTCATGTCTTCAAAGATTTTGAAATTTCCACGACAACAGGTCCCATGCGATACGCGGCTAAAAAAGGATTAAGAAGTCTTGCCATTTATGAATTAGATGTTTTGCAACAAAAAGGTGTGAAAGTAATACAAGAGAAAAAAGTTGAAAAAGTAAAAGTTGAAAATAACAAAATTAAAGTAGATGAACATTATTTTGATTATGTTGTTCTAGCAATGCCTGGATTACAAGCAGCAAGAATCTTAGAAGATGAAGTAAGTAAGGAATTAGCTAATCAAACATGGGATTCTGCATTATCTGCTTGGCTTGTAATTGATGGTGAAATTCCAAAATATGACGCCATGTTTGTTAATGATCACGAAGTAATTTCTCTAATTGTTAATGATGGCAAAAGAAGAAAGGATAACGCTCCAATAATTAATTCGATAACAACTAGTAATTATGCAAAAACACGTTTAGAAAATTATCAAGACTATGTAGATGAAGTGGTAGACCACGTATTAGAGCTTTGGAATATAAGAAGTGAAGTAGTTGAAAAAGGAATTGCTAGATGGTCGATTGCACAACCTAGGAATTGCAAAAGAGTTAATTTGCCTCAAAACTTGGCTTTAGTGGGAGATGCATACGATTTGAATCCACGAATTGAATCTGCGTGGTTAGATGGTGTTGCGGTGCTTAAGCAATTAATAGGTGTCGACTAGATTCATCCAGGTTGTATTTTTTAACTTGAAGGAAGATTCATGCCAGCCATAGTTTTACTCGGTGCACAATGGGGCGATGAAGGCAAAGGTAAAGCCACTGATCTTTTAGGTCATCGAGTTCAATATGTAGTTCGTTATCAAGGTGGAAATAATGCCGGCCACACTGTAGTTATTCCTACAAAAAATGGTCCAGAAAAATTTGCACTACATTTACTACCTTCTGGAATTTTAACTCCAGAAGTAATTCCAGTAATTGGTAATGGAGTTGTAATAGATCCGGGTGTTTTATTGCAAGAAATAAAAGGTTTAAATGAAAGAGGAATTGATACTTCTAAATTAAAAATTTCTGCTGATGCTCACATTATTACTAGTTATCACGTGATGCTTGATAAAACAATTGAAAGATTTTTAGGTAAATCAAAAATTGGTACCACAGGTCGAGGAATTGGACCTGCTTATGGAGACAAAGTAAGTAGAGTTGGAATTAGAGTTCAAGATTTATATGATGAAAAGATTTTAAGAAAAAAAGTTGAAGGCTCTCTTGCTTCAAAAAATCAAACTTTAGTTAAGGTTTATAACAGAAGAGCAGTTGATGTTGATGCAATTGTTCAAGAATTACTCGGATTTGCAGAATCATTAAAACCATATGTTGCAAATACTTCACTATTACTTAATGAAGCTTTAAATAAAAATGAAATTGTTTTACTCGAAGGTGGTCAAGGAACTTTATTAGATGTTGATCATGGAACTTATCCATTTGTTACTTCTTCAAATCCAACAGCAGGTGGTGCTGCAACAGGATCTGGAATTGGACCAACAAAAATAACAAGAGTGATAGGAATTTTGAAGGCTTACACAACAAGAGTTGGTGAAGGACCTTTCCCAACTGAACTTCTTGATGCAAATGGTGAGCGCTTACGAGAAATTGGTGGAGAAAGAGGCACAACTACTGGAAGACCAAGAAGATGTGGTTGGTTTGATGCGGTGGTTGCAAGATATTCCTGCCGCATAAATGGATTAACAGATTTTTTCTTAACTAAATTAGATGTTTTAACTGGGTTTAAAGAAATCCCAGTTTGTGTAGCTTACGAAGTAGATGGTGTTCGTTATGAGGAAATGCCAATGACTCAAACCCAGTTTCACCACGCCAAACCAATTTATGAAACTTTACCTGGTTGGGATGAAGATATTTCTCATGCAAAAACATTTGAAGAATTACCGGTAAATGCGAGAAAATATGTGGAGTATTTAGAAAAAATTTCGGGAGCGCCTATGAGTGCTATTGGGGTTGGACAACACCGTGATGCGACCATCTCTCGAAGAGACCTGATTAACTAGGACACATTATGAGCAATGACTATCAAGGAAATCCTGAAGAAGGAAAAAAAGTATTTGATTTAGATCGTGCACACGTATTTCATTCTTGGAGTGCACAAGGTGCAATCAAACCTATGCCGATTGCAAAAGCAGAAGGTTCATATCTTTGGGATTATGACGGTAAAAAATATTTAGATTTTTCTTGTCAATTAGTAAACACAAACATTGGTCATCAACATCCAAAAGTTGTTAAAGCAATTCAAGAACAAGCTGGAAAATTAACCACCATTGCTCCACAACATGCAAATGATATGCGTGGAATAGCAGCTAAAAAATTAACAGAATTAGCTCCAAATGGTTTTGAACATGTCTTCTTTACTAATGGCGGCGCAGATGCAATTGAAAATGCAGTGCGTATGGCAAGAATTCACACTAAACGTCATAAAGTTTTGTCTTTTTATCGTTCATATCATGGCAATACTGGAACAGCTATTCAAATGACTGGTGATCCAAGAAGATGGCCAAATGAATTTGCATACGGTGTAATTCATTTCTTTGGACCATTTCCATATCGTTCTCAATTTTGGTCTAATTCACCAGAACAAGAAACTGAAAGAGCATTGCATCATTTAGAATCTGTAATTCAATTTGAAGGTCCTGCAACAATTGCAGCAATTTGTATTGAAACAGTTGTGGGAACTGCAGGAATTATGGCACCAACACCTGGTTATTTAGAAGGTTTAAGAAAAATCTGTGACAAGTATGGAATTTTGTGGATTGCAGATGAAGTAATGGCTGGTTTTGGTAGAACTGGTAAATGGTTTGCATTTGATAATTGGACAGCAATACCAGATTTAATTGTTTTTGCTAAAGGTTCTAACTCAGGTTATGTACCTGCAGGGGGCGTAATAATTGATAAACCAATTTATGAAACATTTGTCGACAAAGTATTTCCTGGAGGTTTAACTTATTCAGGCCATCCACTTGCAATGTCATCAATCGTGGCAACTTTAGATGCCATGAAAGAAGAAAAAATGGTGGAAAATGCTTCTGAAATTGGAAAAACAATTATTGGTCCAAAATTAAATGAATTAAAAGAAAAACATTCATCAATTGGTGAAGTTAGAGGTTTAGGTGTTTTTTGGGCAATTGAATTTGTTAAAAATAAAAACACTAAAGAAGCTTTAGTTCCTTATAACGCAAGTGGCAAAGATGCAGCACCTATGGTTGAACTAGGTGGCGAATGCAAAAAACTTGGACTTATGCCATTTATAAACATGAATCGTTTACATGTGGTGCCACCTTGCAATGTATCTAAAGAAGATGCAATTAAGGGTCTTGAAATCTTAGATCAAGCAATCACAGTTTTAGATAAATACACAAATTAGGAATAAATTCTTAAGGTTTTAAGCCTAATTATTCAATAAATCCTTTGGATTTAAAGAGAAATTTTATAGGTGTGCAAGAATAGATTTCGTGACATTGAATCCGGATGTACTTGCTACCCGGTATGCGTCTAACCAAATGCAGGAAATTTGGTCATTAAATAACAAAATAATTGCTGAACGAAATTTATGGATCTTAGTTTTAAAAACTCAAAAAGAATTAGGTTTAAACATAAATGACAAAGCAATTTCAAGTTATGAAAAAGTTGTTAATGAAATAAATCTAGATTCAATTAGAAAACGTGAAGAAAAAACTAGACATGATGTAAAAGCAAGAATTGAAGAATTTAACGCCCTTGCTGGTTTTGAAGAAATTCATAAAGGTTTAACCAGTAGAGATATAACTGAAAATATTGAGCAACTACAAGTAAAGAAATCTTTAGAATTAATTCAATTTAAAACTGTTGCAGTTTTATCACTTTTGTCAAAATTAGCAAAAGAATATAGTGATCTTGCAATTGCTGGAAGAAGTCACAATGTCGCAGCACAAACAACTACTTTAGGAAAAAGATTTGCAAGTGTTATTGAAGAATTACTAATTAGTTTTGAAAAACTAAATCATTATTTAAAAACTTATCCATTAAGAGGCT
>JBJSWT010000066.1:0-8768 GCA_046086025.1 Actinomycetes bacterium | reverse complement strand
AAGAAATAAATTGTGTGTTATATGTGACATCTTCTCCGACCCGACCATCTCCTCTAGTGGCCACTTTTGTCAATTTGCCATCAGCATACAAAAGATTTAAAGCAAGACCATCAACTTTTAATTCACAAATTGTTTCTGGTAATTCTTGAGTAGTCTTTTTAACCCGATTAGCCCAATCTTCTAACTCTTCATCATCAAAAACATCTTCCAAACTCATCATGCGAACTTTATGTTCAACAGGTTCAAACAGTTCTGATGCTTCACCTCCTACAGATTGGGTAGGTGAATCTTGAGTGACTAATTCTGGATATTTTTCTTCTAGTTTTTCTAATTCTCTAAATGCTTTGTCGTATTCATCATCAGAGATGGTTGGTGAATCCAATAAGTAGTATTGGCGTCTGGCTTCTTCAATTTGTTCAACTAATTCAAGCCATTTATTTCGAGCAGAATCTGGAATTGATTTACTCATTATTAATTTCTAGCAGTTGTTACTACTGTGCCACTACCTATAACTCGATCGTTTTCATATAAAGCAATCGTTTGTCCAGGAGAAAGTCCTTGTAACGAGTCAATAAATTCAACGGTTAAATTACCGTCTTTATGAAATGCCTTAGCTTTTAATCTCTCTCCATGAGCTCTTACTTGAGCTAAACATTCAAATGGACTTTGAGGAATTGGTCCACACCAAATTACATTTGTAGCTGTCACAACATCTACTTTTAAAAGAGTTGGTAAGCCAACCATCACAGTTTTATTTTTAACATCAGTTTCGACAACATAACGAGCTGCTCTGTCAGGTCTTGGTTTGGTTAAATTTAAACCTCGTCTTTGACCAATAGTAAATTCGAATACTCCATCATGCTCCCCTAAAACTTCTTTAGTTTCTGCATCAACGATTTTGCCTTTATCTTCACCAAGTTTTCTATGCAAAAATCCTGCTGTATCTCCATCTGGAATAAAACAAATATCGTGTGAATCAGGTTTACTTGCAGTAATTAAACCTCTTTTGTCTGCTTCTGCTCTAATTTCTGGTTTTAAAGAATCACCAAGTGGCAAAATCGTATGACTTAATTGTTCTTGAGTTAACACACTTAAAACATATGATTGATCTTTATTTGGATCTTTTGCACTATGCAAAGTCGGTCCTTCAGGTGTATCAATAATTCTTGCGTAATGTCCTGTTGCAACTGCATCAAAGCCAAGAGCTAATGATCTTTCTAAAACTGCTGCAAACTTAATTTTTTCATTACATCTAACACATGGATTGGGAGTTCTACCTTGCGCATATTCACTAACAAAATTTTCGATTACTTCTTTTTGAAATTCATCTGAAACATCCCAAACATAAAACGGAATACCTAAACGATCAGCAACTCTTCTGGCATCTCTGGCATCATCTAATGTGCAGCAACCTTTGCCACCTGCATGACCTTTAACTTTTGCTAAAGCTAAATGAATTCCTACAACTTCATAGCCTTGATCAACTAATCTTGCTGCAGCAACAGAAGAATCAACGCCACCACTCATCGCGGCTACTACTTTTTTAGTCATGACTTCACAGCCGGTTTACCAGCTCTTCTAGCTCTTTCTACAACTGCAGGTAAAACATTTATTACATCTGTTACATCATCTGGAGTTGAGGTAGTTCCAAATGAAAATCTAATTGAACCTCTTGCAGTTGGTTCATCTCTTCCCATCGCAAGTAAAACATGTGATGGTTGTGGAATTCCTGCAGAACAAGCTGACCCTGTTGAACATTCAATACCTTGAGCATCTAACAACATCAAGATTGCATCTCCTTCGCAACCTTTAAACGTAAAGTGAACATTTCCAGGTAATCGATTTTCAGGATCTCCATTTAGCACAACATCTGGAACAGTTTGGATCACTTTATTAATCAAATCTTTTCTTAATGAAGTTAATCTATTTGCACGATTAAATCTTTGACTTACGGCAACTTTTATTGCCGCTGCAAAACCTGCAATTTGTGGTGCAGCTAAAGTTCCTGATCTAACTTCTCTTTCTTGTCCTCCTCCATGTAAAACTGGAGTCAATTCGATATCTCTTTTAATTACTAAACAACCAATTCCTTGTGGTCCACCAACTTTATGTCCACTAACAGTTAAAGCATCAAGTCCTGAATCTTGGAAATGAACTTCTAAACAACCAACTGCTTGCACTGCATCAGAGTGTGTTGGGATATTAAATTCTTTGGCGACTTTAACTAATTCTTTTATGGGCTGAATTGTGCCTACTTCGTTATTTGCCCACATCACACTAATAAATGAAACATCGTCAGGATTTTTTTCAATAGCTTTTCTTAAAGTTTCTGGACTTACTCGTGCAAATTCATCTACTGGAAGTAATTCAACAATTGCATTGTCATGTTCTTTAAGCCATAAAACAGGATCTAAAACTGCATGATGTTCAACTGCTGAAATTAAAATTCTATTTCTTTTTGGATCTTTTTTTAATCTAGACCAAAATAAACCTTTGATAGCTAAATTATTTGATTCAGTTCCACCGGAGGTAAAAATTACTTCAACAGGTCTTGCCCCTAAAGCTGCTGCAATTATTTCTCTTGATTCTTCAACAACTTTTCTTGCTCTTCTTCCCGATGAATGAAGCGAAGATGGGTTTCCAGGTTTGGCTAATTCAGCAGTCATCGCAGCAACTGCTTCAGGCAACATTGCAGTTGTGGCAGCGTGATCTAAATAAGTCATAACCTCAAGTTTAGACGATTTAGAACAATGCGCTTGCTAGGTCTCTTCGAGCCTTTAATACGTGAGGATCGCTATCGCCAACCACGACAAATAATTCCAAAAGTCTTTCTCTCAATTTATCTCGATCTTGACCTGAAGTGATTCTTATTGCATTAATCAAAACATTAAATCCAGCTTCAGGATTTCCTTTCATAAGTTCTAAGTCAGCTAGTTCTAATTGAGCATCAATATTTTTCTTATCACTGGCATTTTTTCTAATTTCATTCTCGTTTAAAGTGGCAGATCTTTCAAGTAATCCCACTTGTGCAAGTCCTGCTATGGCATTTTCATCTTTTGGATTTTGATTTAACATTTCTTGATAAATATTCTTAGCCTGAGCAAAGTCACCTTTTTCAATGGCATTAAAGGCAGCTTCTAATTTGGGATCCGTTTTTGGTTCTTCAACTTGATTTTCTTGTTCAACTTCTTCTTCAACTTGATTAACAGTTCCTTTAACACCTTGTTCATTAGCAATTCTTATAACTTCAGTTAAAACTTGTCTAACTTGTGATTCAGGCATTGCACCTTGAAATAAAGGGGCTGCAGAACCTGCGATGATGGCAAAAACTGCAGGAATTGATTGCACTTGAAATGCTGCAGCAATATTTGGATTCTTATCAATATCAACTTTGGCTAAAATAAATTTTCCATTAAATTCAGCAGCAATTTTTTCTAAAACTGGAGAAAGTTGTTTACATGGACCACACCATTCAGCCCATAAATCAACTACAACTGGAACTTGATTAGATGCATCAATTACTTTTTGTTGGAAATCATTTTCGTTTGCATCGATTACAACACCACTGGGCGCATTTGCCAATGCTGAATTGGCAGCACTTTGTGCTTGTCGAGCTTGAGCAAGTGCGCCTAAATCAATTGCGCCACGCATTGGGATTGAACCAGCCAAAATTTAATTCACCTTCAAACTTTTTTTCTAATTCTAACGATAGTTAAATATCGTTCCACTTTTCCATTGGACCATCCCAGTTTGTGGGAAGAGGTACTTTTTCTGGCGCAATTAATTTGACAATGTGATTCAAAACCACTTGCACACTATTTTCTCCAACCCATAAATGTTTTGCACCAGGTTCTGCTACTACTTGAATATTTGGACAAATCGCAAATTTTTCTTTTGCTTCTTTTGGTTTCAAATAATCATCTAATTCAGGAACTAATGCAATTACTGGAAAATTAACATTTTTCCATTTCGCAAGTTCTTCTGGAGAAGTAAATCTTAAAGGCGGAGAAATTAACACCACTCCACTTAAATCTTGGTTATACGCATGGCGAAGAGTTACATCAGTTCCAAATGACCAACCCACAACATATGGTTTTCCTAAGTTATTTTTCTTAACATATTCAATAGCTGCTAATAAATCTTTTCCTTCATCATTTGATGAATCAAAATTTCCAGTACTTCTACCTAATTTTGAACAAGTTCCTCTGGTATTAAATCTAATTACATTTATTCCTGCCAAAGCCGGAAATCTCCAAGACATTTTTCTTAATAAATGACTATCTGTATTTCCACCATGAGTTGGTAATGGATGAACAGTGATGATTGTGGCTATTGCCTTTTGATCTAGTGGAGAAGCTATTTCTCCAACTAAAGATTGTCCATCACTTGTTTCTAAATGAAACAATTCTCTTTTAGCCGGCAATACTGAATTTGAAACGATTTCTGTCATTTAATCTTCTCTTTTAAATTTCTTTCTATTGGTATTCCAACATGGAGTATGCCAATGTCTTCTATCTTCTAATTGACCACTTAGGTATGCAACAGTATGCGGAGTTGCAGTTCTAATTTCTTGATCACAACCTGGACATCTATACGGTTTTGTAGCAGCTGAACCTGTAACTCTTCTAACAATCCAATCTCCATCATTCCAACTCTCACTTTTTTCAATGCCCATTAAACGATTTACATCAAAACTTTTATCTTCTTTTTTTACTCTTTTATCTTTATTTCTGCGAGGCATTTTTATATCCTAAAACAATCTTTCTTCTTTTCGATCAAAACCACGTAAAGATTCATAATCCACTACTACACATCTAATCCCTCGATCTTCAGCCAAAGTTTTTGCTTGTGGTTTTATTTCTTGAGCAGCAAATATTCCACTAACAGGAGCAAGCAAGGGATCTCGATTTAATAACTCAAGATATCTAGTTAATTGTTCAACTCCATCAATTTCTCCGCGTCTTTTTATTTCTACTGCAACATTTTTACCATTTTCGTCCTTGCACAATAAATCAACTGGCCCAATTGCTGTGGGATATTCACTTCTTACTAAATGCCAATTTTTTCCAAAAGTTTCTAAATGAATAGCTAATAATTCTTGTAAATGTGCCTCTACGCCATCTTTTACTAAACCTGGATCAATTCCTAGATCATGAATTGAGTTATGAATTACCTCTGAAACTGTAATAACAAGTTTTTCTTGTGCTTTATTTTCAACCGTAATTATTTTCTTTTCGTCTTGATTAGTTTCCTTTGTGACACAAGGTGGACTCATCCAGTTAAGAGGTTTGTAAGCCCGATCATCAGCATGAATTGATACCGAGCCATCTGCTTTGAAAAGGATCAATCTAGTTGCTTCAGGTAAATGTGCAGTAAGTCTTCCCACATAATCCACTGTGCACTTGGCTACGAGAAGTCTCATAAGTTGATGATGCCGGATTGCTAAAAGTGCGCAACAATTGCATACATGATGACTTGGGGCAGCACTACATATTTACTTGTGCCATTACTGGTAGGACTTGGAATATTAATTTTTGTAGCAATATTGAAATGGGCTTATAGCCCTAAAAAGTCATCACTAATTGAAAGACCAACCAAAGCTAGTTTTAAAGATGATTATGGAATGTTGGTGCCAATCACAAATCCAGAAAATTATGCAGATGGTGAAAAACTTAGACAAAAATTATTAGCAAATAACATAAAAGCAACTCTTGCATTTACTTTAGAAGGTCCTCAAATTATGGTTTGGCCTAAAGATGAAAAAATTGCTAAAGAACTTTTAAAAAAGTTAGTTTAACTTATCTGTTTGCTCCAGGAACCCATAAAACATCTCCTTGGTCCCTATTGGCATAACGAGCAAGCACAAACAATAAATCAGATAAACGATTTAGATATCTTGCAGGAGTTTCTGTCATAACTATTTTATGCGCCGTTAAAGCAGTCCATGTTGAACGTTCTGCACGTCTGACAATTGTTCTTGCCACATGAAGTAATGCTGCACCTGCAGTTCCTCCTGGAAGAATAAATGAATTAAGTGGTTTTAAAAATGAGTTGTAATGATCAATTGCTTTTTCTAATGCATCAACATAATTAGGTAAAACTCTTAGTTGAGGCATATCGTTTTTCTTTCCTACAGGTGTTGCTAAATCTGCTCCCACATCGAATAAATCATTTTGTACTCGAGTTAATAAATCTTTAACATCTTGATCTAAATTTCCCATTGCAATAGCAACACCAATTGCAGAATTTGCTTCGTCAACATCTGCAAAAGCCTCAAGTCTTAAATCTGTTTTTAAAGCTCTAGACATATCTCCCAAAGCCGTAGTTCCATCATCACCGGTACGGGTATAGATACGAGTTAAATTAACCATGAGTAGAGCCTATGTCTGAACTGCAGTTTGCACACTTTGGTTGGGTACTCTGGTGAGTCATGGAAGCATTCAAAGTTGAAAAGTCAGGGCCTTTAACAGGCGATGTCTTTGTACCTGGTGCAAAAAATAGTGTTTTAAAACTTATGGCTGCATCCCTTATGGCACAAGGAACCACAACTTTAACAAACGTCCCAAATATTTTAGATGTTGAAATAATGGCAGAACTTTTAAGAAGATTAGGTTGCCAAGTAAAACATGATTCAAAAAATTCAAACTTAGAAATTGTTGTTCCAGAAAAAATTGGACACAAAGCAGATTATGACTTAGTTCGAAGAATGCGTGCCTCAATTTCTGTATTAGGTCCTTTAGTTGCAAGATGTTTCGAAGCAGATATTGCACTTCCTGGAGGAGATGCAATTGGTTCTCGTGGATTAGATATTCATTTACAAGGTTTAGAAAAATTAGGTTGTGATGTACATAGTGAACATGGATATTTAATAGTTAGAGCAGAAAATGGTTTAAGTGGAACAAATATTGCACTTGATTTTCCAAGCGTAGGTGCAACTGAAAACGTTGTCATGGCTGCAACATTAGCTAGAGGAACTTCCACAATTGAAAATGTTGCACGTGAACCCGAAATTGTTGATCTTTGTCAAATGTTAGTAAAAATGGGTGCAAAAATTGAAGGAATTGGTTCAAGTGTTTTGGAAATAACTGGAGTTGAAAAATTAAATCCAACAACACATGATGTTGTTCCTGATCGAATTGTGGCAGGAACTTGGGCAATTGCTGCGGTGATGACTCAAGGTGATATCACAATTCATGGAGTAAGACCAAATGATATGGAATTAGTTTTAGAAAAACTACGCGATTGCGGTGCAGAAATTAAATCAGTTGAAGATCGTTTGAATGTAACAATGCGTCAAAGACCAAAAGCAGTTGATATTGTCACACTTCCCTACCCAGGTTTTCCCACAGATTTACAACCTCAAATGATTGCTCTTAATTCAATTGCACAAGGTTCCTCCATGGTTACTGAAAATTTATTTGAAGCAAGATTTAGATTTGTTAATGAATTAGCAAGACTTGGTGCAGATGTAAAAATAAATGGACATCACTGTTTAGTTAGAGGAATCCAATATTTATCTGGAGCACCAGTGGAAGGAACAGATGTCAGAGCAGGAGCTTCTTTAGTTTTAGCAGGGCTAGTTGCCGATGGAACAACTTATGTTCATGAAGTTCATCATGTTGATAGAGGTTATGCAAATTTTGTTCAAAATTTACAAAATCTAGGAGCTAAAGTTTCTCGAGTTGAGATGTAATTTATTTTTAAATAAATAAAAATAAAAAAACTATTAAGATTTTTGGTGAATTCTTGATCATTTCCATGATGTAATCAAAATCGAATCTTGCATGTCCACCTGGTGTTGATATTGCTTTTAATTTATTTGCCTGTACCCATCTTTTTACAGTTTTAGGGTTAACTTTAAAAAGCTCCGCTACCTCACCTGGTCTTAACAGTCGCCTTGACAATTTTTTTCCTTCTCAGGGAACTCTTTGCCCCATACTCTAGCAGACTATTCACATCGGGCAGAATATAAATATGACAAGTTTAAAAGAGCAACTAAAACAAGATTTAACAAAAAGTCTAAAAGAACAAGATGCAGTTCAATCTTCAACTTTAAGAATGGCTTTAACTGCAATTACTAATGAAGAAGTTTCTGGAAAAGAAGCAAAAGTTTTATCTGATGCAGAAGTATTAGTTGTGTTAACGAAAGAAGCAAAAAAGAGAAAAGAATCTGTTGAAGCATTCAATCAAGCAAATCGAAAAGATTTAGCGGATAAAGAAGCCCAAGAATTGAAAGTATTAGAGAAATATCTTCCAAGTGCTTTAACAGAAGAAGAATTAAACAAAATTATTGATGAGGCAATTGCTGAAGCAAAAGCAAGTGGTGCTGAAGGCATGAAATCAATGGGTGTAGTTATGAAAATTGTTCAACCTAAAACTGTGGGAAGAACAGATGGTGCGCTTTTAGCTGCGAAAGTTAAAGAAAAACTAAATTAATTTCCAGTTATTGCTAAACGAGATTCAGCTCGTTTTATTGCTTCTTTGTCACCAGATTTAATTGCTTCTTCTTTTGCAAGTTGGGCACGTTTAACATCAATTTGGCTTGCTAATTCTGCAGTTTCAGCTAACACAATTACGTTATTACTATCAACTGTGACAAAACCACCATGAATTGCTGCTTTAATTTCTTCACCCTCAACAGGTTTAATACTGATTGGACCATCTGCCAAGGAAGCAAGCAAAGGTGAGTGTCCTGGAAGTAAACCAATTTCACCTGATTTAGTTCTCAACACAACTTGGCTTGCTTCGCCTGACCAAACTTGTGAGTC
>JBJSWT010000065.1:0-6070 GCA_046086025.1 Actinomycetes bacterium | reverse complement strand
CTTCCCATAATGGTTACCCCTAAATGGGTTAAAACCAAAATTCAGCCAATCGCGGTTCGAGACGTTTTGTATTACTTAGTGGGAAGTGCTGGAATTTCTGAAAATTTAAACCAAGCATTTGATATCGGTGGACCAGATATTTTGACTTATAAAGAAATGATGAATCGATATGCAAAAGTGGCAGATTTAAGAAAAAGAATAATTATTCCTGTTCCATTACTAACTCCAAGGCTTTCAAGTCTTTGGGTTGGTTTTGTAACTCCAGTTCCAGGATCAATTGCAAGACCACTTGTAAAAAGTTTAATTAACGAAGTAATTTGTCATGATTCAGAAATAAAAAAATACTTACCTGATCCAAAAGATGGTTTAACTAATTTTGACAAAGCAGTTGATCTTGCCCTAATGAGAGTTAGAGAAGCACAAGTTTCAACAAGATGGTCAAGTGCATCAATTCCAGGAATTCCTAGTGAACCACTTCCCAGTGATCCAGAGTGGTCAGGTGGAACTTTATATAAAGATATTCGTATAAAAGAAATTAATTCAGAACCAGAAAAAGTTTGGCAAGTAGTTGAATCAATTGGTGGAAACAATGGATATTTTTCCTTAGATTGGGCTTGGGAAATTAGAGGCATACTTGATCGAATCGTTGGTGGTGTTGGTTTAAGACGAGGAAGAAGAGATCCACTTCATTTAAATGTTGGGGAAACTTTAGATTTTTGGAGAGTGGAAGAAAAAATACCTAATAATTTGTTAAGACTTCGAGCAGAAATGAGAATGCCAGGAAAAGCATGGCTTGAGTTTAAAGTTGAAAAAATTAGTGATCAAAAAAGTAAATTAACTCAGACTGCAATTTTTTATCCTAAAGGCTTAGCTGGGCACTCTTATTGGTGGCTGATTGCTCCATTTCATGTTTTTGTATTTCCAGGAATGATCAAAAATATTAAAAAAGTTGTTGAAGAAAACGAATAATGTCTTCAGATTTTGAAGCGTTTGGTGGAAAATCTTTTTTCATTAACCTAGTTACAAATTTTTATGATGGTGTTAAAAATGATCCCATCCTTAGACCAATGTATCCAGAAAAAGATTTTGAAGGCGCTATTGAAAGGCTTTCGCTTTTTCTAATGCAATATTGGGGTGGGCCAACAACTTATTCAGAAACTAGAGGTCATCCAAGATTGCGCATGAGACACATGCCTTTTGCTATCGACTTTAAAGCAAGAGATGCTTGGCTTACTCACATGCAAAATGCATTAAAAAAACAAAAATTAAATTCAGAATTAGAAACAAAAATTTGGAATTACTTACTTATGGCTGCAAATTCTATGGTTAATACTAGAAACGATGAAATTATTTAACTACAGAAAGTAAATTTCTAACAGCTTTTAAAGGTCTTATAAATACTTGACCACTTGGGGTGACAAATCTTTTCCAACCTTGACAAGTTGCTGCATTAATTCGTGAATTTGGAAAAGATAGCATCCCTAAACCTGCCGCAACATTTAAAGCACCAAAGGTAATTCCACCCCAAAGATTTTCATTCCAAGCATCCTCTTCGATCGAATTTTTATTCTTTTCACTTTTTAACATCTGCAATGGTTCAACTTGTGATTTCAACCGATTAAGTCTTTCTTTTACAAGAGGAAAAACATCGCCTGCGATTCCTTTTTCACCTGGCATCCAAGGACCTTGAGGCGGAAGCAGAGCAAGTTCTGGTGCAACTTTATTTGAATCTTCTAATTTAATTTCTAAATTCTTATTATCGTTTAATTGATTTAAGATTTCAGAGCAAGAAATCACTAAATCTTTTTCTGCATATTCTTCCTGTAAAGGAAGAGCAATAAATGCAAGGCAATTAAATGGCGTTGAACCAAAAATACCAATATTACGGCCCTTTATTTGTATTCTTAAAAAAGTCCTTTTATCCCAAAAAATTAATTTTTCTAAAAAATTCTTTAAACTTAAGACTTCATCGGCACTAAATTTTATTTTCACGTCTAGTTTCTAGTTAATTTTCTATAAGTTGTTCTGTGTGGTCTTGCAGCTTCTGGTCCTAGTCTTTCAACTTTATTTTTCTCATAGGAATCGAAGTTTCCTTCAAACCAGAACCATTGAGAATCTCCTTCATAAGCCAACATGTGAGTTGCAACTTTGTCCAAAAACATACGATCGTGGGAAATTACTACCGCACATCCTGGAAATTCTAAGAGAGCTTTCTCTAAACTTGCTAATGTTTCAACATCTAAATCATTTGTTGGCTCATCAAGCAGTAAAACGTTTCCCCCTTGTTTTAAAGTTAAAGCTAAATTCAATCTATTTCGTTCCCCTCCAGACAAAACTCCCGCTGGTTTTTGCTGATCAGGTCCTTTAAATCCAAATGTTGAAACATATGCTCTGGAAGGAATTTCAATATTTCCAACTTTGATGTGATCTAATCCATCACTAACAACTTCCCAAACTGTTTTCTTAGGATCAATTCCAAGTCTTCCTTGATCGACGTACGAAATTTTTACAGTATCTCCAATTTTTATTTCGCCAGAATCTGGTTTTTCATCACCTAACAACATTTTGAAAAGAGTTGTTTTTCCAACTCCGTTTGGACCAATAATTCCAACAATTCCATTTCTGGGCAGAGTAAAAGATAATTTATCAATTAATAATTTCTCCCCAAATCCTTTAGAAAGATTGGTAACTTCAATTACTTGATTTCCTAATCGTGGACCAGGTGGTATTTGAATTTCTTCAAAATCAAGTTTTTTTGTTTTGTCAGCTTCTGATGCCATTTCTTCATAACGTTCTAATCTAGATTTTGATTTTGCTTGCCTTGCTTTAGGACTTGATCTGACCCATTCCAATTCATCTTCGAGTCTTTTTCTTAATTTCGCGTCTTTTGCTCCTTCAACTTTTAAACGTTCTTGTTTCTTTTCTAAGTAAGTTGAGTAATTTCCTTGATAAGGATAGGTATGGCCTCTATCAAGTTCTAATATCCATTGGGCGACATTGTCTAAGAAATATCTATCGTGAGTAATAGCTATAACTGTTCCAGGATATTTTTCTAAATGTTGCTCAAGCCATAAAACACTTTCTGCGTCAAGATGGTTTGTGGGCTCATCTAGTAGTAATAAATCTGGTTGTTGTAATAACAGTTTTGCTAAAGCAACTCTTCTTCTTTCTCCACCTGATAAAACTTTTACATCAGCTTCCGCTGGAGGAAGTCTTAATGCATCCATTGCTTGTTCTAATTGAGAATCTAAATCCCAAGCGCCTAAGTGATCTAATTCTTCTTGAAGTTTTCCCATTTCGGCAAGTAACTTGTCATAATCAGCCTCTGGATTTGCAAGTTGTTCACTAATTTCATTAAAGCGAGTTAATTTTGCTTTTGTTTTTGATACTGCTTCTTCAACGTTTTCTAAAACATTTTTGTCATCACTTAATTGTGGTTCTTGTTCTAAAATTCCAACAGTTGCTCCTGGTGCAAGCATTGCTTCGCCATTACTTACTTCATCTTTTCCAGACATAATTCGAAGTAAAGATGATTTACCTGCACCGTTTGGACCAACTACACCAATTTTTGCCCCAGGCAAAAATGCCAAAGTCACATCATCTAAGACAACTTTGTCGTTATGAGCTTTTCTTGCTTTGGAAAGCGTGTAAATAAATTCGGCCACATATAAAGATTACTCAAAAGGTTTATGCAACTGATTTTTGAGTTCCTTCTTTAGGCTCACCCCAGTTTTCGTTTTCATAAAATTCTGGATTTTTTCTTATTTTGGTAAATTCAGCAACTCCCCTTGATAAATCATGACCTACAGATATTGCATCAATTTCCACAAAAGTTGAATTCTTTTCACTATCACTTACTTGTTTAACTTTTAATTTTCCAAACACCACTAGTGGCTGGCCTTTATGGATACTGTTTGAAATATTTTCTGCCAAATTTGACCAACAGTTTACTTGCAAGAAATTAGGATCTAAATCAACAAAATTATTTGAAGTCTTATCAAATTTCCTAGGATTATTGGCAATACGAAAAGTTGCAACGAGTCTTCCTGAAGGAAGAGTTTTGGTTGTTACATCTGTCACGGCATTTCCAACTACAGTCGTCAAGATTTCATTCATGTATTTCTCCTTAAAGTTTGAGGTTATTTAAGGATGCAATACCTATAGAAGTAGTAACTCTTAGTCACAAATAAACTGGGGATAACTAAGAGGTGTGAGCAATAGAGCAAAATAGATAGTCTGCGCCCGTAGCTCAACGGATAGAGCAACTGGTTTCTACCCAGTAGGTTGGGGGTTCGATTCCCTCCGGGCGCGCGCTTTAAAAAGATTAATTTATTGAAAGAAGAATCAAATGGCAAATGGCAATGACTTAATAGTTTGGGTTGATTGCGAAATGACAGGATTATCACTTTCAAAAGATGCTCTTATTGAAATCGCAGTTGTGGTAACAGATAGTCATTTAAATGAAATGGATCCAGGAATTGACATTGTTATTAAATGTGATGATGAAAAATTAGATTCGATGATTGAAGTTGTAAAAGAAATGCACACTGCTTCAGGATTATTAAGAGAAGTTCCACATGGAGTAACTCTTGAAGAGGCAAATAAAGAAATTATGGATTATGTAAAACAGCACATTCCAGAAGCAAGAAAAGCTCCTTTAGCGGGATCTAGTGTTTATGTTGATCGAGGATTTTTAGCCAGAGATTTACCTGAATTTGATGAACATTTGCATTATCGAGTAATTGATGTTTCTTCCATCAAAGAATTAGCTAGACGTTGGTATCCAAAAGTTTATTTTTCTGCACCCGAAAAAACTGGTAATCACAGAGCATTGGCTGATATCAGAGAAAGTATTGCTGAACTGCGCTATTACAGAGAAGCAATTATGGTGGCACAACCAGGTCCTGGTTCAGATATTGCAAAAGAATTGGCGAATAGATTCATTGTTGAACACGAATAAATAAGAATTCTTTCTAAAAGATAGAATGAAGTTTGGTTAAGAAATAAAACTTGGTGGGTATAGCTCAGCTGGTAGAGCACCTGGTTGTGGTCCAGGACGTCGCGGGTTCGAGTCCCGTTACTCACCCCAATTTTTAGATAAAGGACAAAATGGTGAATGCAGAAATAATTGCACTCTTTATATCTGTCGTTGTTACTTTTTTTGTAATTATTGATCCGCTTGGTTCATTACCTATATTCATGGGTTTAACCAGAAAAGAATCAAAAGAGAAAAAAATTCAACTTGCTTTACAAGCGGTATTAGTTTCTTTTTCAGTAATTATTGCTTTTGCATTATTTGGAAATCAGATTCTTGGTTTTCTTGATATTTCACTACCTTCTTTACAAGCCTCAGGAGGATTACTTTTACTTTTAGTTTCTTTAGAATTATTGACTGGTAAAGATAGTCATCCCACAAATAAAAGTGAAGTAAGTATTGCTTTAGTCCCTCTGGGCACACCATTATTAGCAGGTCCTGGAGCAATAGCTGCAACAATAATTTTTGTTCGAAAAGCAGAAAGTTCACTTGAACTTGCCACAATTATATTTGGTTTAATAATTGTTCACCTAGTTTTATTTCTCTTATTAAGATTTTCAATTCCTATAACCAAACTTTTAGGTGTAGGTGGAATCTCAATCCTTACTCGACTTGCAGGGCTCTTACTTGCCGCAATTGCTGTACAAATGATTGTTGGCGCGATAGCAGAATTTGTGAAGATTTATTCATAGGTATTATTTATTTTCATCAAGCACCGCTAGCTCAGTTGGTTAGAGCAACTGACTCTTAATCAGTGGGTCCGGGGTTCGAATCCCTGGCGGTGCACATGAAAGGTGCAAATGAATCTTCCTAATCCTGGTTCAACTTCTAAAACAACAAATAGAAGAACTGACAGAGATATAAACGATCGCGAAGTTCTGTATTCAATACTGGATGAAGCTTTAGTGTGTCACGTTGGATTTATAGATGAAGAAAACCAACCAATAGTTCTTCCCCTGGGATTTGCAAGAGTTGAAGATTCCATTCTTCTTCACGGATCAACAGGTTCAAGATTAATGAGAAGAGTTGGATCTG
>JBJSWT010000064.1:0-23799 GCA_046086025.1 Actinomycetes bacterium | reverse complement strand
AATGTTTTAGTATTTGCTGGAGATTTATGGAAAAGAACTTTTGAAAAAGTTTCTAAAGAATTTCCTGAAGTTAAAACTGAATATCAACACGTAGATGCTGCCTCAATGTTTTTTGTTACAAATCCTGAAAAGTTTGATGTTGTAGTAACAGATAATTTATTTGGAGATATCTTGACTGATATTGGAGCAGCTATTGCTGGAGGTATTGGGCTTGCTGCAAGTGGCAACATAAATCCTGAAAAAACTACTCCATCAATGTTTGAACCAGTTCATGGTTCAGCACCTGATATTGCAGGAAAATCAATTGCAGATCCAACTGCTGCAATCATGAGTGCATCAATGATGTTGTCACACCTTGGACAAGATTTGTTGGCAAAGAAAATAGAAGATGCTGTTTCTAAAGATTTAGCAAGTAGAGGACAAACAAAGCGAAGCACTTTTGAAATAGGAGATGCAATCGCTAAATTGGTTAATTCATGACAAATTTTAGTGTTACAAAAAATAGTTCAAGTAAGCCTGAATCTCAAAGAAAAGAAATACTTGACAATCCTGGCTTTGGAAAACACTTCACCGATCACATGGTGTTAATTGATTGGGAGCAAGATAAGGGTTTTATTAATCCTCGAGTTGTGCCTTATGCAAAATTAGAAGTAGATCCTGCCAATATGACTTTGCATTACGGACAAGCAATATTTGAAGGCTTAAAAGCGTATCGACATAAAGATGGCTCAATCAAAACATTTAGACCAGTTGAAAATGCCAAACGATTTGCCCGAAGTGCTAAAAGAATGGCAATGCCAGAAATGCCAGAAGAATTATTTGTTCAAGCTATTAAAGAATTGATATCAGTTGATAAAAATTGGGTTCCAGAAGATAGAGAAAAATCTTTATATTTAAGACCTTTTATGTTTGCCACCGAAGTTGGTTTAGGAGTAAGACCTGCAAATAAATATTTATTTATGTTAATCGCTTCTCCTGCCGGTGCTTATTTTCCAAAAGGATTAAAACCAGTTTCTGTCTGGCTAAGTACTGAATATGTAAGAGCAGCACCTGGTGGAACAGGGGAAGCAAAATTTGCTGGAAACTACGCCGCTTCATTAATTGCTCAAGCAAAAGCCGCTCAAGAAGGATGCGATCAAGTTGTGTGGCTTGATGCCATTGAAAGACGTTGGATTGAAGAAATGGGTGGCATGAATTTGTATTTTGTTTACGGTAAACAAAATAAAATTATTACTCCAGAATTAACAGGATCATTACTTGCAGGTATAACTAGAGATTCAATTTTAACTTTGGCTAAAGATTTAAATCTTTCATCTAGTGAGGAAAGAATTAGTGTTGAAGATTTGAAAAAAGGTTGCGAATCTGGAGAGATCACAGAAGTCTTTGCCTGTGGCACAGCTGCAGTAATTACACCTATTGGCACAGTTAAATCAAAAGATGGCCAATTCCAAGTGGGCTCTGGACAAACAGGTCCAGTAACTTCAAAACTGCGTGATGCTTTGTTAGATATTCAAACTGGTGTAGCAAAAGATGAACACCAATGGACACTTACCGTAGGTTAAGACCCCCAGTTTTAATCTTTAGTTAGAGGATGAGGCAAACTTAGAACCAATGAAGTACCAGATCATTATTAGATAAGCGCACAAGTTGTGCGGGCAAGTAGCCCCACGAATGTGTGCCAGCCCTTCGCGCAAAACTGCGAGGGGTTTTTTGTTTGGCAGAAAGGATTTAATTATGAGTAAAGATAATTCACTTAATCCTGCTGCTTTTCATATTTATGACACAACTTTAAGAGATGGTGCTCAACAAGAAGGATTAAATCTTTCTGTACAAGACAAGTTAAATATTGCAAGACACCTTGATTCATTGGGTGTGGGATTTATTGAAGGTGGATGGCCTGGTGCAAATCCCAAAGATACAGAATTTTTTGCTAAGGCTCAAACAGAATTAAAACTAAAAAATGCAACATTAGCAGCCTTTGGTAGCACTAGAAGACCAAATGTAAAAGCTCAAGATGATCAATTAGTAAGGGCTTTACTTGATTCAAACGCCAAAGTAATTACCTTAGTTGCAAAATCTTTTGATCGACACGTAGAACTTGCATTGAAAACAACTTTGGATGAAAACCTAAATATGATTCAAGACACAATTTCATATTTAGTTTCTCAAGGCAGAACTGTTTTTCTAGATGCTGAACACTTTTTTGATGGATATCACAGTAATAAAAATTATGCTTTAGAAGTTGTTAAGACTGCCATGCAAGCAGGTGCAGAACTTGTTGCACTTTGTGACACAAACGGTGGCATGCTGCCAGATCAACTTGGGCAAGTTGTGCACGATGTTTTAAATGCCACAAATGCTCGAATTGGAATTCATTGCCACGATGACACCAATTGCGCGGTGGCAAATACTTTGTCAGCAGTTGATGCAGGAGCAACACATGTCCAAGGCACTGCAAATGGGTATGGAGAAAGAAGTGGTAACGCAAATTTATTTAGCGTAGTTGCAAATTTACAGTTGAAAAAAGGCAAAGTAGTTGTACCAAGTGATGCCATAAAGGAAATGACCAGAATTGCTCATGCGGTAAGTGAAATTACAAACATTAATCCAAATCAACATCAACCTTACGTTGGTTTTTCAGCATTTGCTCATAAAGCAGGATTACATGCAAGTGCTGTGAAAATTGATCCAATGCTTTATCAACATATTGATCCAAATTTAGTTGGAAATGATATGAGAACTTTAGTTTCAGATATGGCAGGAAGAGCCTCTATTGAATTAAAAGGAAAAGAAATTGGTATTGATTTAACTGGTAATAAAGAAGTTTTAACTAATGTTGTTGAAAAAGTAAAAGATATGGAATCTCGTGGTTACACATTTGAAGCTGCAGATGCTTCATTTGAATTACTTTTAAGAGATGAATTAGGTGAAAATACTTCTAAATATTTCACAGTTGAATCTTGGAAAGTTACAGTTGAACAAGCTCAAGATGGAAAAGTTTCCACAGATGCAACAGTAAAAGTATTAGCAAATGGTCAAAGAATTTTACAAACGTCTGAAGGTAATGGTCCAGTAAACGCTCTTGATAAAGCCTTAAGAGCAGCTTTAGAAAAAATCTATCCAGAAATTGGAAATTTAGAATTAATTGACTATAAAGTTCGTATCCTAGAAGGTGTAAAAGGAACAGGAGCAGTAACCAGAGTGCTCATTGAAACTAGTGATGGAAATAATCAATGGGACACAGTTGGTGTGCATGAAAACGTTATCGCTGCTTCATGGAATGCAATTTCTGATGCAGTTACCTATGGATTATTAAAGTCGCATGTCAAATAACATTCGCGTTAGATTCTGTCCATCTCCAACTGGAGATCCACATGTGGGCATGATTCGTACTGCTTTATTTAACTGGGCATTTGCAAGACACAACAAAGGCACATTTGTTTTTCGAATTGAAGATACAGATGCTGCCAGAGATAGTGAAGAGTCATACAACGCACTTTTAGATTCATTGAAATGGCTTGGACTTAATTGGGATGAAGGACCTGTTGTTGGTGGAGCTTTTGGACCTTATAGACAAAGTGAGAGATTAGAAATTTATGCTGATATTGCTCAAAAACTTTTAGAAAATAAATTTGCTTATCACTGCTATTGCTCTCAAGAAGAAGTCGAAGAAAGAAGAAAAGCTCAAAAAGAAAAAGGCCAAAATCCAGGCTATGACGGGCATTGCCGAAACTTAACTGGCGAACAAGTTATTAATTTTGAAAGTAAAGGAAGAACTCCGGTTTTAAGATTTAAAATGCCAGATAAAACTATTTCCTGGAATGATTTGGTAAGAGGTGAATTAAGTTTTGATCCAGAACATATTCCAGATTATGTTTTAGTAAGAGCAAATGGTGATCCTCTTTACACGCTGGTAAATCCTGCCGATGATGCTTTGATGCAAATAACACATGTTTTAAGAGGTGAAGATTTGTTATCTTCAACACCTAGACAAATTGCTCTTTATGAAGCTTTTAAACAAATTGGAGTTGGTACAGGAATTACTCCATTATTTGGTCACCTACCTTATGTCATGGGTGAGGGTAATAAAAAACTTTCTAAAAGAGATCCTGAATCAAGTCTTTTGATGTATCGAAAAGAAGGTTTCTTACCTGAAGGATTACTTAACTATTTAGCACTTTTGGGCTGGTCATTTGGTGATGATATCGAATTTTTCTCTATGCAAGAAATGGCAAATAATTTTGATATAAAAAGAGTTAGTGCAAATCCAGCAAGATTTGATATTAAGAAATGTACTGCGATTAATGCTGACTGGATTAGAAAATTAAGCACAGAAGAACTTGCCCATAGAATCACTGATCAATTAATTTCAGAAAAATTCTTCACTAATTCAGCCACAAATACCCAAACAGACATGATTTTAAAAGCAACACCTCTTGTGCAAGAAAGATTAGAAAAACTTTCCCAAGCCCAAGGAATGCTTAGCTTTTTATTAGTTGAGGAAAAAGATTTTAAAGTAAATCATGAGGATGCAGAAAGTTCTCTAACTCATGAAAATATGCAAGTGCTAGAAGAAGCCATAAAAATTATCGAATCAATTGATGAATTTAAAACAGAAAAATTACATGATGAATTCAATAAAGTAATTGTGCAACAAATGGGATTAAAGCCCAGAGTGGCATTTACTGCCATACGTGTGGCTGTAACTGGCAGAAAAGTATCTCCTCCATTATTTGAATCAATGGAGCTTTTAGGAAAAGAAAAAGTTCTTTCAAGAATTCGACAGCAGATCAAAAAATAATTTAAATGCCAGTGGGGTATGGGGTAATTGGCAGCCCAGCGGTTTCTGAATCCGCTTGTCTAGGTTCGAGTCCTAGTACCCCAGCAAAAAGTAAACGCCACCTCTTACTTGTATACAAGTATGTAGTAATTTTTGATTAACAATTACTGAGGAACTAAATGGCCAAGCGTAGATTTCCAAGACCTAAAGAGGTTATTTCTTTAATTGGATTTCGCTGGCCAAACTTGAATCGTAAACAAGTAAGACTTGCAAAAGCTACTAATATTTGGGATTTACGTGAACAAGCATCCAAAAGAACACCTAGATCTGTCTTTGATTACACCGATGGAGCATCTGGTTCTGAAGCAAGTCTAAATAGAGCAAGAGAAGTTTTTTCCAAAGTTGAATTTTCTCCACGTGTTTTAAGAGATGTTACAAATGTTGACACATCAGTAAATATTTTGGGCCAAAAAAATTCACTCCCTTTTGCATTTGCTGCAACTGGATTTACCAGAATGATGGGTTATGAAGGCGAACCTGCTGTAGCAAGAGTTGCTAAAAAATATGGAATTTTATACGGATTATCAACACTGGGCACAACTTCACCTGAAGATTTAGCAAAAGAAGTACCAGATGTAAGACGTTGGTATCAGTTATATGTAAGACGTGAAAGAGAACCTAATGAAAAATTAGTTGCTCGCGTTAAAGCATCAGGCTTTGAAGCAATAGTTTTAACAGTAGACACTGTTGTTGGTGGAGTTAGATATCGCGATGTAAAAAATGGTTTAACAATTCCGCCCAAACTTACTTTAAAAACTTTGCTTGATATGGCTAAATATCCAAAATGGTGGGGAAACTTATTAACTACTGAACCTTTAGTTTTTGCTTCCCTTGATATGAACGATAGTGGTGGCACAGTTGCTGATTTGTTATCCAAGATATTTGATCCTTCAATTACTTTAGAAGATATTAAATGGCTAAAAACAATCTGGAATGGAAAATTATTAATCAAAGGTGTTCAATCAGTTGAAGATGCCGTGATGTTAAAAGATGCTGGAGTCGATGGAATTATTCTTTCAACTCATGGTGGAAGACAAATGGATAAAGCACCTGTGCCATTAGAACTTCTTCCAGAAGTTAGAAAAGCAGTTGGAAAAGATATGACAGTTTTAATTGATGGTGGTGTTATGTCTGGCACAGATATTTTGGCTGCTATTGGAATGGGTGCAAACGCAGTTTTAGTTGGTAGAGCTTATTTGTATGGTTTGATGGCTGGGGGAGAATTAGGGGTTGAAAGAGTAGTGCAATTGCTCAAATCAGAAATTGAAATGTCTATGAGACTCTTAGGAATCACAAAGCTTGAAGAACTTACACCTGATCGTGTGAGAATTCGTAACTAAAATTTTCTTTAATTCTTTTCGCTGTTAAGATTTTTTTAAGGCAATGAAAATCTTTGGCCCCGTAGTGCAGCGGCCTAGCACGCTGCCCTCTCAAGGCGGTAACGCGGGTTCAAATCCCGTCGGGGCTACCAAAGGGCCAAAAAAAAGATTTCATTATCTAAATAAGGAGAAATAACTTGGGAAAGACACTTGCAGAAAAAGTTTGGGATGCACACATTGTGCACCAAGCAAGTGGAGAACCAGATTTATTATTTATTGATTTACATTTAGTTCATGAAGTAACTTCGCCTCAAGCATTCGATGGCTTAAGAGCATCAGGTAGAAAAGTAAGACGACCAGATTTAACACTATTAACTGAAGATCACAATGTTCCAACAATAGACATTGATAAACCAATTGCAGATTTAGTTTCTAGAGCACAAGTTGATGCTTTGAGAAATAATGCCAAGGAATTTGGCTTAAAGATTTTTTCTCTTGGAAATGTTGAACAAGGAATCGTTCACGTAGTTGGTCCACAAATTGGTTTAACTCAACCTGGGATGACAATTGTGTGCGGAGATTCCCACACTTCAACTCATGGTGCATTTGGTGCACTTGCTTTTGGAATTGGCACCAGCGAAGTTGAACATGTTTTGGCAACTCAAACTCTTCCTTTAAAACCATTTAAAACAATGGCAATAACAGTTAATGGACAATTACCAAAAGGTTCAACTGCAAAGGACATTATTTTGGCAGTGATTGCAAAAATTAGTACCGGTGGTGGCCAAGGCTATGTTTTGGAATATCGCGGTGAAGCAATTCGTTCTCTTTCCATGGAAGGAAGAATGACAATTTGCAATATGAGTATTGAAGCAGGTGCAAGAGCAGGAATGATCGCACCAGATGAAACCACTTTTGCTTACATGAAAGATCGCCCACACGCACCAAAAGGTTCAGATTGGGAAAAAGCTATTGAATATTGGAAAACTTTAAAAACAGATGATGATGCAAAATTTGATGCAGAAGTAATAATTGATGCATCAACTTTGACACCATTTGTTACCTGGGGAACAAATCCTGGTCAAGGAGTTTCCATTGATGATGTTGTGCCAAGTCCTGAACAATTTAGTGATCCAACAGAAAAAGCAGCAGCACAACGTGCTTTGGAATATATGGATTTAAAAGCTGGCACAAAAATTAGAGATATCAAAGTTGACACAGTTTTCTTAGGTTCTTGCACCAATGGTCGAATTGAAGATTTAAGAGCAGCAGCTGCCATTTTGAAAGGCAAAAAAGTTGCATCAAGTGTGAAGATGATGGTAGTTCCTGGAAGTGCCAAAGTTGCAATTCAAGCAGAACAAGAAGGATTACCTCAAATATTTAAAGACGCAGGAGCTGATTGGAGAAGTGCAGGTTGCTCTATGTGTTTAGGTATGAATCCTGACAAATTAAAGCCAGGAGAAAGAGCAGCTTCAACTTCAAATAGAAACTTTGAAGGAAGACAAGGCCCAGGAGGGCGCACTCATTTAGTTTCACCTCTTGTTGCAGCAGCAACTGCAATTAAAGGTTTAATTACCACTCCGGATGATATTTAAATGGATAAATTTATATCTCATTCAGGTTTTGGTGTTCCACTGAGAAGAAGTAACGTTGATACCGATCAAATAATTCCTGCTGAATATTTAAAAAGAATAACTCGTCATGGATTTGAAGATGCTTTATTTAAGGCCTGGCGAGAAGATCCAAACTTTGTTTTAAATAAACCTGAATATAAAGAAGGATCAATTCTTATTGCAGGTCCTGAATTTGGAACAGGTTCTTCTAGAGAACACGCTGTGTGGGCGTTGATGGATTATGGATTCAAAGTTGTTTTGTCTTCCAGATTTGCAGATATTTTTAGGGGAAATTCTGGAAAAGCAGGACTAGTCACAGCACTTGTTTCTCAAGACGTGATTGAAAAATTATGGGCTTTGGTAGAAAGTGATCCAAAAGCATCAATAACTGTTGATTTAGATAAAAGAAAAGTAATTGCTAAAGATATAGAAGCAGATTTTCAAATTGATGATTATGTTCGTTGGAGACTTATGGAAGGTTTAGACGATATTGGTTTAACACTTAGACATGAATCAAAAATTACTGAATTTGAAAAAACTCGACCAAGTTTTAAACCAATTACTCAATAGTTAACTTGAGTCACATCCGTTACACAAAAATCCTTTATTTTTAAGGTTTTAAAAAAATTTTCCTTATTTTATAAGGTCTTTTTGGCGTGTCGGGAGAAAAACCCTTATTTGATTGCGTAATTTTAACTTCGTAATAAAAAACTTTTATTACACGCCTTTAATTAAAGGCAAAAGAGAACTTTAGAAAGGTTCCCCAGTTGAAGAAGCCAGACTTAGCAGACTTAGTGCAACAACACTTTGAAGCAAACCGTCGTCAAGCACTAGATTTTGTCGACATCTTTTTTGATACCATCACCAATGCAGTTGCATCAGGTGAAAAAGTTTCAATCGCAGGATTTGGAATTTGGGAAAAGAAAACCCGCGCAGCACGTATTGCCAGAAACCCAATGACTGGTGCTCCAGTTAAAGTTCCTGCAAAAACAGTTGCCAAATTTAGACCAGCAGCAGACTTTAAAAACATTGTTTTGGGCGGCAAAAGAGCTGCTAGAAAAGCAAAGAAAGCTACTGCAAAGAAAGTAAAAGCAGCAGGAAAGAAAAAGCGCTAAAACATAAGCATTTACGAGTTGATGCCCGGTAGCAGATTCTGCTATCGGGCATCATGCTGATTGGATACTCTTTATGGCTTTTGTTACCCGTAAGTCAAAACTGGGTTTGGTTTATAGATTTATTGTTCTAGTGCTTCGTCCATTGTTAGTTTTATTTACTAAACGTGATTATCGCGGTGTTGAAAATTTAGCGCAAGATTCAGGAATTATTGTGGCGATGAATCACAATTCTTGGTTTGATCCATTTGTTGTTGCACAATTTATGTGGGATAACAATAGACCTCCAAAATTTTTAGCAAAATCTGGAATTTTTAAGATTCCAGTAATTGGTCAACTTGTTTGGTTAGCAGGACAAATTCCTGTTTATAGAGAATCAAGACATGCAAAAATTGCAGTAAGAGGAGCAATTAAAGCTGTTGAAAAAGGTGAAGCAGTAGTGCTAAGTCCTGAAGGAACTTTAACGAGAGATCCAAATCTATGGCCTATGGAAGGAAAAACTGGTGCAGCAAGAATTGCCCTTGCTACCAAACTTCCCGTAATTCCAGTTGCTCATTGGGGTGCACAATTTGTTTTAGCACCATATTCTAAAAAATTAAAACTATTACCTAGAAAAACTATGATGGTAAAAGCAGGACCACCAGTTAATTTGTCTGATTTATATGATCAAGAAGTAACTGGTGAAATTCTTAAAATTGCAACTTCAAGAATCATGGATGCAATTACTAAAGAATTAGCTGATTTAAGAAATGAAACACCACCTGCCCAAAGAATGCCTTGGACAAAGGAAAGACCATGAGACAAGTTGCCGTAATGGGTGGTGGAGCTTGGGCTACAGCTTGTGCTCAAGTTTTAGCTGATGCTGGAAATGAAGTCTATTTATGGGCAAGAGATGAAAAAGTTGTTCAAGATATAAATGAAAATAGACATAATTCTAAATTTCATCCAAATGTTAAATTATCCTCTCGAATTAAAGCAAGTTCTAACCCTGAAGAAGTATTGAAAAATAAGGAATTAGTGTTCTTTGCTTTGCCTGCTCAATCTTTAAGACAAAACTTAGAAAGTTGGAAACAATTCGTTTCGCCAACGGCAGTGTTTGTTTCATTGATTAAAGGTATTGAAAATTCAACAAAGATGAGAATCACAGAAGTAATGATGGATGTTTTTGGTTGTTCAGAAAATCGAGTTGCAGCATTAAGTGGACCAAATTTAGCCGGAGAAATCATTCATCGACAACCTACCGCTTCAACTGTTGCTTGCGCTGACGAAGATGTAGCTGCAGATATTGCAAATGCACTTGCCACAAATTATTTTAGAGTTTTTTGGACTACAGATGTTATTGGAACAGAATTAGCAGGAGCAATTAAAAACGTAGTAGCAATTGCAAATGGAATTGCAGTAGGACTTGGACTTGGTGAAAATACTCAATCTGCATTGATAACTAGAGGATTAGCAGAAATGACAAGACTTGGAGTTGCATTAGGAGCTAAAACTGAAACTTTTTTAGGTTTAGCAGGTATTGGAGATTTAATTGCTACCAGCCAATCTCCTTTATCTAGAAACAGAACTTTTGGAGAAGCTTTAGGACATGGAGCAACTATTGAACAAGCTCAAGAAAAAGCGCACGGAACAGTTGAGGGAGCTAAAAGTTTGGCACCACTTTTAGCAATTGCTGCAAAATTTAATTTAGATATGCCAATTGCTGCTCAAGTCTTAAGAGTAATTAGAGACGGCGATGATGCTCATGAAGTAATGACAGCCTTGCTTGAACAACCCATAACTGCAGAGCATGAATAGACTTTATTAATAATGGAAAAAATTAGAGTTGGGGTTTTATTTGGAGGAAGATCCTCTGAACATGAGATTTCTTGTATTTCAGCAAACTCCATAATCAATGTCATCGATAGAAGTAAATATGAAGTAATTCCTATTGGATTAACTAAAGATAATCAATGGGTAATTTTTGAGGATAAGAATCCATTTTTAAAACTAGAAAAAAAAGATTTACCAGAAGTAACTGCTAAAGGTTTACAAGACAACAAAGTTGTAAAAGTTTCTAAATTTCCACCATAAGAATTAATTTCTCTTGATGTAATTTTTCCAGTACTTCATGGGCCATATGGTGAAGATGGCACAATTCAAGGTCTTATCGATATGCACGCAATTGCATTCGTAGGTGCTGGAGTGTTAGCAAGTGCGATAGGTATGGATAAATTATCAACCAAAGCTTTATTAAAAATTACAGAATTTCCTGTGGGAGATTATGTATCAATTCTTGATATTTCATGGCAAAAAAATAAAAATGAAATTTTAAACAAAATAAAAGAAATGGGTTTTCCAGTCTTTGTTAAACCAGCCCGTGCTGGAAGCTCTGTTGGCATAACTAAAGTAAAAGACTTTTCTAAACTAGAGGAAGCAATTGACGAGGCAAGAAAGTATGACAAACGAGTCATCGTTGAAAAAAGTATTGAAAATGCCCGAGAAATTGAATGCTCAGTAATAAGCGGGGAAGGTAAAAAAGCAGCTAGGGCAAGTTTACCTGCAGAAATAATTGTAAAAAAAGATCATGAATTTTATGACTATGAAGCAAAATATTTGGACGATTCAGCAGAACTTGTAGTGCCAGCAAAACTAGACAAAAAACTTTTAGATCAAGTACAAATGCTTGCCACTAGAGTTTTTGATTTATTAAATTGTGAAGGCCTAGCAAGGGTTGATTTTTTTATCACTAAAGATGAGCAAGTCTTAGTAAATGAAATAAACACTATGCCTGGTTTTACCTCAATTTCTATGTTTCCCAGAATGTGGGAAGCAACAGGTTTAAAGTATGCAGATTTGATTGATTACTTAATTAACGAAGCACTGGAAAGACCTTTAGGTCTTCATTAATTCTTATAAATTTACTATCGGACACGTTAGAGTTCTAGTAATTCCTTTAACAGTTTGCACCTTGGTGAGTACAACTTTTGCTAGCTGATCCATGTCTTTTGCTTCTGCTCGAACGATTACGTCATATGGTCCTGTTACGTGTTCGGCGTTCATCACACCTTGGATTTCATTAATTGCTTTTGCTACTTCATTTGATTTTCCAACATCGGTTTGGACAAGAATGTAGGCTTGGACGCTCATTTGTGCAACTTTCTTTCAAGTGGATAAGGACTTAACATACATTTAAGTTGGATAATTGGAAAGAGGTGAATCTAGATGAGTGATGAAACAATTGCCGAAATAGGCGAATTTGGCTTTGTCGAATTATTGAAATCTCGTCTAGCTCCTGCCTCCCAAGTAATTTTAGGTTTAGGCGATGATGCCGCAATTGTTCGTTTAGACAACAATCAAGTTGTTGCTTCAACTGACATGTTGGTTGAAGGAATGCATTTTAAAACCGAATGGTCAAGTGCTAGAGATATTGGTCATCGCGCAGCTGCTGCGAATTTGGCAGATTTAGTTGCAACTGGTGCAACTCCTACTGCTTTATTAATTGGCTTAGCAATTCCTAGCATTACAAAAGTTAATTGGTTACTTGAATTAGTCGATGGAATTTGTGAAGAAGCAGCTTTAGTTAATGCTGCTGTTGTTGGTGGTGATACTACTAAATCAGAAAAATTAATTATTTCTATTACCGCACTTGGAAATATTAATGATTCAGGTTTATCGCAAGCTCCTTTAAAAAGAAGTGGAGCACAACCTTCAAATTTAGTAATCATGGCAGGTCGTCTTGGTTGGGCAGAAGCAGGATTAAATGCATTACGAAAAGGATTTAAATCACCAAAAGTAGTTTGCGATGCACATAGAAGACCTAAAGTTAATTATTTTGCAGGCATGATTGCTAAAGATTTTGTTTCATCCATGATTGATGTTTCTGATGGTTTGATTCAAGATTTAGGTCATATTGCTAAAGCATCTGAAGTCCATATTGATTTAAAAACAACTGCTTTAATTCCTGAACAAGAAATACTTGATGTAGCAGCTGCTTTAAATGTTGATCCCATGATTTGGGTTATGACAGGAGGAGATGATCATGCTTTTGTGGCAACTCTTCCAAGATCAAGACAAGTTCCAGACGGATTTAAAGTTATTGGCGAAGTTTTTGAAGGAAAACCTGAAGTAACAATTGATGGCAAACACTTTTTAGGCCCAAAAGGCCACGATCATTTTAAATATTAGTTAGCGAGAAACTTTTCCTGCACGAAGGCAAGAAGTACAAACATTAACGTGTTTTGGAGTGCCTTTGATTAAAGCTTTTACTCTTTGAATGTTTGGATTAAAACGTCTTTTTGTTTTGATATTTGAGTGTGAAACTTTATGACCAAAACCTGGGCCTTTGCCACAGACATCACATTTAGCAGCCATTAGTTTTTTTCACTCCTTAACATTTATTATTTTCTTACTATTTATTTAACCTTGAAAGAGCCTATCTAAGGCATTGAATGCACCTAGAATCCACCCACTGACTCTAGGCTAAGAACTAACAATGGTCTCACTAAAAACCTCGCTGGTTGATGTCATGGGCGGTAAATCAGCAAAACTTTTATCCACAGCATTTGGTTATGAATCTGTGGAAGATTTGGTTCGTCACTATCCCAGAAAATATGCCAAACGTGGTGAATTAACAGATTTAAAATCTTTAAAAATTGGTGAACATGCAACCGTTTTAGCAGAAATTGCCAGTGTTAAAGAAGTTCCGATGAAAGGAAAAAGAACCACCCGGTTAGAAGTTGTGGTAACAGATGGTCGAAGAACTATTGATTTAGCTTTTTTTGCTATGGCAAGTATGCATAAAAAAAGATTGATTAAAGGTGTTCAAGGATTATTTGCCGGAAAAGTTCAAGAATATAAAGGTCGAAAACAATTAATTCATCCTGAATATATTTTGACTGCTCAACAAGGCGAAGAAACAGATCCTGATGTTATTGAAATGTTTGCCAAAGCTTTGATTCCGGTATATCCAGCAAGTGCCAATGTGCCAAGTTGGAGAACTAGTAAAGCAATCAAATTTGTCTTAAATCAACTGGAATTAAAACCTGAAGATGATGTAGTCCCACAAGATATCCAAGACGAATTAGATTTGATTTCTTTTAAAGATGCTATTTATTCAATTCATGAACCTGAAACTCTAGATCAAGTATCAAAAGCCTTAGAAAGATTAAAATTTGATGAAGCTTTTGTCTTACAAACTGTTTTGATGCAACGAAAAGCTCGAGATTCACTTCTTCCAGCAACTGCTAGAAAAGCTAAGAAAGATGGCATTCTAGATAAATTTGATGCAAAACTTCCCTTTGAATTAACTCAAGGTCAAATAGATATCGGGGAATTACTTTTTAAAGAAATTAATCAAACTCATCCAATGCATCGTTTACTTCAAGGAGATGTGGGAAGTGGTAAAACAATCGTGGCACTTAGAGCCATGCTTGCAGCAGTTGATGCAGGTGGACAAACTGCTTTACTTGCCCCAACTGAAGTTTTAGCTGGACAACATTTTCGAACCATAAAAAAACTACTAGCAGATTTAGCCACCAAAGGTGAATTAGGTGGAAATGAAGATGGCACAAAAGTTGAATTACTTACAGGTTCTGTAACAGGTGCAAATAGAAATCAAGTTTTAGCAAGTATTAAAAATGGTGATGCAGGAATTGTGGTGGGAACACATGCCTTAATTCAAGAAGGAGTTTTATTTAAAGATTTAGCTCTTGTAGTAGTTGATGAACAACATCGTTTTGGAGTGGAACAACGTGCAGCTTTAGCGCAAAAATCTCCGGGAGATAAAAGACCACACGTTTTAGTAATGACTGCAACACCAATACCAAGAACAGTTGCTATGACTGTATTTGGTGATTTAGATATTTGTTCATTAGAAGAATTACCAAAAGGAAGAAGCCCGATTACAACACATGTGGTTTATTCATTAGAAAAACCTGCACATTTAGAAAGAGCGTGGCAAAGAAGTGTAGAAGAAGTGAAAAAAGGTCATCAAGTTTATATAGTTTGTCCAAGAATTGGTGGCGAAGTTGGAGAAGAAGATACAGATATAAATAGTGAAGAAGAAAAAAGGCCACCCTTAGCTGTTTTAGAAGTTGCCCCAATGTTAAGTGGTGGACCATTAAAAGATGTCAGAGTTGGAATTTTGCATGGTCGAATGTCTAGTGAAGAAAAAGATGACATCATGAGACGTTTTAATTTAGGACCAACCAGTAAAGATGGACTTGATGTTTTGGTTTCAACCACAGTAATTGAAGTTGGAGTCGATGTACCAAATGCCACGATGATGATAATTCTTGATGCTGATCGTTTTGGAGTAAGTCAACTTCATCAATTAAGAGGAAGAATTGGTAGAGGAAATAATCCTGGTCTTTGTATTTTTGTCACAGAAAGTCCAGAAGATTCACTTGCTCGCGATCGTCTAAATGCAGTGGCTGCAACTACCAATGGGTTTGAGTTATCTCAATTAGATCTAGAAATTAGAAGAGAAGGAAATGTTTTAGGTTCAAGACAATCTGGAAGAAAATCTTCATTAAAACTATTACAAGTTGTTAAAGATATAGAAATTGTTGAAAAAGCCCGCGATGCATGCAAGAGATTAATTGACCAAGATATGACTTTAAATAATGCACCTGCATTACAAAAAGCTGTTTTAGATATTGAAAAAGAAGCAGAAACAGAGTTTTTGGAGAAAAATTAAATGACCAGAATTATTGCCGGAGAATTTAGAGGCAGAAGAATAAAAGTTCCAGAATCAGGAACTAGGCCAACTGCTGATCGAGTTAGAGAAGCAGTCTTTTCATCCTTAGTCTCACTTGATGCCATAGAAGATTTAAATGTGTTAGATCTATACGCAGGAAGTGGTGCACTTGGAATTGAAGCTATTTCAAGAGGAGCAAAAACTGCTCTATTTGTTGATTCCAATAAATCAGCTTGCCAAACTATTACTTTGAATTTAAAAGATTTAGATATAAAAGCAAATGTAAGTGAAGTTAAAGTGGAAACTCTTTTAAATACACCCCCTGCACATAAATTCAATGCTCCATTTCATTTAATTTTCTTAGATCCTCCTTATGAGTATTCATTAACTGATATTTCAAAAGTTTTAAATTTAGGCTTAAAAAATTCTTGGTTTTCAACCGATGCCATTTTGGTGGTTGAAACAAGTAAAGCCATAAAAGAGTTTGTTTGGCCAGATGGCTTCGAAAGTTTGAGAGATAAATCTTATGGCGATACAACTGTTTGGTACGGTCAAGTATGCAAAAAGTAGTTTGCCCAGGATCTTTTGATCCAGTGACCAATGGCCATATAGACGTTTTCAAAAGAGCGGCTGATTTAGCCGAAGAAGTAGTAGTTGCAGTCTTAGTAAATCATTCAAAAAATGGCTTATTTTCAATTGAGGAAAGAGTTGAATTAATTAAAGATTCTGTGAAACATTTAAATAATGTTTCAGTTGCAACTTTTGATGGCCTTTTAGTTGATTTCTGCAAAGACAATGGTGTGACAGCCATAGTTAAGGGACTTAGAGCAGTAAGTGATTTTGATTATGAATTACAGATGTCTCAAATGAATTATCAATTAGGAGATATTGAAACTCTTTTCGTGGCTACTAATCCGTTGTATTCCTTCCTTTCTTCAAGTTTGGTTCGAGAAGTAGCAAGACATGGGGGAGATATTGCTAATCTTGTTCCTCAAAAAGTACAAGAAGAATTGAGAAAGAAGTACAAGAAGTAAATGGAATCCTTACAAATAATTGAAAGAATTTTAAACGAAATTCAGGAAGCAAGATCTGTGCCGTTATCTCGCGATGGGGCTTTAGTAAATAGGCAAGAGATGATTAATTTGTTGAATGAATTAAAAGCAAAATTACCCCCAGATATTTTGCATGCTCAGCATTTACTGGAAAACAAAGAAGCAGTTATGAATGAAGGAAGATTAGCTGGGCAAGCCATAATTGATGAAGCAAAGCATGAAGCGAATAGACTAATTTCTCAAACCGAAATTGTGCAAGAAGCAAATTTAAGAGCGCAAGATATTTTGAAACAAGTTGATGAGGAATTATCAAAAATGAGATTAGAAACTGATCAATATATTGACGCAAGACTTGCAAATTTTGAAGCTTCATTGCAAAAAACAATTCAAGTTGTAAGACGGGGCAGAGAAAAAATAAGTAGCAATTATCCCCAAGATTTGAGATAACAAATGAAGAAATTGGATCCTAGAGATCCACTAGTTCTTGATGTGCATGAATTGCCAAGAAGAGCTGGTGAATCAAAGAAAATAAATGTAAGACTTAAACTTCCTAATTCATTAAGTAATGGTCCTGTAGTAATTGAAAAAGATCATGAAGTAGAACTTGATCTACTTTTAGAAGCTGTTGTAGAAGGTGTATTAGTTACTGGAAATATTATTTTAGAATTTGATGCTGAGTGTTCAAGATGTTTAGATCCAATCCATTACGAAATTAGTCCATTTATAACTGAGCTTTATTTATATGATGACAAAGAATTAAATGAAAATGAAGAAGATGAGGTTAGACAATTGCAAGGTGATTTGCTAAATCTTGAGCCTGCCCTCATAGATGCGGTGGTGCTTGAATTACCAACTCGACCTCTTTGCAAAGATGATTGTCTTGGACTTTGTGCCCAGTGTGGAATTCGTCTAGATGAGAATCCAGAACACAAGCATGAAATAATAGATCCGCGATGGTCAATACTGTCGCAGTTAAAGAAAGAGATGTAAACCAAAGTGCCAGTACCAAAGCGAAAAATGTCTCGTGCGAATACTCGTCATCGCCGTTCCCAATGGAAAGCAACTGCTCCAACTTTAGTTTTATGTGATCGTTGCAGAACTGAAAAAGTTCCACACAGAGCATGTCCAAACTGTGGAACATATGCAAAACGTCAAGTTACAAATCCATAAATAAGTAAGTTGTGATGCGCGAATTAGTTACGCGCTTAGGCGTTGAAGTTTCAGAAAAATTATTAAAACAAGCAATCACGCATCGTTCATTTTCATATGAAAATGGTGGAATCCCTACTAACGAACGTTTAGAGTTTTTAGGTGATTCAGTTTTAGGTTTAGTTGTCACAGATGAACTTTATAGAAAAAATCCTCAAGCTGAAGAAGGACAATTAGCAAAATTAAGAGCAGCAGTAGTTAATGCTAAAGCTTTAGCTGATGTTGCAAGAACTCTTGGTTTAGGAGAATTTCTTCTCCTTGGTAAAGGTGAAGAAGCAACAGGTGGAAAAGATAAATCAAGCATTTTGGCTGATGCCTTGGAAGCAATAATTGGGGCAATTTATGTTGAACATGGAATTGAAAAATCAAGTGAAGTTATTTTGCAACTATTTGCTCCCATAATTGCTGCAAGTGCTGAACTTGGGGAAGCACTTGATTGGAAGACCAGTTTGACTGAACTTGTGGCAAGTAAAAATTTAGGCTCAATTGAATATTTAATCGATCAATCAGGACCTGATCACGATAAGAGTTTCAGCGCCAAAGTTAAAGTCGGTGACTTAGTTTTTGATCAAGGTTTAGGAAAAAGTAAAAAAGAGGCTGAACAAAAAGCTGCAGCTATAGCATTTCAAGATCTAAAACAAAAATAGATGCCGGAATTACCAGAAGTTGAAGTTGTTAGAAAAGGTTTAGAAAAGTATTTAATCAATAAAACCATAAGTCAAGTAAAAGTAAGGAATAAAAGAGCGTTAAGAAATTTTTCAAAAAGTATAAAAACTTTTGAAAATACTTTAATTGGAATGACCATTAAGTCTGTAGAACGAAGAGGAAAATTTTTCTGGCTTGAGATTAAAGGTAAAAATCTAGCTCTGAGTGCTCATCTTGGTATGAGTGGGCAAATGCTTCTAGTTAATAAGGATGAGAAACCAAGTAAGCATGCCCGAGTAGTGATTAATTTTAAGAATTACAAAAAATCACTTCATTTTTGTGATCAAAGAACTTTTGGATGGATGAATCTAGAAGATTTAGTGCAAGCTAAAGATAAAAGATTAGTTCCTGAATCCGCTTTTCACATTGCACCTGATTTATTGGAAAAAAGTTTTAATATAGGTCAAGTTGTTGCAAATATAAAGAGAAGAAAAACTGGAATTAAACAAGCACTTTTGAATCAAGAAATAGTTTCTGGAATTGGAAATATTTATGTTGATGAAGCCCTATGGGAAGCAAAGACTCATTGGGCAAATATTTGTGAGGATTTAAGTGAAGAAAAAATTACTGAAATTTTAGAAGCAGCAAAAAAAGTCATGAAGAAAGCACTAAAAAAAGGTGGCACTTCCTTTGATGATCTCTACATTGACGTAAATGGGGAGAGTGGTTACTTCGAAAATGATTTAAAGGCATATGGACGTGTAGGTGAAAGGTGTTACAGGTGTGAATTCAAAATGGAAAAACAAGCGTTTTCTAACAACAGAAGTTCAACAATTTGCCCAAATTGCCAACCTCGACTTAAGGCTCATAGATAGAGTTGGAAGGTAGTAGAAAAACAACTTACTAATTTCGGGAGGTAGATTCATGTATTTAAAGAGTCTGACCTTACGCGGATTTAAATCATTTGCTTCTGCTACAACTTTAGAATTTGAACCTGGAATTACTGCTGTTGTTGGACCTAATGGTTCTGGTAAATCAAACATTGTTGATGCAATTGCTTGGGTAATGGGTGAACAAGGTGCAAAAACATTACGCGGTGGAAAAATGGATGACGTTATTTTCTCCGGTTCTGCAGGAAGAGCACCACTTGGTAGAGCAGAAGTTGTTTTAACAATTGACAATACAGATGGTGCATTACCAATTGAATATTCAGAAGTAACAATTTCTAGAACTTTATTTAGAAATGGTGGATCAGAGTATGCAATTAATGGCAATCAAGTAAGACTTTTAGACGTTCAAGAGTTGTTAGCTGATTCTGGAATCGGTCGAGAAATGCACGTAATTGTTGGCCAAGGTCAAGTTTCAGCAGTTTTAACTGCAACTCCTGAAGAAAGACGTGGCTTTATTGAAGAAGCAGCTGGAGTGTTAAAACATAGAAGAAGAAAAGAAAAAGCTGAAAGAAAACTAGAAGCAACGCAAGCAAACATGCTTCGTTTGCAAGATTTAACAACTGAAATTAGAAGACAATTAAAACCTTTAGCAAGACAAGCTGATGTGGCAAGAAAAGCACAAACTATTCAAGCAGAACTCAGAGATGCCAAATTAAGAATTCTGGCTGATGATTTAACGCAAATGCGAGAAATCATGATGAAAGAAGTGGCTGATGAAACAATTTTACGGGAAAAGCAATCAGTAGTTGAATCACAAATTAATGAAAAGAAGTTAAGAGAGTTAGAATTAGAAAGATTATTACTAGAAGCAACTCCAAGAGTTCAAACTGCTCAACAAACTTGGTTTAAATTAGCTTCACTTCGAGAAAGATTTTTTGGTACTAGATCATTAGCAGTTGAGCGAGCAAAACTTGTGGAAGAAGAAATTCAAGAGCAAACCACAGGTGCAGATCCTGAAGCGTTAGAAAAAGAAGCAAAACAAGTTCGGGAAAACTCATATGAATTACAAAAAGATGTGGAAACTGCACGAAACTTTTTACATAAATCAACTGGAGAAAGAACTGCCACCGAGCAACTCTTCCAAACAGAACAAGCCAGACATAACAATGCAATAAAATCTGCTGCAGATAAAAGAGAAGAGTTAGCAAGACTTGTTGGTCAAGTTAATGCGGCTAAATCAAGAATTGAAGCCAGAGCAAGTGAAGCAACCAGATTAGAAGTTGAAGTTAGAGAAGCAAGAGAAAGAGCAGAAAAAGCAAAAAGTGAATACTTAACTCTTGAATCACAAATTGCAGGATTAAATGCAGGTGAAAAAGGACTTGATACTCAACATGAGCAAGTTGCTCGAGAATTAAAACTTGCCCAAGAAAAAGTTTCTGAATTAGAAACTAAATCACAAGAAGCATCAAGAACAAAAGCTGCTCTTAATGCAAGAGCAGAAGCGTTAGAACAATCTTTGTTAGAAGAAATTGATGGTGGTGAAACTTTATTAAATTCTGGTGATGAATCTTTAATTGGTTCATTAGCAACATTGTTAAGAATTGAAAATGGTTGGGAAACAGCAATTGCAGTTGCACTAGGTGATGCGGCAAATGCAATAGCGGCAAAATCTGTTAACGATGCAATTAGAGCAGTTAACAAATTAAAAAATAGTAAATCAGGAAGAGCTGCAGTTTTATTAGCAGATACTCAATATGAACAAAATAACGCACCAGCTGTGCCGCCATTTACCAGAAATGCAATCGAATTAGTAAATGCACCTTATGAATTACAAAATGCATTAAAGAAATTACTTAAAGACACAGTTGTGGTTGAAACTTTAGAAGAAGGTTTAGAAGCAATTAAGTTGCAACCAAGATTAACTGCGGTGACCAGAGATGGTGACAAAGTTACTACTTATTACGTAATTGGTGGAACCATTAATTCTCGTTCTCGTATTGAAGCAAAAGCAAATGTAGAAAAAGCAATCCAAGAAAAAGACCAAGCAAGTATCGTTGCTGATCAATTAAAGTTTGAATTACAAACTGCAAAAGAAGAACAAAAACGAGCACAGGAAAAAGTAGATGCAGCCCTTGCTTTACTTTATGAATCAGATGCAGAACTTGCAGCAATTGCAGAAAAATTAGCAGCACTCGGGGAACAATCTCGCTCTTCTCAAGCAGAAGCTGAAAGATTAGATTCTTTGCTTAGAGCAAGCCATACTGCAAGAGCAGATGATGAAAGAGTTTTAAGAGAACTTGAATTAAGACTCAATGAATCAGATACAGAACCTGTTGAAGAAACTTCGATAGATCCTGTTGAACTAATTCGTTTAACAAATCTTTTAGAAACAACCAGATCAGCCGAAGTTGATGCACGTCTTGCAATGAGAACTGCTGAAGAAAGACTTGCAGCAGTTGTACAAAGAGCAGAACAGTTAGAAAAAACAGCTCAAAGTGAAAGAATTGCTCGTTCAAAAGCTTTAGAAAGAAGAGAGCAAAGACGTCGCGAGGCCTATATTGCAAATGCAGTTTTTCAAGGTGTTGAAACTGCGATGTCATATTTGGAGAATTCACTACTAATAGCTGAAAAAGAAAGAGATGAAGCAACTAGTCATCAACAAGCCATGGAGCAAGAAGTTCAACAGGTTAGACATGCTTTGAGAGATTTAGCAAGTGAACTAGAAAGACTTGTAGACACAGTTCATAGAGACGAAGTAGCCAGAATGGAACAAAGACTTCGCATTGAACAAATGGAAATTAAAGCGTTAGAAGATTATGGAATTGATTCTGAATCATTACTTCGAGAATATGGCCCAGATCAATTAGTACCTCAAATTGTGCATATAGATGAGGATGCAAATCCTGAAGATCCAATTCCAACTCCAAAAGATCCTGAAGTATATGTACGAGAAAAGCAAGAAAAAAGAGCTTTGGATGCAGAAAAGAAACTTTCACTTTTGGGAAGAATCAATCCTCTAGCTTTAGAAGAATTCCAGGCTTTAGAAGAAAGAAACCAATTCTTAACTGAGCAATTAGAAGATGTTAAGAAAACAAGAAAAGATCTTCTTTCTGTAATTGCTGAAGTTGAAGAAAGAGTGCAACAAGTATTTAACGAAGCCTATAAAGATGTTTCTCTTGAATTTGAAAAAGTATTACCAAGACTATTCCCAGGTGGGGAGGGACGTTTATCTTTAACAGATCCAGACAACATGCTTACAACAGGAATTGATATTGAAGTAAAACCTGCTGGTAAGCGTTACTTAAAACTTTCCCTACTTTCAGGTGGTGAAAAATCGTTAGCTGCAGTGGCATTCCTAGTTGCTTTATTCAAAGCAAGACCTTCACCTTTCTATATCCTTGATGAGGTTGAAGCAGCATTGGATGATGCAAACCTTGGCAGACTTTTGGTTTTGTATGAGGAATTAAGAGAGAATTCTCAATTGATCGTTATTACACATCAAAAGAGAACCATGGAAATTTGTGATGCTCTATATGGAATTTCAATGAGAGGCGATGGTATTTCTACAGTTGTTAGCCAACGTCTTCGTGAAGTCCGTGAAAATCAACCTGCTTAATTAATTTCTTTTCATGGGTATATTTTCTAGAAAGAATAAAGAAGAAAATGTTATTAAAACTAAATCTAATTTTGGAAGTAATTTATTAAATATCTTTTCTAAATCCAACCTAGATGAAAGTGCCTGGCAAGAGATTGAAGACACATTAATTTTGGCAGATGTTGGGGTAAAAACTACTAAAGAAATAATAACTGAATTAAAACAAAATCCAGTTTTAAAATCTGCCCATAGTGCCCAAGAAGGCAAAAATGTTTTAAAAGATCAATTAATAAAATCCTTAGAGTCTACAAATCGTGATTTAAATTTGAATGCTAAACCATCGGTAATAATGATGGTTGGAATAAATGGCACAGGAAAAACCACCACTGTTGGAAAACTTACTAATTTACTTACTAAAAACGGCAAGAAATGTGTACTTGGCGCAGCAGATACTTTCAGAGCAGCAGCTAGTCAACAATTACAAACTTGGGGGCACAAAAGTAATGTCGAAGTAGTTGTAGGGGAAGAGAACTCAGAACCTTCAACTGTTGCATTTAATGCTGTTCAAAAAGGTTTATCCGTTTCAGCAGATGTGGTTTTAATTGACACCGCAGGAAGATTACACACTAAAAATGCTCTAATGGATGAATTAGGAAAAATTAAAAGAGTTATTGAAAAACATGCAACTGTGACAGAAATTTTGTTAGTTATTGATGCCACAACTGGTCAAAATGGATTAATTCAAGCAAGAGTTTTTACAGAAGCAGTAGATGTGACAGGAATAGTTTTAACCAAACTTGATGGAAGCGCTAAAGGTGGAATCGTAATTGCAGTGCAAAAAGAGT
>JBJSWT010000063.1:0-10630 GCA_046086025.1 Actinomycetes bacterium | reverse complement strand
TGCTGCAGTAATTAGATCCACTTGGAACTATGTACCTTTCAGAGATGATTTTGTTTTATGGAGTCAAAAAGTGGAAAAAGAGACCAAACTTTTTAATTCAAGCAAAATAGTTAAGTGGAATACGGATAAAAAGTACCTCTTGGAGTTGGAACAAAATGAAATTCCAATAATTCCCACAAAATTTTGTTCAAGCTTAGAAGAAGTTGAATCTAAATTGGATTGGGCATTCAGCCAGGCAAGTGCTATTGCAATTAAGCCTTCAATAGGAGCAGGTGCTCGCCTAGCAGGAAGAGCAAGTTCAATAGATGAAGCAAAACAATTATTAAAAAATATTTTTGAAAATAATCGAATCGCCATGATTCAGCCCTACATCGAAAGTGTAGATACAGATGGTGAGAAAGCAATTGTGGTAATTGATGGCAAATTAAGTCATGTAGCAAGGAAAGTACCAGCTTTAACTCAAGGTGGGCATGGAGATGGAGCAGGTCTAGTAGCAATTGATAAAAAAATTGAAGATATTTTTGAAGTTATTGCATCGAAATTATCAACATGGAATGAATTGCTTTATGCAAGAATTGATGTTGTGGAATATAAAGGTTCGTATTTATTGATGGAATTAGAACTAACTGAGCCGTGGCTTTTTATGAAATATCGACCAGAATCCAGTCTAGATTTGCTTAATGCGATCCTTAAGCGAATAAATTGATTTTTCAAAGATAAACATTAAATTAATCCAAATTAAAACTGATCCTAAAACATGAAAACCAACTAATATCCAAGGAAGATTTGTAAACCACTGAGTGTAACCAATAAATCCTTGAATTACACAAAAAGCAAACAGTGTATTTAAATACTTTGTAAGTGATTTATATTCTTTATTGGTTCTAACTAAAAGAATTAAACCTATTAAAAGTCCAATAAATAGTAAAACAGAGTCTGCATGAATCCAAGCAATAGTTCTTGTATCGATCTCAAATCGCGCCGCAATTTCATCTCCTGAATGTGGACCAGAACCAGTAGTAATTGTTCCTAAAGTAATTACAACAAAGCCAACTCCTGTAAAAAATTTAAGGTAATTTCTGATTAATTTTGAAGTTATTTTGGTTGGTTTTGTTTTAGCCCAAAATTTATAAATTATGACAGAAATAGCAACTAACACAATTGAAAGTAAGAAGTGAAACATAACTGTAAATGGATTTAAACCAGTTAAAACAGTAATTCCACCTAATATTGCTTGAAGTAATGTTCCAATAAGTGGCAAAGTTGACCAGATGATTATGCGTCTATTTTTCGAAATAAGGGCAACCACCAGCACTGCAACAGATGCCAGTAATACGACAAAAGTTAATAACCTGTTTCCAAATTCAATGTATTTATGAAAACCTTCAACCTGGCTTGCAACTGGCACAAGAGAACCTGGTGCACAATTTGGCCAAGTAGGACATCCCAATCCAGAACCTGTTAATCGAACCACTGCACCAGTAACGATGATCCCTGACTGAGTAATGAGATTTATCAAGCTTGCTAAACGAGCTCGTTTGATTAAAGTGCTTTTTTTCATGTGGTAATTCGAGTCTAACCACCTCTAACTTGCACGCAAACGTTAAATAGGCAACACTAGGGTTATGGAATTCAAGACTCTAGGCAGAGATCGCTTAGCTAGGGAACTGCTTAAAAAAGGTCCTATTTCGGCAAGTGATTTGGCTGATTCATTGGGAATTAGTGCAGTTGCAGTGAGAAAGCATTTGGATGACATGACTGAAAAATCTTTAGCTGAATGTCACGAAGTTGCACCATTTGGACCTGCAAAACCCAAAGGCAGAGGAAGACCAGCCAAAGTTTATTCACTAACTCCGCAAGGAAGAGATTTTTTTGAAAATCAATATCAAGGTTTAGCAGAAGATTCTGTGGCATTTATAGATGAATTACAAGGAGCAAAAGGTGTAAAACTTTTTGCGGAAAAAAGAGTAAACAAAATTTTTGCGAAATATGTAAATGAAATTGATAAATTTAAAACGTTAGATAAGAAAGTTGAAAAGTTAACTGAAGTTTTGACTAAAGAAGGATTTGCTGCCACTTCAGATAAGGGTTCAGGACCAACTCATACGATTCAGCTTTGCCAACATAATTGTCCAATCGCACACGTTGCTGAAAAACATCATGAATTCTGTGATGCTGAACTTGAAATGTTTAACTCTATTTTAGGAGTTAATGTGACCAGACTTTCAACCATTGCAAAAGGTGGAAATATTTGTACAAGTTTAATAAGTACTTTGCCAAAAGCAGCAGTTAGTTCAGCCAAACAATACAAGGAGAACAAATGACAATAGCTCGTCCTGAATTAGAAGGATTAGGAAATTACGAGTATGGATGGCATGACAAAAATGATGCTGGAAAAAATGCTAAACGTGGTTTAACAGAAGACGTCGTTAGAGATATCAGTGCTAAGAAAAATGAACCAGCATGGATGTTGGAAACCAGATTAAAAGCGCTAAGTCTTTTCGAAAAGAAGCCTCTGCCAAATTGGGGTGCCTATCTTGGTGGTATTGATTTTGACAATATTAAATACTTTGTTCGTTCAACTGAGAAACAAGCAACTTCATGGGAAGAACTGCCTGATGATATTAAAAATACTTATGATCGCTTAGGAATTCCTGAAGCAGAAAAAAAGAGATTGATTGCAGGAGTAGCTGCTCAATATGAATCAGAAGTTGTTTATCACCAGATTAGAGAAGATCTAGAAAAACAAGGAGTAATTTTTCTTGATACCGACACAGGATTAAAACAACACGAAGATATTTTCAAAGAATATTTTGGCTCCGTAATTCCATCTGGAGATAATAAATTTGCTGCTTTAAATACTGCAGTGTGGTCAGGTGGATCATTTATCTATGTTCCAAAAGGTGTAAAAGTTGATATTCCTTTGCAGGCATACTTTCGAATCAACACTGAAAATATGGGACAATTTGAAAGAACTTTAATCATTGTTGATGAAGATGCTTATGTGCATTATGTAGAGGGTTGTACTGCACCTATTTATTCTTCTGACTCATTACATAGTGCAGTTGTAGAAATTATTGTAAAAAAGAATGCAAGATGTCGTTACACCACAATTCAAAACTGGTCTAACAACGTTTATAACTTGGTTACAAAAAGAGCAGTTGCCCAACAAGGTGCAACCATGGAGTGGATTGATGGAAACATCGGTTCAAAAGTGACTATGAAATATCCAGCAGTTTGGCTAGTTGGAGAACATGCCAAAGGTGAGACCATGTCAGTTGCATTTGCTGGCGAAGGTCAACATCAAGATGCAGGAGCGAAAATGGTTCACGCTGCTCCAAATACTTCTTCCACAATTATTTCTAAATCAGTTGCCAGAGGTGGAGGTAGAACTTCTTATCGAGGATTAATCCAAGTAAATGAAGGATCATATAACTCCAAGACAACTGTTAAATGTGACGCACTTTTGGTGGATGACATTTCAAGATCTGATACTTATCCATACATTGATTGTCGTGAAGATGATGTTTCAATGGGACACGAAGCTACCGTTTCAAAAGTTAGTGAAGATCAACTCTTTTATTTAATGCAAAGAGGTTTGAACGAAGACGAAGCAATGGCGATGATCGTGCGTGGATTTGTGGAACCAATTGCTCGAGAATTACCTATGGAATATGCAATTGAATTAAATCGATTAATTGAATTGCAAATGGAAGGTGCTGTTGGATGAGCACTGGATTACAAGAAAGAGAAATATTACTTAAAAGTACTGATGCAAGACCTGATCGAATTGCATCTATTAATCCAGATGATTTTGCCATCCCTAATGGGCGAGAAGAAGAATGGCGCTATACACCTTTAAAACGTGTAGGAAATCTGCACGTTGAAGCGCAAGCTACAACCAATTTTAAATTTGAAGTTGAGGCAAGTTCTTCAATAAATCATCAAATAATTAGTAAAAATGAGTTGAAATCTAATTTTTTAGCTACAGATCGCATTACCGCAAGATCTTTTGCTAATGCAAAAGAAGTACTAGTTATAACAATTCCTAAAGAGTTTGAATCTAGCGAATTAGTTTGGGTGAAAATTAACTTAACTTCAGGAGTTCAATATTCACATGTAAAAATTGAAGCAGGTCAACATAGTAAATCAACTGTGGTACTTGAGTATATCGGTGAAGGAATTGGTGCAATTAATTCTGAAATTGAAGCACTAGATAATTCAAGAATAGATGTAATAAACATTTTTGATGCAAGTAAAGATTCAGTTCTAATAAGTGAACAACAATTTATATTGGCAAAAGATGCAAATGTTAGAACTTTATCTGTTGAATTAGGTTCTGATGTCTTACGTTATGTGCCAAGAGCAAAATTTTCTGGACCTCATGCATCAATTGATTTATTTGGTGTTTTCTTAGCAACCAACGGACAATTTTTTGAAAATAGAGTTTTTGTTGATCACAATATGAAAGATTGTCGTAGCAATGTTTTATATAGAGGTGGTGCACAAGGTGAAGGAAGTCATACTGTTTGGGTTGGAGATGTCTTAATTCGAAAAGTTGCAACCGGAACTGACACTTATGAAATGAATCGAAATCTTTTGTTAGATGATGGGGCAAGAGCAGATTCAGTTCCTAATCTAGAAATTGAAACTGGTGAGGTACAAAAAGCAGGACACGCAAGTGTTACAGGACGCTTAGATGATGATCAACTTTTTTATTTAATGTCACGCGGAATTGACGAACATACTGCAAGACAACTTGTAATAGAAGGTTTCTTTTCTGGAATCTTTGGTGAGTTTAGTGATGTTAATTTGAAGGAAAAGTTAACTGCAAAACTAAATGCTGCAATTGAAAGAGCTAATAGATGACAACTTGGACAAGTGTGGGAAAAGTTACTGATTTCGCAGTAGGAAGTGCTAAAGCAGTTGAAGTAAATGGGGAAAGCATTTGTTTAGTGAGAAATAAAAATGGGTTTCATGCAGTAAGTGATGCATGTACTCACGGTGCAGTTTCTTTAAGTGAAGGAACTGTGACTGAGTCAGGAATTGAATGTTGGTTACATGGTTCAGAGTTTGATTTAACAACTGGAGAACCAAAGACTCCACCAGCAACAACTGCATTAGAAGTTTTTGAAGTCGAAGTAGAAGGCGATGGCGACAACGGCATCGTAAAAGTTGGAATATAGAAAAGGAAAAAATATGTCTGAATTAGTAATCAAAAATTTGCATGTAAGTGTTGAAACCGATGGTGAATTAAAAGAAATATTGCGAGGTGTTGATTTAACAATTAAGTCTGGCGAAACTCACGCCATCATGGGACCAAATGGTTCTGGAAAATCAACTTTGGCATACGCCGTCGCAGGCCATCCTAAATACACAATCACCCAAGGAACAGTGACTTTAGATGGCGCTGATGTTTTAGACATGTCAGTAGACGAAAGAGCAAGAGCAGGACTTTTTTTAGCTATGCAATATCCAGTTGAAATTCCAGGAGTTTCGGTAAGTAATTTCTTGCGTTCATCAATCACAGCATTACGAGGAGAAGCTCCTAAATTACGCGATTGGTTGAAGGAAATGAATGAATCTATGAAAGAAATAGGCATGGATCCATCATTTTCAGAAAGAAATGTAAATGAAGGTTTTTCTGGTGGCGAAAAGAAACGTCACGAAATTTTGCAACTTGAATTAATGAAACCAAAGATTGCAATTTTAGATGAAACTGATTCAGGGCTTGATGTGGATGCTTTAAGAATTGTTTCAGAAGGAATAAATAGAACGGTTACAAAAAATAACACAGGTGTTTTATTGATTACTCACTACACCCGAATTTTAAGATATGTCAAACCAGACAAAGTTAGTGTTTTCGTTGACGGACGAATCGCTGCGACTGGGGGACAAGAATTAGCTGAGGAATTAGAAGCAAACGGTTACGTTAAGTTTTCTAAAGCAACAACAGGGGCATGACAATACTAGATTCGAATATCAAGTTGGATGTTAAAAAAATCCAACTTGACTTTCCAATTCTTGAAAGACATGTTAGAAATGACAAAAAATTAATTTATTTAGATAGTGCAGCAACTTCTCAAAAACCTCAAATTGTTATCGATGCTCAAAATAATTTCTATGAAACTATAAATTCAGGAGTTCATAGAGGTGCTTATTACCTAGCGGAACTTGCTACTGATGCTCACGAAAAAGCAAGGGAAAAAATAGCTAGTTTTGTAAATGTTAAACCAGAACAAATAGTTTTCACAAAAAATGCTACCGAGTCATTAAATTTGTTATCTTATGCTTTTCTAAATGCAACATTAAAATCCAAATTTGATAAATCAATTAATCCAAAACTTGTTTTAAATCCTGGAGATGAGATCGTGGTGTCGGAATTGGAGCATCATGCAAATCTTGTGCCGTGGCAAGAATTATGCTCAAAAATTGGCACAATTTTAAAGTGGATCCCAATAACTGATGAAGGATTGTTAGATTATTCCAAATTGGACAAAGTCATAACAAGTAAAACTCGTATCGTTTCTGTTTCTCACATGAGTAATGTCCTTGGTTCTATCACCGATGTAGAAAAAATTGGAAAAGCTGCCAGAAATGTTAATGCTTTTTTCTTTTTGGACGCATGTCAATCTGTGCCTCATATGCCGGTAGATTTCCAAAATTTAAAAGCAGATGCGATTGCTTGGTCAGGACACAAAATGTTAGGACCACTTGGAATTGGTTTACTTGCTGCAACTGATGAACTTCTAGAAATGATGCCACCATTTATCACTGGGGGTTCAATGATTGAAACTGTAACCATGCAGAAATCAACTTTTGCTAAAGCTCCTAAAAAATTTGAAGCAGGCACTCCTCCAGCAGCAGAAGCAGTAGCACTTGGAGCAGCAGTTGAATACTTGCAGAATTTAGGAATGCAAAATGTGCATAATTATGAAAGATTTTTAACATCTAAATTAATAAACGGATTAAAGGATATAGATAAAGTAAAAATTTATGGCCCAACTTCAAATATAGATCGAGGAAGTACTGTCTCGTTTGCTCTAGAAGGATTACATCCTCATGATGTGGGCCAAGTTCTAGATGATCTAGGAATAGCCGTAAGAGTAGGAAATCATTGTGCAAGACCAATTATGGATAAATTGAAAGTTCAATCAACAACTAGAGCAAGTACTTATATTTATAATGATGAATCAGATATTGAGGCACTACTTACAGGAATAGAAAAAGTATTTAAATTCTTTGGAGTTAAATAATGCAACTTTCAAACATGTATCAAGAAGTTATTCTTGATCACTACAAATCGCCACGAGGCAAAGGTTTAAAAGATTCATTTGATGGTCAAGCTCACCATGTAAATCCCACTTGTGGTGATGAAATTACGGTACAGGTAAAACTTTCACAAGATAAGAAAACAATTGAAAGTATTTCTTACGATGGTCAAGGATGTTCAATCAGCCAAGCTTCTGCAAGTATCATGTTCGAGCAAGTAAATAAAAAATCTATTGATGAATTTAATCAAATAAATGATGATTTCTTGAAAATGATGCAAGGTAAGGGCAACTATCAAGGAAATGAAGACTTGATTGGAGATGGAGTTTCTATGATAGGAGTAGCTCAGTATCCAGCAAGAGTAAAATGTGCTTTGTTGTCTTGGATGGCAGCAAAGGATGCAATCATAAGAGCACAAGGAGAAGTAAATGGCGGTTGATGTCGTTGCAGCAAAAGATAATGTTTATGAAGCATTGCACGATGTGGTTGATCCTGAATTAGGAATTAACGTTGTCGATTTAGGTTTGATTTACGGTGTAGAAGTAACTGAAGATAATAAAGCAGTAATCGATATGACTTTAACTTCTGCAGCTTGTCCTTTAACTGATGTAATTGAAGATCAAACTAAAGCCGCTTTAAATGGAATTGTCGATGAATTCAGAATAAATTGGGTGTGGATGCCACCTTGGGGCCCAGACAAAATTACAGATGAAGGTCGTCAAATGTTAAGAGCGCTTGGATTTAATCTTTAAGTCGTTGAAATTTTCAATCTGAACTAGACTCATTCAAGTATGAGTCAGATGCAGATGTGGGAATCTTATAGATCCCTAACCAGAGATTCCAGTGTAAAAAATAAAGGTATCAAATCTGACACATTCAATCGAATAGTCAAATATGCAAAACCATTAAACAAAGATATTTCTTATCTAGTCGTCATAGTTATCGTTGATGCTTTTTTAGTTGTGGCTCAACCATTGTTATTCAAAAGAATAGTTGATGATGGTATTTCAGCAGGTAATAGAGAAATTGTTATTACAACAGCTCTTCTAGTAGCAGTTCTAGCCATACTTTCAGCTGGTTTAAGTATTGTTGAAAGACTTTTCAGTTCAAGAATTGGAGAAGGATTAATTCTTACTTTAAGAAGTCAAGTTTTTGATCATGTACAGTCTCAGCCAATTGCTTTTTTTACAAGAACCCAAACTGGTTCGCTTATCTCTCGAGTAAATGGTGATGTAATTGGTGCACAACAAGCTTTCACCTCTACTTTAAGTGGAATAGTTTCAAATGGAATAAGTCTTGTAGTTGTTTTAGGTACCATGTTCTTTCTTTCTTGGACTATAACTTTGACTTCTCTAGTTCTTTTACCTATTTTTTTGATTCCAGCAAAATATATGGGTAAAAAAGTACAAGCTCTTTCTCGAGAGCAAATGAATTTAAATTCTCAGATGAGTCAAACTATGAACGAAAAATTCAACGTGGCAGGAGCTTTGTTGGCTAAATTATTTGGTTCACCGGACAAGGAATCAATTAATTTCTTTGTAAAAGCAGAAAGAGTAAAAGATATTGGCATAAAAATAGCCATGACCAATCGGATTTTCTTTGTGGCATTAACAACAGTTGCAACTATTGCAACTGCAATTGTTTATGGGCTGGGAGGAGTTTTAGTAGTTGACCAGGCCTTAACTTTAGGAACTTTATTAGCACTTGCAGCACTTTTGGGAAGGCTTTATGGACCTTTGACAGGTTTATCAAATGTCAGGGTTGATGTTATGACTGCTCTTGTTTCGTTTGAAAGAGTTTTTGAAATTTTAGATTTAAAACCTTTAATTAAAGATCCAGAAGTCTCTAAAAAACTTCCTGAAGGTCCATTAGGAATACGATTTAAGAATGTCTCTTTCATTTATCCAACAAGAAAAGAAGTAGGAATCGAATCTTTAGAACTTGCCAAAGAAGATACTTCACTTGAATCAAACACTGAAATTTTAAAAAACATTTCAATAGAAATGAAACCCGGCACAATGACTGCATTAGTTGGCCCAAGTGGAAGTGGAAAAACCACCATTTCACAATTGATTTCAAGACTTTATGATCCAACCAAAGGTGAAGTATTAGTAGGAGAAGTTAATTTAAAAGAATTAAGTAGAAAAGATATTCGAGACACAATTGGAGTAGTAACCCAAGATTCTCATCTATTTCACGACACTATAAAAAATAATCTTCTTTATGCAAAATCTGATGCAAACGAGAACGAAATTTGGCAAGCACTAGAGAGTGCTCAAATTAAAGATTTTGTTTCTGATTTGCCTGAAAAATTAAACACTGTAGTAGGGGATCGAGGTTATCGACTAAGTGGTGGAGAAAAGCAAAGAATTGCCATTGCAAGAGTATTTTTAAAACAACCTCGAATCATAATTTTGGATGAAGCTACTGCTCATTTAGACAACGAAAGCGAAGCTGAAGTGCAAAAGGCACTTAGTTCGGTGTTAATTAATAGAACATCTGTTGTCATTGCTCATAGACTTTCAACAGTAGTTTCTGCAGATCAGATAGCCGTAATAAAAGACGGTGAATTATTAGCCCTTGATACACATCAGAATTTGTTGTTGAAAAATTCAGTTTACGCTGATTTATACAATAAACAATTTGAAAAATCTAATTAGATTTTTCTCCTCTATAAAGAATTATCCAACCTATTGGTAGTAATAGCGCAAAAATAATCCATTGGATCGCATAACTAAAGTGCGGACCACTTGAAAGTTTAGGTTCAGGTAGAAGAGCTATATTTTTTAGATCAACAGATGAATCATTGATTTGAATGTAAGAGTTTTTGTAAACATCACCAGCAAAATTATCAGCACTAATCGATGAAATTTGTAACTCTGGATAATCACTAGGGGTGATTTTATGATTCTCCATTTTTCTTACCCAACCTTTAAAACTAATGGTTTGATTAGGGATGGATATTTCGTCAAATCTATTTTGGTAATTAACTGGCAAAAATCCTAAATTGATTAGTACTTTTTGGTTTTCATTTATATTTAAGGGCGCTATGACCCAAAATCCAAGGGATGAATCTAAATACCTATTTCGAGCAAATCTGACATTATCGGTATTAACTTTTCCTGTTATTTGAACTGGTTGCCATTCAATTAAATTGTCTAAATTAGTTGAATCTAAAATATTAATTGGTACTTTATTCAAAGCTGTTTTTATTTCTTGATTTTGAGTTCTTCGCTGTTCATCTCTATTGAATTGCCATTCGGATAAATTAATGAATGCATAAATTGCAACAATTAAAACAATGGTCAGGATGATCCATTTGGGTTGTTTTAATGTGCTAAGCATTCTTAAATAAGAA
>JBJSWT010000062.1:0-3517 GCA_046086025.1 Actinomycetes bacterium | reverse complement strand
TTATCAGAATCAACCAGTCGGTGCATATCTTTGCCGATTCGTGCATAAATTTCTAATTTCCCACCAAGAGCTTCAATGTAAGCCTGAAGTGTTCCAATCTCAGTATTAGAAAATTTTCCACTTTCAATTCGAGAGATATTTGATTGATCAACTCCAATTTCTTTTGCCATTTCAACTTGAGTTAACTCCATAGTTTTTCGAATTTCTGCAAGTCGCATCGCATTTGATTCACGAATCATTTGTTGAGTCAATTTATTGACTCGTTTCTCGTTATATGGTCTCTTCTTTTTTAATTCATTAAATGTTATATATTTTTGTGACATTTATGCCTCATTTCTACTCAAATTCCTTCAAATGCTCACTAAATCTTTGATCAGCTAATGAAATATTTTTTTCGTACCATTTGTTCCACACTTTGCTTTTATCTCCTGCAACTAAGATGATTGCTTGTCTTGCAGGGTCAAATGCAAAGAGCAGCCTAAGGCTTTCACCTCTTGGTCTTAGCTCCTTCATGTTTTTAAATCTTGAACCCTTTACATGATCAACAAATGGCCTACCAAGCATTGGTCCTTGTTGCTCTAAAGCTTTCAAAGCCGAAATCACTTTTTCGTGCTCTCTTTTTTTGAGTGCATTTATCCATTCCTCCACAGCAGGATGAATTTTGATAATCCAGCCAGTATTACCATCATATGCATCATGACTCATATGTGTCAAGATGCATATAGTAATTATTCAGTTCTAATAATTTATTTACCATCTACCTAATGTGAACTACTTAAAGCCAATCTGCACAAAATAAATTGAATATTGTGAATAATTAAACCTTGTGGATATTAATACTTTTGAATTACAAAACTTGAATTACTTGAGTTAATAATTTATATTTGTTATAAGCAAACAATAGTTGCCAGAGATGGCAATTAACCTTATTGTTGATAAAGGGGCCAAGAAATTGGCCCCTTTTAATGCTTTAGATTCTGTTAAATTCCTTTAATTTCTCAACTACTTGATCGTGTGGCAAAGCAAAACTTTTATGCCCCAATCTTCCTTCAATATCTTCATTAGAAACTAAAGCATTCAAAACAGCTTCTTCAACAGATTGCACAACTGCGGTGTAGAAATCATCCATTCTGCCCCATTGAATTGATTTAAATTGGTCATAATCTTTTTCAGTTGCTTCACTAACTGGAAATCCACTTTGTAAAGATCCTTCATTAGCTGTTGAAAATGCTAAGAAAATATCTCCTGAAAAATGACTTCCCGCAGTTCCAGTTCTTGCTAAACCAAGTGGAACTCTGCGAGCAAGAGCTTTACATTGTGCAGGAAGTAGTGGTGCATTTGTGGCAATGATTGCAATCACAGATCCTGCCCCTGATGGTGCTTTTGCATTTTGCTTATCACTTATAAACCAAGAAATATCATTTATAGGATTTGGTACATCCAAATCTGACATGGGCACACCTGCAATTCTAATTTCACTTCTGGAACCAAAGTTTGCTTGCACAAAAGCTGCTACCACATATTCACTATTTGCATATTTAACAATTCTGGAAGAAGAACCACTACCGCCTTTAAATTCGTAACAATTCATGCCAGTGCCACCACCAACAGAACCTTCTTCAATAACTCCACTTTTTGCTTTATTAATTGCCTCAATTGCATGAGTAGTTTTTACATGTGGCCCATTGATGTCGTTTAAATATCCATCCCATGTTTCTGCCACAACTGGAAGTAACCATTGAGCAGCTAAAGCTGGTTTATATTGATTAATCCAATCAATTACTCCACGATGAACCGTGCCAACCGCATGTGTATTAGTTATTAGAACTGGCATTGATAAAGAACCTGTTTCTTCTATCCAAATGGTGCCAGTCATTTCACCATTGCCATTTAAAGAATAAAATCCTGCAGCACAAGCACTACCAATTTTGTCTTTTCCTCTTGGACAAATTGCAGTAACACCTGTTCTTACATCTGATCCTTGTTTTAAAGTAACCATGCCAACTTCTAAACCTGGTACATCAGTGATGGCATTAAATTTCCCCGGCGTTCCTTCAAAAGGAATCCCTAAAGCTCTTGCCCTTTTTAATCCATTTGCTGAAGTTAAGGACATGTTTACCCACTTTCCTCACAGTCATCTTTGCCTAAAGTTAACTATTTAGGCAATAAGTGCCTTTATTTACTTGACTTAAATCACGTTGAAGAGTTGTATGAACCCCAAGAGAGACCTTAGGAGGGAATCGAATGGGTTCTTATAAACAAGAACTTTCAAGAGAACTGTCAATCAGACAAAACATTCTGATAACACTTTCTGCAGTAACCCCTGCATCAAGTGTTTTCATTATTGTGCCTGCAGTTCTTTTATCTTTAGGTGGTGCTTCTGTATTAGCAATGGCATTGGCAGCTTTTGTTGCAATGTTTGTTGGTATGAGTTATGCAGAACTTTCAACTAGATATCCAATTTCAGGTGGTGAATATACGTGGGCGGCACGTATTTTAGGTAAACCACTTGGTTTTGGAGTCATGCTTTTAACTCTAGTTTCTGGAGTTTTAATCATTCCAGTAATTGGACTAGGTACAGGAATGTATTTAGGAGTAGCGTTCTCGGGATTATCAGGCAACAACGTGGGCTTAATTGTGATGGCACTTTGCACAATTGTTGCTGCGTTAAGAATTAAAACTAATGCTTGGGTAACAGGAATTTTCTTAGGAATTGAATTACTAGCAGTGCTAGTTCTTATTCTTTTAGGAGTGATTCATATCTCAAGACCAGTTAGTACTTTTTGGACTCCCCAAGCAATTACTTCTGCTGGAACATTAGAAGCAGTTAGTTGGGGATTAGTAATTTCACTTCTTGCTGTAGCACTTTTTGCATATAACGGATATGGACAGGCTGTTTATTATGCAGAAGAAACAAAAAATGCTTCAAGCAAAATGGGTAAAGCAATCATGATTGCTTTACTTGTGACTGTTTTAGTAGAAATACTTCCTTTAATGGCTGTAGTTCTTGGAACAGGATCGTTAGAAAAATTGTTAGCAGATCCAGCGCCAATTAATTATTTCTTAATTGAACGTGGAGGAGAAACTCTCAATGTTCTAGTTTCTGTAGCTATTGCAATTGCAATTATTAATGCAGTGATTGCAATTATTATTCAAGTTGCCCGTTTACTTTTCTCATCTGCAAGAGATGGATCTTGGCCAGATGCTATTGGTAAACCACTTGGATCAATCAATAAAAAATTCCAAACTCCAATTCTTGCAACAGTTGTAGTCGGTATTGTTTCGGTATTGGTGGGTGCATTTGTTCCATTTGATTTCTTGCTACTTGCAACTGGTGCCAGCTTAGTTGTGGTTTATGCCATTGTTGCTTTTGCGGCCTTAAGAGTTAGAAGTCTTGATAAAGGACACAAAGATGTTTACAAGATGCCGCTTTGGCCAATACCTCCAGTAGTGGTTTTAGTTGCACTTATCTACATCGCTTACCAAGGAATTTTGTCAGATATTAGACCAATTCTAA
>JBJSWT010000061.1:0-14234 GCA_046086025.1 Actinomycetes bacterium | reverse complement strand
GAAAAAGAACCTTCAACAGAACAAATCATTGCCGCAATTAGAAAAGGCACAGTTAACTTCACAGTAGTTCCAGTAATTATGGGTTCAGCTTTCAAAAATAAAGGTGTACAACAAATGTTGGATGCGGTAACTCGTTATCTTCCTTCTCCTTTAGATATTGGTTCAATCAAAGGTTTCAAACAAGGCGATTCTTCAGTTGAAATTGAAAGATCTCCATCAGATACCGAACCATTTTCTGCTTTAGCTTTCAAAATCATGAGTGATCCACATCTTGGAAAATTAACTTACATAAGAATTTATTCTGGAAAATTAGAACCAGGAACAGGTGTATTAAATAGCACCAAAGATAGAAAAGAAAGAATCGGCAAAATTTATCAAATGCACGCAAATAAGCGTGATGAAAAAGAATCAGCTTCAGCAGGATCAATCGTTGCAGTTATGGGTCTAAAAGACACCACAACTGGAGACACATTGTGCGATATTGATAAACCAGTTGTTTTGGAATCAATGGATTTCCCAGATCCAGTTATTCACGTAGCAATTGAGCCAAAAACCAAGAATGATCAAGACAAACTTGCCACAGCGATTCAAAGACTTGCAGAAGAAGATCCAACTTTCCATGTTCGTGGAGATGAAGAAACTGGCCAAACCATTATCGGTGGCATGGGTGAATTACATCTTGAAGTTTTAGTAGATCGCATGAAGAGAGAATTTAAAGTTGAAGCAAATGTTGGTAAACCACAAGTTGCATACAGAGAAACCATTACTAAGAAAGTTGAAAAAGTTGATTACACCCATAAGAAACAATCTGGTGGTGCTGGACAATTTGCTCGCGTAATTGTTGATATTGAGCCAAACCTTACAGAAGGTGGCGGTTATGAATTCATTAACAAAGTAACTGGTGGTCGTATTCCGAGAGAATATATTCCTTCAGTTGATGATGGTGCTCAAGAAGCAATGACAAATGGTGTTTTAGCTGGATATCAAATGGTTGATATCAAAGTTACTTTGCAAGATGGCGCTTACCACGATGTTGACTCATCTGAACTTGCATTCAAAATTGCCGGATCAATGGCATTTAAAGAAGCAGCTAGAAAAGCACATCCAGTTTTGTTAGAACCAATGATGGATGTTGAAGTTGTAACTCCTGAAGATTTCATGGGAGATGTAATTGGAGATTTGAATTCACGTCGTGGCCAAATTCAAGCAATGGATGAAAGAGCTGGTGCAAGAGTTGTTAAAGCTTTAGTTCCATTAAGTGAAATGTTTGGTTACGTAGGTGACTTACGTTCTAAAACACAAGGACGTGCAAGTTACACAATGCAGTTTCATTCTTACGCGCAAGTACCAGATGCAGTTTCGAAAGAAATTGTGGCCAAGGTTCGCGGCGAGTAAGAAAGAAAGATCCGGATCATTAGCAAACTGCTAAAAATTCGGAATAAAAAAACGCAGGTCAGAGGAGAAGCAAAGTGGCAAAGGCCAAATTCGAGCGTACAAAACCGCACGTAAATATCGGCACCATCGGCCACATCGACCACGGCAAAACCACATTGACCGCGGCGATAACCAAGGTGCTACACGACAAATATCCGGATGTAAATCCATTTACTCCGTTCGACCAAATTGACAAAGCTCCTGAAGAGCGTCAACGCGGTATCACCATTTCGATTGCACACGTCGAATACCAAACAGAAGCACGTCACTACGCACACGTTGACTGCCCTGGACACGCTGACTACATCAAGAACATGATTACTGGTGCAGCACAGATGGACGGAGCAATCCTTGTTGTTGCTGGAACTGACGGACCAATGCCACAAACAAAAGAACACGTTTTGTTGGCACGTCAAGTTGGTGTTCCTGCAATCGTTGTTGCATTAAATAAGTGCGACACAGCAGATCCAGATTTATTAGAACTTGTTGAAGAAGAAATTAGAGAACTTCTAAACAAGTATGAATTCCCAGGAAAAGATACTCCAATTGTGCGCATCTCAGCTTTGAAAGCTTTGGAAGGCGATGCAAAATGGGCAGATTCAATCATGGAATTAATGGGTGCAGTTGACACATTTATTCCAACTCCAAAACGCGAAATTGATAAACCATTCCTTATGCCAGTTGAAGATGTTTTCACAATCACTGGTCGTGGAACAGTTATCACCGGTCGTATTGAACGTGGTCAAGTAAAAGTTAACGAAGAAGTTGAAATCGTAGGTATTCGTGAAACTTCACAAAAGACCATCGTTACAGGAATTGAAATGTTCCGCAAACTTCTTGACGAAGGTCAAGCTGGTGAAAACGTTGGTTTGTTACTTCGTGGAACAAAAAGAGAAGATGTTGAACGCGGAATGGTTGTGGTTAAACCAGGTTCAGCAACACCTCACACAAATTTCGAAGCTCAAGTTTATATTTTGAGCAAAGATGAAGGTGGACGTCACACTCCATTCTTTAATAACTACCGTCCACAGTTCTACTTCCGTACAACTGACGTGACTGGTGTTTGCCAATTACCAAACGGTGTCGAAATGGTTATGCCAGGCGACAACACTGAAATGAAAGTTGAATTAATTCAACCAATTGCAATGGAAGATGGTCTTCGTTTTGCAATTCGTGAAGGTGGCCGCACAGTAGGGGCAGGAAGAGTTACAAAAATCGTTAAGTAATTAACGAACCCGTTGATTTTCAGGCGGAGTGGGCAAAACTTACTCCGCTTGAAGCCAACAAAAAGAAACTAGCAAAGAAAGTAGATAGCGAAACCAAATGGCCGGACAAAAGATCCGTATCAGGCTCAAAGCCTACGACCATGAGGTCATTGATTCTTCAGCGAAAAAAATCGTTGAAACAGTGACTAAAACTGGTGCAAAAGTTGCTGGACCTGTACCGCTTCCTACTGAAAAAAATGTTTATGTAGTTATTCGTTCCCCATTTAAATATAAAGATTCTCGCGAACATTTTGAAATGAGAACACACAAAAGACTTATCGACATTTTGGATCCAACTCCAAAAACTGTTGACTCACTAATGCGTCTGGACCTACCAGCCGGTGTTGATATTGAAATCAAGTTGTAAAGAAAAGAGGTGATGAGCAAATGGACCGTAATGTAAAAGGAATATTGGGAGAAAAACTTGGTATGACACAAGTTTGGGATGAAGCAAACAAAGTAGTTCCTGTAACAGTAATTAAAGCTGGTCCAAATGTTGTCACCAAAGTTAGAACTAAAGAAGCTGACGGTTACTCTGCAGTGCAATTAGCTTTTGGTGAAATTGATCCAAGAAAAGTTAGCAAACCAGAAAAAGGTCACTTTGCAAAAGCTGGAGTTACTCCAAGAAGACACGTTGTAGAAATTAGAACTCTTGATGCCAACAATTACACACTTGGTCAAGAAATTAACGCCGATTTATTTGCAGCTGGTGAAGCAGTTGATGTAACTGGAACTAGCAAAGGTAAAGGTTTTGCAGGTGTAATGAAACGTCATGGTTTCCATGGACTAAGAGCATCACACGGTGTGGAAAGAAAACACAGATCTCCAGGTTCAGTTGGTGCAAACTCAACACCAGGAAGAGTTTTCAAAGGTTTAAAAATGGCTGGACGTATGGGTTCAGATCGTGTCACCACTGTGAACATGACAATTGCTCAAATTGATCCTGAAAATAATTTAATTCTTGTTAAAGGTGCAGTACCAGGTGCGATTGGTTCTTTAGTTTTAATTAGATCTGCTGCCAAAACACAAATTGTGAAGGCAGGTAAAAAATAATGCCTAACATACAAATTACTTCTCCAAGTGGAACAAGTGCAGGAAATATGGAATTGCCTGCAGATATTTTTGATTGCCAAGTAAATGTGCCATTAATGCATCAAGTTGTTACCGCACAATTAGCAGCAGCAAGACAAGGTACTCAAAAAACTAAATCACACTCAGATGTTTCCGGTGGTGGAAAGAAACCTTATAAGCAAAAAGGAACTGGTAATGCTCGTCAAGGTTCTATTCGTTCTCCACAATGGACCGGTGGTGGACATGTTCACTCAATTTCACCAAGAGATTACGAACAAAGAACACCAAAGAAAATGAAATTAGCAGCTTTAAGATCTGCTTTAAGTGATAGAGCACGAGAAAACCAAATTCATATTTTGTCGGCAATTGTGGAAGGGGACAAACCTTCAACAAAACAAGGTGTAAAAGCTGTTAGAAATGTAGCTAAAGGTAAAAAAGTTTTAGTTATCGTTTCCTTAAATGAATTAGTTGGATGGTTTTCTTTAAGAAATGTTAAAGAATTACATGTGGTATCACCTGGACAATTAAATACTTATGATGTTTTAAATGCAGATGATGTTGTATTTACCAAACTTGCTTTAGAAGAATTTTTGAATGGTCCTCGCACTGGAAAATCTGCAAGTGCAGTAGGACGCTCAACAGATGCTGAGGTTGGTGCCTAAATGAATCCAAATGATTTAAGACAAGTTTTGATAGCACCTGTAGTTTCTGAAAAGAGTTATTCACTTTTGGATGAAAACAAATACACATTTTTAGTTAGAAAAGATGCTAATAAAACTCAAATTAGACAAGCTGTTGAAAAACTATTCAACGTAAAAGTTTTAAGTGTTAACACACTTAATAGAAAAGGTAAAACTTACCGCACTCGTTTTGGTGAAGGATCAAGATCTGACACTAAAAGAGCAATTGTTTCTCTTGCGCAAGGGGATCGAATTGACATATTTAATGCGCCAAGTGCTTAAAGGAGGGTTGAACAAAAATGGGTATTAGAAAATTAAAACCAACCACACCATCAAATCGTGGTGCAAGTGTTGCTGACTTTTCAGAACTGACCCGTTCAACACCTGAAAAATCTTTGATTAAACCAATTAATTCAAAAGGTGGCAGAAACAATCAAGGAAGAATTACTACCCGTCATCAAGGTGGCGGACATAAACGTGCTTATCGTTTAATTGATTTCAAACGTTTAGATAAAGATGGAATTCCTGCAAAAGTTGCACACATTGAATACGATCCAAATAGAACTGCTCGTATTGCTCTAATTCATTTTGCTGATGGAGAAAAAAGATACATTCTTGCTCCAAACAGATTAAAACAAAATGATCCAATTGAAACTGGTCCAAATGCAGATATCAAACCAGGAAACAATTTGCCAATTAGAAATATTCCAGTAGGTACTGTGATTCACGCTGTGGAATTAAGACCAGGTGGAGGTGCCAAGATGGCACGTTCAGCTGGAGCAAGTGTGCAATTAGTTGCTAAAGAAGGTCAACTTGCACAACTTAGACTTCCATCCGGAGAAATTAGAAGTGTTGACGTTAGATGTCGTGCCACTGTTGGTGAAGTTGGCAATGCTGAACAATCCAATATCAGTTGGGGTAAAGCAGGACGTAAACGTTGGAAAGGTGTTCGACCAACGGTTCGTGGAGTAGTAATGAACCCAGTTGATCATCCACACGGTGGTGGTGAAGGAAAAACTTCAGGTGGTCGTCATCCTGTTAATCCTTCAGGTAAACCAGAAGGTCGTACTCGTAGACCAAACAAAGCTTCACAAAAATTTATTGTCAGACGTCGTCCAGCAAACAAAGCAAGGAGTGCTAAGTAATGGCTAGAAGTTTGAAAAAAGGTCCATTTGTTGATGCTCACTTGTTAAAAAAAGTGAACGATCAAAATGAAAAGAAAACTAAGAATGTTATTAAATCTTGGTCACGTCGTTCCATGATTATTCCTGACATGCTTGGTCACACCATCGCTGTGCACGATGGCAAGAAACATATTCCAGTTTTTATAACAGAACAAATGGTCGGACATAAACTTGGCGAATTTGCTCCAACCAGAACTTTTCGTGGACACGTTAAGGGCGATGACAAGAAAGCAACAAACGAATAAAGGATTATGACAATGGAATCTAGAGCCTCAGCACGTTTCGTGCGAATCACACCGATGAAAGCTCGTCGTGTGGTTAATTTAATTCGTGGACTTTCTGCCAGAGAAGCCCAAGCCGTTTTGAAATATGCCGAACAAGCAGCAAGTGAAACAGTTGGCAAAGTTTTGAATTCTGCAATGGCAAATGCAAAAAATAATTTAAATGTTGATCCTGCAACTTTGTATGTGGCAGAAGCATTTGTTGATGAAGGTCCAACTATGAAAAGAATTAGACCACGTGCGCAAGGTAGAGCTTATAGAATTGATAAAAGAACTTCTCACATCACTTTAATTTTGGAACCACAAGGTTCTGCTCCAAGAAGAAAACCTGGCAGACGTCCAAATAAACCAAAAGCTAAACAAAGCGTTGAAACTAAAAAAGTTCAAGCAGTAGCAAAAGCAGCACCAGCAAAGCCAGTTGAGACTGTTGAAACTTCTAATAAAGCACCTGCAAAGAAAACTGCGAAAAAAGCTGTAGCGAAAAAAACTACCAAGAAAACCGAAGGAGGCAATAAATAATGGGTCAAAAAGTTAACCCACATGGCTTCCGTTTGGGATATACCTCTGATTACACCAGCAAATGGTTTGCCGACTCAACCAAAAAAGGTGAAAGATATCAAGACTATATAAAGGAAGATATTTTAATTCGTGAAAAATTAACAGCTGGCATGGAAAGAGCTGGAATTAGTCATGTTGATATTGAAAGAACTCGTGAAAGAGTAAGAATTGATATTCATACTGCACGTCCAGGAATCGTAATTGGTCGTCGTGGGCAAGAAGCAGATCGCATCAGAATTGATTTGGAAAAATTAACCGGTAAACAAGTTCAATTAAACATTTTGGAAGTAAAAAATCCTGAGGTTAATGCCCAACTTGTGGCACAAGGTGTAGCAGAACAATTAGCAAGTCGTGTTTCATTTAGACGTGCAATGAGAAAAGGTATGCAAACTGCTCTTAAAGGTGGAGCAAAAGGAATTAGAGTACAAGTTTCTGGTCGTTTAGGTGGCGCAGAAATGAGTCGTTCAGAGTTTTATCGTGAAGGACGCGTGCCATTACATACTTTAAGAGCAAATATTGAATTTGGTTTCCATGAAGCTCACACAACATTTGGTCGTATCGGTTGCAAAGTTTGGATCTTCAAAGGTGATGCACCAGTTACCAAAGCTGAAAAAGAAGCAAAAGCACAACAAGCAAAACTTCAAGCACAAGCTGCTCAAATTGCTAAGCAAACAAAGCCAGCTAGAAAACCTAAGAAAGAAAAAGCAGAAAAAGAAGTGGCAAGTACTGAATCAGGAAGTGGTGAGTAATTTATGTTGATTCCAAAAAGAGTTGCTCATAGAAAACAACATCACCCAAAACGTGCTGGTAAATCTAAAGGTGCCACAAAAATTGAATTTGGTGATTTTGGTTTGCAAGCACTAACAAGTTCATATGTCACAAACCGACAAATTGAAGCTGCACGTATTGCAATGACCAGACACTTAAAACGTGGTGGAAAAGTTTGGATCAATATTTATCCAGACCGTCCATTAACAAAAAAACCAGCTGAAACTCGTATGGGTTCTGGTAAAGGTTCACCTGAATGGTGGGTAGCAAACGTTAAGCCAGGCAGAGTTATGTTCGAAGTTACTTTTCCTGATGAAAAAGTTGCCAGAGAAGCTTTAACTAGAGCAATGCATAAATTACCGATGAAATGTCGAATCGTTACTCGTGAAGTGGTGGAGGGATAAAAATGGCTAAAGCTACTAAAACACAAGAGTTTCGTGGTCAAACCAATGAAGATTTGAACAAGAAATTAAAAGAAGCAAAAGAAGAATTATTTAATCTTCGTTTCCAATCAGCTACTGGTCAATTGGAAAATCATGGACGTTTAAGAAGTGTAAAAACTGAAATTGCGCGTATTTACACAATTTTACGTGAAAGAGAATTAGGAATTACCCCAGTTGATACAGAAGGTGCAGCATGAGTAACTCTGTAAAACGAAACGCCAGAAAGACAATTGAAGGAATTGTGGTTTCAAACAAAATGGATAAAACCATCGTGGTAAAACTTGAAGAACAATTTACTCACTCACTTTATGGAAAAGTAATTTCACGTTCTAAAAAATTCAAAGCTCATGATGAAAAAAATGAAGCAGGAATTGGTGATCGTGTTTTGTTGATGGAAACAAGACCATTGTCGGCAACAAAACGTTGGCGCATGGTCAGCATTTTGGAAAAAGCGAAGTAAAGGATTATTAAAAAATGATTCAAGCAGAGTCACGACTAAGAGTCGCTGATAACACAGGAGCAAAAGAGCTTTTGTGTATTCGCGTACTGGGTGGTTCACAAAGACGCTATGCAAGTATTGGCGATGTAATTGTGTGCTCAGTAAAAGATGCAATTCCTGGTGGAACTGTCAAAAAAGGTGAAGTTGTTAAAGCAGTTGTAGTAAGAATTGTGAAACAACTAAGACGCGCAGATGGTTCTTACATTCGCTTTGATGAAAACGCTGCAGTTATTTTGAAAGAAGATAACGAACCACGCGGAACTCGTATTTTTGGTCCAGTGGGAAGAGAATTGCGTGACAAAAAGTTTATGAAAATTATTTCTTTAGCACCGGAGGTTTTATAAATGGCTTCGCTGCATATTAAAAAAGGTGACTTAGTTCAAGTGATAAGTGGCAAAGATCGTGGCACAACAGGTCGTGTTTTAAAAGTTGATCCACTTCAAGGTTTAGTCACAGTTGAAGGAGTAAACCGCGTTAAGAAACACACCAAAGTTGCTCAAGCAGAACGCGGAGCTACTTCAGGTGGAATTTTGACAGTTGAAGCTCCCCTTGATGCCAGCAATGTGATGGTGGTTGATCCAACTGATAACAAACCAACCAGAGTTAAAAGAAGAAGAGACAAAGTTGAAAAGAAAAGATCAGATGGCACAACTTATGTCTCCACAAGACTAGTTAGAGTTTCTGCTCGCACCGGAAAGGAGCTATAAAGTGACTGCTACTCAAACACGTGAAAAACCACGTTTAAAACAAAAGTATCTAACCGATATTGCTCCAGCATTGCAAAAAGAATTTGGTTTCAAAAACGTTAATCAAGTTCCACGTTTAACAAAGATTGTTGTAAACATGGGTGTTGGCGAAGCGGCCAAAGATTCAAAACTTATTGAAGGTGCCATTAGAGATTTAACTTTGATTACAGGTCAAAAACCATCAGTAGCAAAAGCTAAAAAATCAATTGCAAACTTTAAACTTCGTGAAAATCAACCAATTGGTGCACACGTCACCATGCGTGGGGATCGTATGTGGGAATTCTTAGATCGTCTTCTTGCTGTTGGTTTACCAAGAATTAGAGACTTTAGAGGTTTATCTCCAAAACAATTTGATGGAAACGGTAACTACACATTTGGTTTAACTGAACAATCAGTATTTATTGAAGTTCCTCAAGATTCAATTGACAGACCTCGCGGAATGGATATAACTGTTGTGACTACTGCAACTAATAATGATGAAGGAAGAGCCTTGCTTAAATTGCTTGGTTTTCCTTTCAAGGAGGCATAACAAATGGCAAAGACTTCTATAAAGCAAAAACAGCAACGCACTCCTAAATTTAAAGTGCGCGCTTACACACGTTGTGGAGCATGTGGAAGACAACGTGCAGTTTATAGAAAATTCAACCTATGTCGCATTTGTTTTAGAAACAAAGCACACAAAGGTGAACTTCCAGGAATTACCAAGAGCAGTTGGTAGTAAAAAACTAACGTTGCAGGTCCTAAAAGGAAACCACAACGAGAAAGGCTAAAAAAAGCCAATGACAATGACAGATCCGATCGCCGACATGTTAGCTCGTTTGCGTAACGCAAACACAGCTCATCATGATTCTGTGAGCATGCCATTTTCTAAAATAAAGAAAAATATTGCCGAAATTTTAACTAAAGAAGGCTACATAAAAGGTTACAAAGAAGAACCAGCAAAAGTTGGTCAAGCTTTAGTTCTAGAACTTAAATACGGTCCAAGTAGAGAACGCTCAATTTCTGGTTTGAGAAGAGTTTCTCGTCCAGGTTTAAGAGTTTATGCAAAAAGTGAAAACCTACCTAAAGTTTTAGGTGGACTAGGTATTGCCATCATTTCAACTTCAGGTGGATTGTTAACCGATAAAGAGGCAAATAAGAAAGGCGTAGGCGGAGAAGTTCTTGCCTATGTTTGGTAACTAAAAATGTCTAGAGTCGGTAAAAAATTAGTAAGTGTGCCAAACGGAGTAGAAATTAACATCGCAGGCAAGAAAGTTGATGTTAAAGGACCAAAGGGACAATTAAGTATTGATCTTCCAGAGACTATTTCTATCAAGAAAAATGACGATGGAACATTTCTTTTGGAAAGAGCAAATGATGAAACAAAGAACAAAGCATTACATGGTCTTGCTCGTTCTTTAGTGGCAAACATGGTTAAAGGTGTAACTGATGGTTATTCCAAAACTTTAGAAATTGTAGGAACTGGTTACAAAGTAACTCCAAAAGGAAACGATTTAGAATTTGCTTTGGGTTATTCTCATCCTGTTTTATTTAAAGCACCTGCTGGAATTTCTTTCAAAGTTGAATCTCCAACTAAGTTTCATATCTTTGGCATTGACAAACAAGCAGTTGGTGAAACTGCTGCCAAAGTGAGAAAACTTCGTAAGCAAGATCCTTATAAAGGAAAAGGTGTTCGCTTTGATACAGAAGTTATTAGACGTAAAGCTGGAAAGGCTGGTAAATAATAATGAGTAATTTTACTAAGCCAAGTAAGCATTTAAGTAAGAATGCGCAATCTAAGAGACGTCGTCATATCAGAGTTCGTAAAAAGATTTCTGGTACAACTGCAAAACCTCGTTTAGTGGTAACACGTTCTTTAAGAAATGTTTCTGTGCAAGTTATTGATGATTTAACAGGTCAAACACTTGCTTTTGCTTCTTCTATTGAAGAAGGAATAAGTGGAGATAAAACTGCACAAGCAAAACTTGTGGGTAAGAAAGTTGCTGAAAGAGCAAGCGCTAAAGGAATTAAAGAAGTAGTTTTTGATCGTGCTGGACGTAAATATCACGGTCGAGTAGCTGCACTAGCTGATGGAGCACGAGAAGGAGGGCTGAATTTCTAATGGCTGCAAAGTTAACAAATCAAGACGGCACAGATGAACGCCCAGGTCGTCGTGAACGCAGACAACGCGATGAAGCAGTAAAAGAAAGAGAAAAATCTGCCTTCATTGAAAGAGTAGTTTTCGTAAATCGTGTTGCCAAAGTAGTTAAAGGTGGACGACGTTTTGCTTTCACAGCTTTAGTTGTTGTGGGAGATGGAAACGGCATGGTTGGGGTTGGTTATGGAAAAGCTAGAGAAGTTCCACAAGCAATCCAAAAAGCTGTTGAAGATGCTAAAAAACATTTCTTCAAAGTTCCAAGAGTGCAAGGCACTATTCCACATCCAATTACCGGTGAAGCTTCAGCAGGAGTCGTGATGTTAAGACCTGCATCTGCTGGAACTGGGGTAATTGCTGGAGGCCCTGTTCGTGCAGTGTTAGAAGCTGCTGGAATTCATGATGTTTTAACAAAATCTTTAGGTTCAGGAAATGCAATCAACGTGGTTCATGCAACAGTTGATGCGTTAAAGAAACTTGAAAGACCAGAACAAGTTGCGGCAAGACGTGGATTAACAGTTGAACATGTTGTTCCTGCTGCAATTTTGAAAGCACAAGCTGCAGAAAAAGCAGGTGTTTAATGTCAAATATAAAAATTAAACAAGTTAAGTCTTCAATTGGTGGCACAAAGATTCAACATGACACTTTGAAAACTTTAGGACTTGGAAAAATTGGATCAGAATCAGTTAAACCTGATCGTCCAGAATTTCGTGGCATGTTAAGAACTGTTTCACATTTAGTAACTGTTGAGGAGGTTAAGTAAAAGATGAGTATCAAAGTTCATCATCTTCGCCCAGCACCAGGTGCTAAGAAAGATAAAACCCGTAAAGGTAGAGGTGAAGCAAGTAAAGGTAAAACTGCAGGTAGAGGAACCAAAGGTTCAGGAGCAAGAAGAAATTATTCTGCTGCTTTTGAAGGTGGTCAAATGCCATTGCACATGCGTTTACCAAAACTTCGTGGTTTTACTCCACCAAACAAAATTAAATATCAAGTAGTAAATGTTTCTGATATTGCAAGACTATTTCCACAAGGTGGGGAAGTTACACCTGCAAGTTTGGTAAAAGTTGGCGCAATTAGAAAAGGTCAACCAGTAAAAGTACTAGGACACGGAGAAATTTCTGTCAAAGTTACTGTGGTGGCTGACAAATTCAGTGAATCTGCCTCAAGCAAAATCTCTGCTGCCGGTGGATCAATTAAAGCTCTTTAGGAGTTTTTAAATTGAACCTTAATTTTGCTTGGTTAACAGATGCTTTTCGCACCCCTGATTTACGACGCAAATTATTGTTCACTTTAGGCATGATTGCCCTTTATCGACTTGGGGCAACTGTGCCAACTCCTGGTGTTGATTATCCAGCAATTCAACAATGCGTTGAATTAGTTGAAGGTGACACTTTGTATGGAGTTATTAATTTATTTTCTGGTGGAGCACTTTTACAATTAAGTATTTTTGCACTAGGAATTATGCCCTACATCACGGCTTCAATCATTATTCAACTTTTGACAGTGGTAATTCCAAGATTAGAAATGCTTAAAAAAGAAGGACAATCAGGTCAAGCAATTATTACTCAATACACACGTTATGTAACTATTGCTCTTGGTTTATTACAAGCAACTTCAATTTTAGCTTTGGCTAGAACTCCAGGACAATTATTAAGAGGTTGTCCAAATGATTTAATTCCAAATGAATCAATACCTGTAATGCTTTCTATGGTTTTAACGATGACAGCAGGAACAGCACTTGTGATGTGGTTGGGTGAATTAATTACTCAACGCGGTGTTGGTAATGGAATGTCATTATTGATTTTTGCTTCAATTATTTCTTCAGTTCCTTCACAATTTGCCGCAATTTTAACGGTAAATGGATTATTTACATTTATTGCTACTGCAGCTGTGGGGGTAATAATTATTGCGGGAGTTGTTTTTGTGGAACAAGCACAAAGAAGAATTCCTGTGCAGTATGCCAAAAGAATGGTGGGCAGACAAAGCTACGGTGGAACATCAACTTATATTCCATTAAAAGTTAATATGGCAGGAGTAATTCCTGTGATCTTTGCTTCTTCTTTGCTATATATTCCTTCACTTTTTGTTCAACTTTCAAATTCACAAAGTGCTTGGGCGCAGTGGATTTCTAGAAACTTTCAAAATGGAACAGAAGTTCCGTATGTGATAACTTATGCGATTTTAATTGTGTTTTTTGCATACTTTTACTCTTCCATTACTTTTGATCCAGTTGAAGTTGCTGACAATATGAAAAAATATGGTGGTTTTATTCCAGGAATGCGTGCTGGCAAACCTACTTCTGATTATTTGAAATATGTTTTATCAAGATTGATGGCAGCAGGATCAACATATTTGACCATCATTGCTGTTATTCCATTTATTGCATTTGGTGCTCTTGGGGTAGGAAATAGATTTCTTTTTGGTGGCACAAGTTTGCTAATTATGGTTGGAGTGGGCTTAGATACTGTTAAGCAAATTGAAAGCCAATTACAACAAAGAAGTTATGAAGGTTTCACTAAACAAAATCCAACATTGTAGTTAAAAATGCGTTTACTAATAATGGGACCACCAGGTGCTGGTAAAGGAACGCAAGCTATAAATATTGCTAAAGAGTTTAATATTGCTCATATTTCTACAGGAGATATTTTTAGAGAAAATTTAAAAAAAGAAACTCCACTCGGAAAAGAAGCAAAATCTTATATGGATAAAGGAATTTATGTTCCAGATGAAGTCACAAACAGAATTGTTGAAGATCGACTAACTTGGAGTGACGTTTCAAATGGATTCTTACTAGACGGTTATCCACGAACATTAGATCAAGTTAAATTCTTAGATCAACTTTTGCTTAAAAAAAATCAAAAACTAGACAAAGTTATTGAACTAGTTGTCGATACAAAAGTAGTAATAGAAAGACTTGTAAAAAGAGCAAAAGAGCAAAACCGTATAGATGATACCGAGGAAGTAATTGCTAAACGTTTAGAAGTTTACAAAACAGAAACTTCACCTTTACTTGAAGAATTTGAAAAACGTGGCATTTTAGAAAAAATTGATGGAATGAATAGTGTTGCAGAAGTTAGTGAAAAGATTTTTTCTAAATTAAAGTTTAGTTAATATTTCTGGACCATTTTCTGTAATGGCAATTGTGTTTTCCCAATGACTTGCAAAATGTCC
>JBJSWT010000060.1:0-3927 GCA_046086025.1 Actinomycetes bacterium | reverse complement strand
CGGATGCGCCGGCGTAACCCATTGATTTTAGAAAATTTAACGGAAAACATGTTAATGATATTAAAGTTACAACTCCAGTCAGACCAGAATAGAAAACAGTTTTACCAGCAGTTTTCATAGTATTTACTATTGCTTTATCTTTTTTAACTCCTTTAGCAAGTTCTTCTCTAAATCTGTTAACTATTAGTAATGCATAGTCGATCCCAAGTCCCAAACCTAAGCCAGTGGTCAAATTTAAAACAAAGATACTTATATCGGTAACAAATGTAAGTAAATACATTACTAAAAAAGTTCCAATTATAGAGGTAATACCAATTACAAGTGGCATGGAAGCTGCAACCATTGCCCCAAAAATAATTAAAAGTAAAATAAAAGTTAAAGGTATTGCAATACTTTCTGCAATTTTTAGATCATCTTGAATTCTGCCATTTATAGCATTTGCAAAAACTGCTTGTCCCGAAATGTATACGTCTAAATCTTTAAATTGACCATCGTATTTTTCTTGGAAAATTCCGCCCAATTTATCTGCTTCTGTAAAATCACTAGTCTTAAAGTAAACAAACATCAAGCCTGAGTTTCCATCCTCACTTTTTAAGAATGGAGCATTACCTGCAGACCAGTAAGAGATTACATTTTCCACTGCCTCTTCTTTTTTTAGCTCTTTCTCCAATTCATTTGCAGTTAGAGCGACGTTAGGATCATCAATATTTTGTGTTTTGGAGCCAACAGCAAGCACTAACGAAGGTTGTTTAATATCAAAATCGTCTTCTAAAATTTGTTGTACTTTGGCTGAATCGCTGTTGGGATCGTTGTAGCCGCCTGAGTCAAATCTTGAAAATGCTTGAAATCCAAAAAAACCTGAAAGTAATAGGGCAATTACAAAAGTAACTAACACCGGTTTTTTACGTCTATTTATGAATTTCCCCAGCTTTTCAAACACACAGTCTCCTATATCTTGACATTGTTAAGATAATTACACTAGATTTGAACATTGTCAAGATATGAAACTCTAAAATCATCTTGATAGATATGGAGATCCAGAATGAGTGAAGCAACTAGATGGATGGTCGCTCTGGCCTTTATTTCACTTCCAACGATTGCTTTTGGCGGAAGTTTTCTACTTACAATATTGAAGCGTCAAGTTGGAACAGAAAACATAACGTCGGTTCAACGTGAATATTTTAAAGCTGGACATGCTCACGCCGGTGTACTTGTGACGATTGCAATCATTGGTCAACTAGTCCTTGATTACTCCCTTTTTAATGACATTTTAGTTTGGGTGATGCGTATCGGCTTATTTGTTGCACCTCTTTTGATTTCTGGTGGATTCTTTGGTGGAGCACCTCGAAATGCAGATGGGAAACCAGGTGCCCTTGTCAGATTAATTACTTCAGGCGCGATTGTAATGAGTATCTCCACGTTAGGTGTGGGCCTAAGTCTTTTATTCGCAATCTAAAGTTTTGAGCGAAATGGATTTCCTTTACACCTTTGGCCCAATATCTTTAGGAATGTTTGCCGCTTTAACAATTGCCACTTATTGTTGGAAGAAAACGCGAGCAGCAAGCCTGACAATATTGATGTGGTTTGCAGTAGCAGCAGTTGTGAGTCAGTTTACTTTTTTTCCGGAAGGCATAACTTCTGATCTTGAGGCGATAATTCGCTTTTCAGCCTTTGGCTCTTTAACTTTTGGTCCTGCTGCTGTTTTGATATTCATGGTATTGAAAGTTAGCAGTTTCAAATCTGCAATGAAAAAAATTCCGACTTCAGCTTTAGTGCTAACTCAAAGTTATCGAATTGGAGGGGTTTTCCTAATTCTAGCTTTCCTAAAGGGTGATCTTCCCACTGAAATAGGTTTGGTTTCAGGAATCATGGATGTGACAGTGGCTATTACCGCAGTTACTTTAGCGATAATTATGAAAACTAACAAAACCGTCTCTCCTCGACTCCTGATTACTTGGGCTACATTTTCTTTATTGGATTTCAGTTGGGCAACAGCCATAAAGTTTGCGACATACTTTGGCGCAATCGAATTGTCAACATCTGCTTCAATGCTTGGCAACCCTCCGCTTTCAATAATCTCCCTTTTTGCTTTACCTTTTGGAATCTTTGTGAGTGTCTATGTGATTATTCGATCAAAAGACACTTTAGCTAGGGTCAAAAATCTATAATGGGAATAATTCAAAATTGTCAATTACTTTCCAATTGGTTAAAAGTTGGGGATCGCGAATTTAATAGACTCGAAAACTTATTCTACTTATGTTTTACATGGGTCGTTTATCCACTAAGTATGAAAGGATTAGCGCATGAAATTAAAATTAGCCTCTAAAACTCCATATCATCATGGTGATTTAGAAAATTCACTTGTTAAAGCAGCTATCACATTAGTGAAAAAACATGGTCCTGATCATTTATCTTTGCGTGCTGTTTCTGCTGAGGTCGGAGTAAGCCCAAGTGCTAGTTACCATCATTTTTCTGACAAAACCGCTCTAGTTTCGGCAGTTGGAAAAGTTCTATTTGATGAATTAGCTCGTAAACAAGAAATTGCAATCAATAAAATTAAGGGCACCAATGCAAAAGCCTCAATTGATAGATTTCAAGCATTAGGTTATGCATATTTTGAATGGGCCTTAGCCGAACCAAACCTTTATCGGTTAATGTTTGGTGGATTTTGTGATTTTGATTTTGAACATGATGAAAATAGAGCTTGGCAAATTCTTCAAAATAGTTTAGATGAACTTCTTTCATATGGTGTTATTACAAAAAAAGTAAGAGAAAATGGGGAAGCATTTGTTTGGGCATCTGTGCATGGAGCAAGCTCATTAATTATTGAAGGTTTAATGCCGAAAGAGTCATATCCGCTAATTATTAACAGAGTTGGGAATTCTTTTGGAATCGACTTTAAGTAAGACTATTTCTTTTTCGCATTTTCAAGAATTAACTGCCTTTTCCTGACTGAAATGAGTTTTCTGACAAGTTTTTCAGATAAAGGTTTATCTACCGCAAATCTTAAAGTACCTGTACTTTGATCAAAGTCCTTCAATTCTTCTTTTAACTCTGGCAAAACTTTTCCTGAGAAAGGAAAATATGAGCAATGCTTTTTTGCCGATAAAAAACCACAAATTATTCCCTCATCAATTTTAAAAGCTGGCATGTTATAACTAATAACTTCTTTTGCCTTGGGTTCAATTTTTTTAATAGTTTTTCGCAGTTTTATCAATGTTGATTTCTGCGGTTCAGGTAAATTTTTTAAGTATTTATCTATTAGAACTTTTGACAAGTTAAATTCCTGAAGCTATTTTTGTTGCCCAGTCTTTAAACTTTGGGGCAAGTCCTGGTATTTCATTAATCAGTTTAATTTTTGTTCTTTCCCCACTTTTTGCGGCAAATAAATCTTTAATAGTTATGCCATGAGTTGGAATCTCAAGAATTTCTATTTTTTCAGAAGCACTTACATAGCCTTCCTCTAGAATTCTTAAATAAGCACCAGGGCGTTTTGCTTGAGTAAATTCTTTAATTAAATTTGGTCTTTGCCAAAAACCTTCAAACACTTTGCATGGAATTCTAGGCATTGTCACTTGTAAAGTAGTGGTGCCTATTTTCCAAATTTCACCCACTATTGCATTGGTAACATCTACTCCACTTGTTGTTAGATTTTCACCAAATCTGCCATTAGCAATTTCTAAACCAATTTCTTTTTCCCACCAGTCTGCATCTTCTCTTGCATATGCATAAACTGCTTGGTCCTTTCCTCCATGATTTTTCGTATCTAAAACTGCATCGCCTTCAACGCCATCATTTTCTAATGCGACTCTGCCAAGTTTTGGTCTTTTATCAATGCCAGTTTTACCGACTGAGCCTGCCCAATCATCATGATGAATGATTGCTGCAACATTTATGCTCAATAACTGTTTCATTTTTACAATAAAT
>JBJSWT010000059.1:0-5211 GCA_046086025.1 Actinomycetes bacterium | reverse complement strand
GGTGCACAACTTTTAACTTCAAATGTTGGTAAAGCTTTAAACAGCACTAATACTTGGCAAAGTGTATTTGATTTAAATTCTGAATATAAAGGAAAAATTGCAATTCATGATTCACCTATGAGTATTGCAATTGCTGCACTCTATTTAAAAGCTACAAATCCAGATTTAGAAATAGAAAACATTTATGCTCTTGCCAAAAATCAATTTGATGCAGTGATGAAATTAGTTGAACAACAAAAAACTATTGCTGGTACTTATTGGCTAGATTATCCTGCAAGTGTGGAAACTTTTAAAAATGAAAGTTCCTTAATTGGAACATCTTGGCAATCAACAATAAATACTTTGAATGAAACAAGTGCGGTGGTAAGAGGTATTAAACCTATAGAAGGAACAACTGGTTGGACAAATAATTGGATGATTTCAAATTCTACAAAAAGTATTAATTGTGCATATAAATGGATTGATTGGGCAATAAGTCCTCAAACTAATGCTCAAATTGCAGAATGGTTTGGCGAAGCTCCAAGTAATAAAAATTCTTGTTCTTTAATGGCAGATAAAAATCATTGTGCAAAGTTTAATGCACAAGATTTAGATTTTTGGAAAGATATTAATTATTGGCAATATCCTCAAACTAAATGTTTAGATGGTCGAACTGAAATTGAATGTGTTGGATATCAAGATTGGTTTTTAACTTGGACTAACTTTAGAAATGCGCAGTAAACTACTTATCTTTTTCTAATTCTTGCCAAGCCTGTTCTATTTCATCTTCTTTAGATTTAGTTGATCTTAATTCTTTTGCTAAAGCTTCTAAATCAGTTTCTTGGTTTCCATACTTTAAATCGCGAGCAACTTTGGTTTGCTTAGCTTTGGAACGACCTCTACCCATAACTAGTGACTCTCCTTGCAAATTTTTACTGTTTGATACCGGGATTTTGTGTTTAACCCGTTTTGTAATCACTTTCCGATAAGTTTTTTGGCTTTTGCCTATCTTTAGCCTACCTTGTTTGGGTCAAGTTAGAAAAAATCAATAACTTTGTGGGGAAAACTAGGGTAAAATGTCTAGAACCTCCCAATTTTTCACAAATTCACTTGAATACAGACAAAATAAAAGTCGCCTGCATCAGGTGTCCATTGTCGTACCCTGCTGCCAGAGTAATTCAACAGGGGAAAATCTAGGGGGATACCTAATTTATGGGTGAAGAAAATATCGAGCACCTACTTCTTTCTCCTGGTCAAGTGGCCGAAATGTTTAGTGTAGATCCAAAAACCGTGACCCGTTGGGCTAAAGCTGGCAAACTTACTGCGGTAAAAACCCTCGGGGGACACCGCCGTTATCACGCTGATGAGGTGAAAGAACTGCTTCGAAAAGTGACTGAAAAGTAAAATCATCACCCTCTATCTAGTGCTTAATTAGGCCTAGTGTCGTATCCTTATAAGAAGAAACCTACGGTTCGGTAAGTTACCAGACCGAAGGTTAGTGGTTTTCCAAATCTATTTAAAAATAGGACTCTTAAATGGCAGCGCTTGGACTTCCCTCCATCATTCAAGGTGGCATGGGGGCGGCAGTTTCAAATTGGAAACTTGCCTATGAAGTAGCAAAATGTGGTCAACTAGGTGTTGTGTCAGGAACTGCACTGGAATCAGTCGTTGCTCGCAGACTTCAAGACGGTGACGTTGATGGAAAAATGCGCGAAGCACTAAAACATTTTCCATATCAAGATGTAGCAGAACATATTTTAGATAAATGGTTTTTACCAAATGGAAGAAATGGTCAACCATATAGACCAATGCGAAGAATTAGTTTAAGTGCACACACTGAACATGATCAATTAGTAGTAGCAGCAAACTTTGTTGAAGTTTGGCTTGCTAAACAAGCAGGTAATGGAAAAGTTGGAATTAACTTTTTAGAAAAACTACAAACAGCAACTCCAGCAGCTCTTTATGGTGCAATGCTTGCAGGTGTTGATGCTGTATTGATGGGTGCTGGAATTCCTAGAGAAATTCCTCAAATCATTAGAGACTTTGCAGATGGAAAAGCAGGAACATTAAGTGTTGATAGTGACAGACCAAGTGGGATGGCAGCACCTACTTTAACTTTTGATCCACTGCAATCATTTGGAAAAAATCCAAAATTAAATAGACCAATGTTTTTAGCAATTATTACTGCAGAAGTTTTAGCTTCATATTTAGCAAGAAATGATGTTACTAAACCTGATGGATTTGTTGTTGAACATTGGAAAGCAGGTGGACACAATGCGCCACCTAGAAGAAAAGTAGAAACCGAATCTGGTTTTGGTCCACTTGATGAAGTTAATTTTGAAAAGATGAAACAAGTTGGTTTGCCATTTTGGTTAGCAGGAGGACGTGCCACACCTCAAGCTGTTAAAGAAGCATTTGATTTAGGAGCAGAAGGTGTTCAAGTTGGAACATTATTTGCCTTATCAAATGAATCAGGATTGTTGCCAAAATATCGCGAACAAATGTTAGATGCAGCACGCAAAGGAAACTTAAGAGTTAGAACTGATCACAGAGCTTCTCCTACAGGTTTTCCATTTAAAGTTGTGGAACTTCCAGGAACTATTGGGGAAGAAAGTGTTTATAAAGCACGTCCTAGATTGTGCGATTTAGGTTATTTAAGATCATCAAAATTAGATGAAACCGGTAAAGCAACTTACACCTGTGCTGCTGAACCTGAAGCTCCTTTTTTGAAAAAAGGTGGCAAAGAAGAAGAACTAAAGAGTCGTATGTGTTTATGTAACGGTTTATTAGCAGCTGTTGGTCTTGGACAAGAAAGACCAGATGGTTATAAAGAAGCACCACTGTTAACTCTTGGTGCAACTACTACTGATGTGGAAGACATGTTGAAGACCCATCCAAATGGATGGAGTGCCAAAGAAGTGGTAGAAAGATTATTAAGCGCTGTTCCTATTAATGCTTAGGAAGTAAGGCATGAAAAATAGAAGAAATATTTTAAAAATAATGTTTGTTGGTGCAATATCTTTTGTAGTAGCAGCTTGTACTAGAAATTCAAGTACTACAAGTGAAGTAACACAAAGTGAAAATACAACAACACCAGAAACTACTCAAACAGAAACTTCAACTGAAACAAATGCAGCAACTGCAAATGTTATTACAACAATTAATGAATTAGCAGTTGGTCAAAGTTTAGAATTTACTTCTCTTGCTGGAACTTCTGCAATTTTATTTAGAAGTAGTGAAAACAAAGTTTATGCACTTTCAAGAATTTGTACCCATGAAGGTTGCAGTGTTGATTTTGATATGAATCAAAACAGATTAATTTGTCCATGTCATGGTGCAAATTATGAAGCAAGTGATGGTTCAGTAATTTCAGGACCAACAACAAAATCTTTAGCAAAAATAAAAGTTGAAATACAAGGTCAAGACATCGTCGAATTAGTTTAAAAAACTAATTCGTGGCCAAGACCGGGATCGAACCGGTGACCTACCGCTTTTCAGGCGGTCGCTCGTACCAACTGAGCTACCTGGCCTTAACTTGAAATAAAAAATTTTAAATAAATTTAAAACTTTTCATAACAACTTAAGCGACCCAGACGGGACTTGAACCCGCGACCTCCGCCGTGACAGGGCGGCGCGCTAACCAACTGCGCCACTGGGCCTTGCTTTTTCTACAAGTAAATATCTACTACTTATTTACTTGCAAAAGTACCCCCGACGGGATTCGAACCCGCGTTTCCGCCGTGAAAGGGCGAGGTCCTAGGCCTCTGGACGACGGGGGCAAACTTTTTCAAAGTTGTCACTTAAAAATATTTAGGTGAGACATTAAGTTTACGCAAGGCTCTACTCATAAGTCACAAGTGCATCTAGTCTTTCAACCCAAGCATCTGCTATTTTGATATATCTACTCGATATATCAAAAAGGACTAATTTCACTCATTCCATGGCTAAGAAAAACACATCTTTAGAACTTGTGGTGCTGGGACTTTTGTCTCAAGGGCCAATGCATGGCTATGAACTTAAAAAAAGAGTTTCTTTAACACTTGGTCCTTTGTCAGCTATTTCTTATGGCTCGCTTTATCCAGAGTTAAGAAGATTGCAATCTTTAGGATTTATTGATGAAGACTCAACTGAATCAGAAATTGGTTTAACTAGAAGAGCAAGAATTTCCTACAAAATTACTAAAGAAGGAAAAGACAAATTTAGCTCTCTTTTAAAAGAAGCAGGACCTGAATCTTGGGATGATGAAAACTTTTTAACATACTTTGCTTTCTTTGCTAAAACTGCATCAGCTGTGAGATTACAAATTTTGCAAGGAAGACGTTCTCGTTTGCAAGAAAGAATTTCACTTTTGGAATCACAAATTGAAAAAACAGAAAAACAAATGGATCAATACACTATAAAACTTCAGAATAGAAATTTAAATTCTGTGGAAAACGAATTGAAATGGATTGATGAATTAATTACCAACGAGAGGAAGCAAGCATGAGCAAAGTAAAGGTAGCAATTGTTGGATTAGGTAATTGTGCTAATTCATTAATTCAAGGTGTTGAGTATTACAAGAACGCTGCAGATAATGAAGACGTGCCAGGTTTAATGCACGTTAAGTTAGGTGACTATCACATTAAAGATATTGAATTTGTTGCAGCATTTGATGTTGATGGTAAAAAAGTTGGTTTAGATTTAGCAGATGCTATGTGGGCAAGTGAAAATAACACAATAAAATTTGCGGAAGTAAAACCCTTAAAAATAAAGGTTTCTAGAGGACATACTCTAGATGGTTTAGGTCGCTACTACAGAGACACTATTCAAGAATCAGATGAAACACCAGTTGATGTTGTAAAAGTTTTAAAAGAAACAGGTGCTGATGTTTTAGTTTGTTATCTTCCAGTTGGTTCTGAAGAAGCTGCAAAATTTTATGCACAATGTGCAATTGATGCAAACGTTGCATTTGTAAATGCGTTACCAGTATTTATTGCATCAGATCCTGTTTGGGAAAAGAAATTTAGAGACGCAAATGTGCCAATAGTGGGAGACGATATTAAATCTCAAGTTGGAGCAACTATTACTCATAGAGTTTTAGCTAAATTATTTGGAGATCGTGGAGTAAAACTTGATCGCACTATGCAATTAAATGTTGGTGGCAACATGGACTTTATGAATATGCTGGAAAGAGATCGTTTAGAATCAAAAAAGATTTCTAAAACCCAAGCTGTAACTTCCCAAGTTGATCAC
>JBJSWT010000058.1:0-3530 GCA_046086025.1 Actinomycetes bacterium | reverse complement strand
GTTTTCGCCCGAGGTCTAGTTCCAGCAATTGGATGAAGCAAAGCCTTTCTATTCTTTATGCTTATCAATGCTTCAGGACTTGAACCTACAATTTCAAACTCGCTATTTTTTAAGTCTTTACTAGGAAAGTTTAGGTAATACATGTATGGACTTGGATTTGAATTTCTTAATATTCGATAAACGTCCAAACCATTTTTTGAACAATCGATTTCAAATCTTTGAGATAAAACTATTTGAAAGGCATCCCCTTTTTCGATGTATTCGATAGCTTTATCTACAGACTTTTGATAATCATCACTATTGGTTCTTCTTTCATAATTTAATTCAGGTAATGAACCGATGTTTAAAGAATTTAAGGCTTTAGAAGAATCCAGCTTTTTTCGCATTTGTTCTATACGTTTTAGACAATCTGAGTAAGCTTCTTCTACCCTTTCATCTGTTCCGTCATAATTAACAGCATTTGCAATAAGCCAAACTGTTCCATCAGAGTGATCTAACACAGCAAAATCTGTGGTTAAAAGAAAGAATAAGTCAGGAACTTTTGTTTCATTAGGGTTTTGATTAGGGATTTTTTCAAATATCCGAACAATGTCATAACTTAAATAGCCAACGAGGCCTCCTGTTAAAGGTGGCAAAGTTTCGAAAGCTTTTGTTTTAAGAAAATCTAAAGCTTGAGTTATTACCTCCCAAATTGGTTTGTCATTTAACAATCCTTTAGGTGTTTTTCCACTCCAATAGCCTTTTCCGTTTTCTTCACGCAAAACTGCGGCACTTGAAACTCCTATAAATGAATATCTTGACCAGTTCTTACCATTTTCAGCTGATTCCAATAAAAATGTAGCTGGCTTATTTTCAGTAAGTGTTTGATAAAGACCAACTGGAGTGTAGGTATCTGCCATTAATTGAATGGCCACAGGAATTACTCTTCTTGTTTTTGCTAATTGCTTAAAATCTTCTAAATTTGGAAATATTGTCCCAATATTTTTTTCAGTCATTTTTTGACCAGATAAGAGTTTCATCAAAACAAGTGTGATCACCTGTATGGCAAGCATTACCCTTTTGATCAACTTTTAATAAAACTGTATCTTTATCGCAATCAATTCTTAATTCTGCTAATGATTGAGTATTTCCTGATTCTTCGCCCTTAATCCACAACTTGTTTCTTGATCTAGAAAAGTATGTAACAGCTCCTGTTGAAAGTGTTTTTTCAAATGCATCTTTATTCATCCAGGCATGCATCAAAACTTTATTTGTTTTTAAATCTATGGCAATTGCAGGTATAAGACCTGCTTCGTTTAGTTTAAGAGTTGACCAAACGCGTTTTATTTCATCAATTGACAATAAATTCATAGTTATATTCTCCCGTATTGCATATCCAACTTGTCTGCATGGGTATAAAGACTTATTCTTTTAATATGACCAATTTTGCAAAAACTGAAAGAAGTGGCATTTGCCAAACACTTCGTCAACTCGGTCCTGATCAACCAACACTTTGCCAAGGATGGACCACAAAAGATTTATTAGTGCATTTGATAGTTCGAGAAAATCGCCCAGATGCTGCTGTAGGACTTTTTATACCTTTTTTAAGCTCTTACACAGAATCAATCTCAAAAAAATATAAAGAGAAAACTTTTGAAGAATTAATCACACTTTTTGAAAATGGGCCCAAGTCACCTTCGCCTTTTTCTTTACCTAAAGTTGACGAGATAGCTAATACCTTTGAATTTTTAGTTCATCACGAAGATATTTTAAGAGCACAAAGTAATTACCAACCTAGAAAACTAACTGATGAGGAAGCTAAATTTATTTGGTCAAGATTTACTAAATCTGCGGTTTTTTTTATGCGTAAAGTTAAAGTCGGTGTTGTTGCAAAAACTGAGCAAGGAACTTACACGCTAAAACGTGGAGATGATGTAGTTACGATCTCTGGAAACATTATTGATTTAGTTATGTTTGCCTTTGGAAGAAAAGACAAAACTGAAATTAATTTTGAAGGAAATCCCTCAGCTATCGAAAGACTTAAGAACTCAGATCTTAGTCTCTAACCTCAAAGCCAGATTTTTTTAAACTTGATTTAACATTCTTTATTTGAATTTGGCCAAAATGAAAAACACTTGCAGCAAGCAGAGCATCTGCCCCACTTTGTGCTGCCGACACAAAATCTTCAATTTTGCCCGCTCCGCCACTGGCAATAATTGGTACATTTGAAATATGTTTAACTTTTTCGATTAATTCCAAATCAAAACCCTCTTTAGTGCCATCTTTATCCATGGAATTTAAAAGAATTTCCCCACAACCTCTATCGATTGATTCTTTTATCCAATCGAATGCATCAATTTGAGCAGATTTAGTTCCACCATGAGTCGTTACTTCAAACCCAGATTTAGCATGAATTTCGTTTGATCTTCGTGCATCAATCGAAATAACTAAGACTTGAGATCCAAATTGATCTGCTATTTCATTGATTAAATTTGGATTATTAATTGCACTGGTGTTTATGGAGATTTTGTCAGCTCCAGCTCTTAAAAGTTGATCAACATCTTCAATGCTTTTTACCCCTCCTCCAACAGTCAAAGGTATAAAAACCTCTTCTGCTGTTTTTCGCACCACTTCTAAAATAGTTTTTTCATTATTTTTCGATGCAGAAATATCCAAAAAAGTTAATTCATCTGCACCATTTTTTGAATACATTGATGCAAGTTCTACTGGATCTCCAGCATCCTTTAGATTTTGAAAATTAACACCTTTTACTACTCTTTTATTTTCAACGTCTAAGCAAGGAATAATTCTTATAGCTAGAGTCATTTTTAGCCTGCTACTTCTAAAGCTTGTTTCAAAGTAAATTTTTGCGAATAAAGAGCTTTGCCAACTATTGCTCCTTCAACACCATGATCAACTAAAGACTTTAATTTGATCAAATCCTCTAATTCAGAAATTCCGCCAGAGGCGATTAGAGGTTTTTTAGTAACTTTTGAGATTTCAATCAGCAGATCTAAATTGGGTCCAGTTAATGTTCCATCTTTTGTCACATCAGTGACAACATATCTTGCTGCATTATCTTCATCTAATCTTTTGAGTGTTTCAAAAAGATCTCCACCATCTTTTGTCCATCCTCTTGCAGCAAGTGTTCTACCACGAACATCTAATCCAATAGCAATTTTGTCTTCATGTAATTGAATTACTTTTTTAGTCCATTCAGGATTTTCTAAAGCAGCAGTTCCAAGATTAATTCGTTTCGCACCAGTTGAAAGTGCATTGTTTAATGATTCATCATCCCTGATACCACCTGAAAGTTCAACATTTATATCTAGTTTTTCAACAACTTCTTTTAATAATAAGTAATTGCTTCCTTTTCCAAACGCTGCATCTAAATCGACTAAATGTAGCCATTGGGCACCTTGATTTTGAAAATTTAAAGCTGCCTCAAGAGGTGATCCATAAACTGTTTCACTACCTAATTCACCTTGCACTAATCGAACAGCCTGACCATTTGAAACATCAACTGCGGGCAACAGGATTAATTTACTCAT
>JBJSWT010000057.1:0-1890 GCA_046086025.1 Actinomycetes bacterium | reverse complement strand
TGATATTTGATCTTGCATTAGTTTTGTTGCTTGCCGTATTGATGGGTTTTGTTTCTAGAAGAATCGGACTTCCAGCCATCATTGGCTATTTGTTTGCAGGTCTTATTGTTTCCCCATTTACTCCAGGGTATGTAGCAAGTAGTGAACAATTGTCTCTTTTAGCAGATATTGGTGTTGCAATTCTTCTATTTGAAGTTGGAATTGAAATCGAGTTTAGAAAAATATCCAAACAGCAAAAACAAATCACTTGGGCAGCTCCAATTCAAGTATTAATTGGATTATCTGGAGCATTTATTATTTATCAGTTCACTGATATTTCATTTGCAGGTTCGATGTTGATTGCAATAGCAGTTGCACTTTCTTCAAGTGTAGTAATTGTAAATATCACTAGAAGTAAGAAGAGAACTACAAATAAAGAAACAGAAGATTCACTTCTTATTTGGAGTGTTATCCAGGACGTATTTGGTCTATTGATCGCAGGAATTGTCATTGCGATTTATACAGATACTTCAAATAACCCTGCGGTTTCAATTGCGAATTTAGCTATTTATATTGTGATTGCTTTATTTTATGGAAAAGCAATACATTTTGTTTTGGATTACGTTAAGAAAGAAAAAGATTTATTTCTCATTTTTTCATTCGGTTCAGGTTTAGCACTAGCTGGCCTTGGTTCAATTGCTTTCAATATTCCAATCGCTCTTGCTGCATTTGTTGCAGGGGTAGCAATAAATAGAACAGAAGACACAGAAGAATTAAGAAGACTTTTACTTCCGTTTAGGGATATTTTTGCTGTGTTATTTTTTGTGGTAATTGGCACATTAATAATTCCTAATCAATTCGTTGATGCACTACCATTTTTATTTATTCTTTTAGTGCTCTTGTTTGGCTTTAAAACTTTGCCAATATATTTAATGGCAAAACTCTCTAAAATAAAAGCACGACCTTTACAGTTAAGTATTGGTTTAAGTCAAATGGGAGAATTTAGTTTCGTTTTAGGAAGTATTGTCTATGCAAAAGGTGAAATAGATAGAGCAGAATTTAGCGCCTTACTAATTATGTTAATGATTAGTATTGCTTTTGCTACAGTTTTTGTCAGATTAAAAAGATTTAGTAAACAAAAATCATAATTTAAAACCAGAACCCATTTGATCTTCTTGATCAATCTTGATTCCTTTTTCTTCTAATGCTCTTTTTGCAGGATTACCGCTTCGTCTAGCCCCTTTACCTGGCTTTTGTTTCTTTTGCTGTTTCACAAATGTTGCCCCACCAAAACCTGGCATCCCGCCACCAAGTTGTGCTCTTTTCATCATTTTTTGTGCTTCTTGAAACCTATTAATCAGAGAATTTATATCCTTAACTTCAACTCCAGCACCTTGTGCAATTTTGACTTTTCTTTCAGCACTTATTGATTTAGGATTTTGCCTTTCTTCTGGCTTCATTGATTGAATAATTGCCTCAACTCTTGTTACTTCTTTGTCATCAAAATTTTCAATCTGTTTTTTTGCCTGAGCCATTCCAGGAAGCATTCCTAACATTTTTGACATTGAACCCATTTTTTTAATGGATTGTAATTGTTCTAAAAAGTCATCCAGAGTAAATGATTCACCACTTGTTAATTTTGCTTCAAATCTTTCTCTTTGTTCTTGATCAAACGCTTCTTCAGCTTTTTCAATTAAAGTTAAAACATCACCCATGTCAAGAATTCGATTAGCAAGACGTTCTGGATAGAAAATGTCAAAGTCATCAAGTTTTTCACCATTTGAAGCAAACATCACTGGTTTTCCAGTTATTGCTCTTAAAGAAAGTGCTGCACCACCTCTTGCATCACCATCAAGTTTGGTTAAAACAATGCCATCAAAACCAACTTTGTCTAAAAAGTTTTGTGCGGTA
>JBJSWT010000056.1:0-2750 GCA_046086025.1 Actinomycetes bacterium | reverse complement strand
TATCACTACTACTCCCTAACGGAGAAAACACAATGAGCACTAAATGAGCACTTCAAAATGAAGGCTTTATTTTTAGTGATTTAAGGATTGGATAAACCTGTCCTTAAATAAGACAGGAGAACAGTTGTCCAAGATTCGTGTATATGAGCTGGCTCAAGAGCTCGGTTACGAAAGCAAAGTTGTTCTTGCAAAATTGCAAGAAATGGGTGAATTTGTTCGTTCTGCTTCTTCCACAATTGAACTTCCAGTTGCAAATAGATTAAAAGCAGCATTACCTGCAAAAGAAGTGAAACCTAAAAAAGAAGCACCAATAAAAAAAGTTGAAGAAACTAAACCTGTTGCAGAAAATTTAAATCCACAAACTTTAATCAATAAAACTGAAACACCTCCATCTACTCGTCCACAAACACCAAGACCAGGAAATAATCCATTTGGAACTTCAACTCCAAATGCACCAAGACCTGCAATGCCAAGACCAGGTAACAATCCTTTTGGTACAACTGGTGGACCAAGACCAAGTGCTCCAGGTTCAATGCCAAGACCAATGTCTCGTCCAGGTGGACCAAGACCTGGTGGACCAAATAGAGGTCCAGGAAATTTTGCACCAAGACCTGGTGCACCAAGACCTGGTGGACCAAATAGAGGTCCAGGAAATTTTGGAAATCAAAGACCAGGTGGACCAAATAGAACTGGTGCGCCAACAAATTTTGATAGAAATAAAACTGGTGGACCAAATCGTGGTCCTGGTGGTTTTGATCGCAATCGTCCAGCATTTCCAACTTCAGCACCAGGTGGTGCAAGACCTGGACAAAGAACTGGCAGAGGAAATGCAGCTGGTGCATTTGGAAAACAAAACACAGGTAAAAAACGTTCTAAATCAAAACGTGAAAAAAGGCAAGAGTTTGAAGAATTTATGGAAGCACCACAACTTGGTGGTGTGCAATTACCAAAAGGTGATGGCAGAACAATTCGTTTAAGCCGTGGTTCTTCATTGATGGACTTAGGTGAAAAAATTGGTGCAAATCCTGCAAGTTTAGTTACCGCACTATTTCATTTAGGAGAAATGGCAACTGCAACTCAATCATTACCTGATGAAACGTTGCAAGTTTTAGGTGTTGAATTAAATTTTGATATTCAAGTTGTTTCTCCAGAAGATGAAGATAGAGAATTATTAAATTCTTTTGATGTTTCATTTGGTGAAAATGAAGGCGAATTAGTTGTCAGACCTCCAGTTGTAACAATTATGGGTCACGTTGATCACGGTAAAACTTTGTTACTTGACACCATAAGAAATACAAATGTGGCAAGTGGTGAAGCAGGAGGAATTACTCAACATATTGGTGCTTATCAAATTGCTGCAAATGTTGGCGGAGAAGACAGAAAAATTACTTTCATTGATACTCCAGGCCATGAAGCATTCACTGCAATGCGTGCCCGCGGCGCCAAAGTTACAGATATTGCAGTTTTAGTAGTTGCTGCAGATGATGGGGTTAAACCACAAACAATTGAAGCATTAAATCATGCTCAAGCTGCTGAAGTTCCTATTGTGGTTGCGGTAAACAAAATTGATAAAGAAGGTGCTGATCCAAATAAAGTTCGTGGACAACTTTCTGAATACGGTTTACTACCAGAAGAATACGGTGGTCAATCAATGTTTGTTGATGTTTCTGCTAAATCTGGGGTAGGTATTGAAAATCTTTTAGAATCAATAATTCTTACAGCAGATGCAGCAATTGATCTAAAAGCAAGTCAAACTCAACAAGCACAAGGCGTTGCAATTGAAGCCCATCTAGATAAAGGTCGTGGACCAGTTGCCACAGTTCTTGTTCAAAGAGGAACATTAAAAGCTGGAGATTCCATAGTTGTAGGAGATGCGCACGGAAGAGTTCGTGCAATGTTAGATGATGCTGGACATAATGTTGAAGATGCTGGTCCATCATTTCCAGTTCAAGTTTTAGGTTTAACCAGTGTGCCAAGTGCTGGCGATACATTTATAGTCGTTGAAGAAGATCGAGTGGCACGACAAATTGCTCAAGCAAGATCTGCTCGTGAAAGAAATGCACTCCTTGCTCGCAGCAAGAAACGTCACACTTTAGAAGATGTTTTAGACACCATGAAGAAAGGTGAAACTCAAGAACTTCGCTTAATTATTAAAGGTGACGTATCAGGTTCTGTTGAAGCTCTTGAAGATTCATTAGTAAAACTTGAAGTCGGAGAAGATGTACAACTTCGCGTAATCCATCGTGGAGTTGGAGCGATTGTTAATAGTGATGTTGATTTAGCAATTGCCTCAGAAGCAATCATTATCGGATTTAACGTCAGAGCAGAATCTGGTGCTCGTGAAATGGCTGATCGTGAAGGGGTAGAAATTCGTTACTACTCAATTATTTATCAAGCCATTGAAGATATTGAAAAAGCTTTGAAGGGTAAATTAAAACCAATTTATGAAGAAGTAAGACTTGGTTCTGCTGAAGTTCGTGAAATATTTAAATCCAGCAAGGTTGGAAATATTGCCGGTGTAATTATCAGAGATGGTGTAATTACTAGAAAAGCCAAAGCAAGAATTTTAAGAGATGGTAAACAAATTACTGAAAACTTAAGTATTTCTTCTTTAAGAAGATTTAAAGATGATGTTTCAGAACTAAAGGAAGGCTTTGAAGGAGGTATTTCCTTTGAAAACTTCAACGACTTAAAAGTTGAAGATGTTATTGAAACTTATGAATTAAGAGAAAAACCTAGAAATTAGTCAC
>JBJSWT010000055.1:0-2746 GCA_046086025.1 Actinomycetes bacterium | reverse complement strand
CTGGGATCGACATATTTTGAATTGTGCAGCGATTTCTGCGTTAATTACAGATGGTCAATCAATTATTGATATTGGTTCAGGTGCAGGACTTCCTGGATTAGTTCTTGCCATCTTGAATCCCAATTCAAAAGTCACTTTAATTGAACCTATGCAACGAAGATGCGATTTTTTAACCCAAACTGTCCAAAAACTAGATTTAAAGAATATAAGCATTCTAAAAGATAGGGCAGAAAACGTGTCCACCCAAGCACAAGTGGTAACCTCAAGGGCAGTTGCACCGTTGAACAAGCTCCTAGAATGGTCACTTCCTCTAGTTTTAAAGAACGGTAAAGTTCTAGCAATCAAGGGTGACAAGGCCAATGATGAACTTTTACAGGCAAAACTTGAAATTCCAGCTCTTAAAAACATGACTGCCACTATCCAGTCATGTGGCAGGGCATTAGATTTGAACGTCACAGTAGTTGAAGTAATAAAGGAGGGCTAATGGCATCAGATTCAAAACCATCTGATCTTGGTTGGCCTAAACCTGAAGAAGAATCCATTAAATCCGGAAAGCCATCTGATTTAGGTTGGCCCACCAAATGAGTATCGATACACCTTTAGCTCAAGCTGCTCAAGCAGCAGTTAATTTAAAAATGGGAGATTTAGAAAAACTTCCCCAACCAAACGGAACAACAATTGTCACCATTGCAAATCAAAAAGGTGGAGTTGGAAAAACCACCACAGCTGTTAATTTGGCAGCAGCTTTAGCAAAACATGGTTTACAAGTATTAGTAATTGATACAGATCCTCAAGGCAATGCATCAACTGCATTAAATGTTGATCATCGAGTAGGAACACCAGATGTTTATTCAGTATTAGTTGAAGAACAAGATTTTAGTGAAGTAATACAACAAGTTAAAGATATTAATAATTTATTTTGCGCACCAGCAACAATAGATTTAGCAGGTGCTGAAATTGAATTAGTTTCACTTGTTGCTCGCGAATACAGATTACAAAGAGCTTTAAATAAATATTTAGAATTTCATAAAGAAAAATATAAAAAAAATTTAGATTATGTTTTTATTGATTGTCCACCAAGTTTAGGTTTATTAACTTTAAATGCATTAGTTGCAGCTAGTGAAGTTTTAATTCCAATTCAAACTGAATATTACGCATTAGAAGGTTTAGGACAATTAATGAATAACGTTAATTTAGTAACTAAACAATTAAATCCAAATTTAAAAGTTTCAACAATTGTTTTAACAATGTTTGATGCCAGAACTAATTTAAGTCAACAAGTTGCAGAAGAAGTTAGAAGTCATTTTGGAGATATTGTTATCGCTACAGAAATTCCAAGAGCTGTAAGAGTAAGTGAAGCTCCTAGTTTTCAACAAACAGTAATTACTTATGATCCAGGATCTCCTGGTGCACAAGCTTATGTAAAAGTTGCTAAAGAATTTGCTATGCGTCATGCGGGAAGTAAATAAATGGCTGCACAAAAACGTGGACTAGGCAGAGGCCTTGGAGCATTAATTCCAACCGAAACAACTTCAGTTGTGGAAAACAATAATGTGCCAGTTTCTGAAAATTTAAACAGTGTGCCTGGAATTACTTTTGCTGAAATTGAATTAAACCAAATAAAACCAAACACAAAACAACCAAGACAAGTTTTTGAAGAAGAAGCATTAAATGAATTAACTTTTTCAATTAAAGAAATTGGTTTATTACAACCTATTGTGGTCAGACAAGTTGGTAATAATGAATACGAAATTGTGGCAGGAGAAAGAAGACTTAGAGCAGCAAAAAATGCAGGGCTAACAAAAATTCCTGCTTTGGTTAGAGAAACAAAAGATGATCACATGTTGCGTGATGCTTTATTAGAAAACTTGCACCGCTCCCAACTAAATCCACTAGAAGAAGCAGCCGCATATCAACAATTACTAGAAGATTTTGGGGGAACTCAAGAAGAACTAGCCAGCAAATTAGGAAGATCTAGACCTCAAGTAACCAACACTTTAAGACTTCTCAAACTTCCTTCAACTGTGCAAAAACGTGTGGCAGCAGGGGTTTTAACCTCGGGTCACGCTAAAGCATTGCTTGGTTTAGCTAATCCTTTGGAAATAGAAACCCTAGCTAATCGAATTGTTGCTGAAGGACTTTCTGTTAGAGCAACTGAAGAAATAGTTTCAGTTGGAAATATTGGCACAAGTGAATCCACTTCAAAAAAAGTAGCACCATTAAAAGCACCTGGATTAAAAGAATTAAGTGATCGCTTAGGGGATAAATTAGACACCAGAGTAACAATTTCCATGGGCAGATCAAAAGGAAAAGTTGTTATCGAATTTTCAACTTTGGAAGATTTAAGACGTATCGTTGAAGTTATTGAAAAAGATTAATTAGTAGCTGGTTCAAAAAAAGTAATAATAGCTTCAGCAATACTTGCTGCAATTAAATCTCTTATTTGAGCATCAGATAATTTTTTAGCATCCAAAGTATTACTTAAATATCCAACTTCAATTCTTACTGCAGGCATTTTGGTCATTCTTAATAAATCCCAAGTTTTGGCATGAGTTCTGCAGTCATTCAAACCAACTTTTTTAACAATTTCAGTTTGTACAAGATTTGCAAATCTTTGGCCCATACTTGATTTTTGACCCAAAGATTCATTTCCAAAATAATAGGAAGCGCATCCATTTGCGTCAGGATTTTTTATAGCATCGGTGTGAATACTTACTACTAAATCTGCATTGCTGTTATTAGCAAA
>JBJSWT010000054.1:0-3458 GCA_046086025.1 Actinomycetes bacterium | reverse complement strand
GTTGCAGCCAGTTGTGGAGCATCTAATGCTTGTAATTGGAAAAGTCTTACCCCAAAAATCATCAATACAACAAGTGAAAATGCTAAAGCTGCGCGAATTCGTCTATTACCAGTTTTTAGAAGTATTTTTTGATTGGGATTCATGGTTGAACTACCTGGGTAACAACATTTAGATCTGGTTCATTCAAGATTGGGTCTACGCCAGCACCCATGAGTCGACCGTCTCTTAAATCAATAAATGCAGAACCTGGAGAAGGAATCATCCCAATTTCTAATGCTTTTTGTTTCAGAATTTCAGGAGATTCCATTCGTGCAACATTCTGGGCTAAAACTTCATGTTCATCAGCTAATGCAATTGATCTATTTTGTAATTCTTGAATTTCGAATTGTCCTTGAGATAAAAGTGTGTTGACAAATAAGCCACCGAGCATGCCAATCAAGATAATTCCTGAAATTATTAATCCAAATCCAACGGCAGCAATTTGTTTTGGCTTTACTTGTAGATGACTAAGTGAAATTGGGGCAACACTCATGCTGCAACTCCAATTCTTTGTATCGCTCTGAGTTTTACTGAAGTTGCTCTTGGATTAGCTGCAATTTCATTTTGAGTTGCACTTTCAGCTTTTTTGTTTAACAAAATAAATTCTTTTTCTTTACTTTTTAAAGGAATTGGTAAACCTGGCAATAAATCAGTTGTTGAAGTATGTTCTCTAAATATGTTTTTTACAATTCGATCTTCTAAAGATTGATAAGAGAGAACAATTAAGCGTCCATCTTTGGCCAATGAATTGAGTGCTTGAGGAATGGCTTTTTCTAAAATTTCTAATTCATTATTTACAGCGATCCTTAAGGCTTGAAAAGTGCGTTTAGCAGGATTTCCACCTGTTCTTCTGGCCGGGGCTGGAATGCAAGATTTAATAATCTCTACTAGTTCAAAAGTGGTTTCTATTTTTTTTATTTGTCTTTGCTTAACTATTGAATTAGCTATTCTTGAAGCAAATTTTTCTTCACCAAATTCAAAAATAATTTTAGTTAAATCTTTAGCGTCATAATTGTTTATAATGTATTCTGCAGTTAAATCTTGATTTTGATTCATTCTCATATCAAGATTGGTATTTTGGGCATAAGAAAAACCCCTATTTGATTCATCTAGTTGTATTGAAGAAACACCTAAATCAAATGTAAACGCATTTACTTTTAGTTCTTTAAGATTTTTTCCTATTGCATCATATGTGTCATTAATAAAATTAATTCGATCTTGATATTTCTCAAGTCTTAACTTGGCTCTATTTAATGCAATTGGATCTCGATCAAACCCAATTACTTTTAAATTAGAAAATTTATTTAATAGAGCTTCTGTGTGTCCTGCTAAACCTAAAGTGGCATCAACAAAAATTGGATTTGAAATAGATAGACAAGGAGTTAGTAAGTCAACAACACGATCCAGCATTACTGGAATATGTTGTTCAACTAAGGACTTTTCAGTCACTTATATTCCCCTTCCCCCAATTTCGTTTTCGGTTTTTTGCGTTTAACCGAGGTCCCTCTCTGCAAACATTGCTTCCGGCTTCGGGGAAGAAAGTCGGTGGACACTATTTGCAGAGAGAGGCCTCAAGCCAAACGAAAAATCGTTTAACCTTTTAGCTTCTAGAAAATTCCTGGCACCACCTCTTCTTGTGTTGAAGCAAACTTTGGTTCTGCTTCTGATAAATATGTGTTCCAAAGTTTTGGATCCCAAATTTCAACCGTGGTATCTGCGCCAACCACAATTACGTCTCTATTTAATTGCGCATAATCTCTCAATGTGGCAGGTAAAGTTATGCGACCTTGCTTATCAATTTGCTCATCAAATGCACTGGAGAAGAAAACTCTTAAATAACTTCTAACTCGAGCATCGTTTCTTGATGCTTCTCTAATTTTCTGGGCATAAAGTTGGAATTCGCTTAAGGGCCACATCACGATTGATAAATCTTGACCTTTAGTTAGAACAACATCTGTTGAAAAACCATCACGAAATTTTGCTGGAAGCACCAAACGGCCTTTGTCATCTAGACGTGGCTCGTGCGTACCTAAAAACATTGGGACTCCCCTTGGCATTTCCCCTAGCCCTCAACCTCGTCCCAAGCTGAGTGACTCCAACCCTCCACAGGCTGTTTTGACCACAATACTCCCTTTTCCTCCAAAATCAACCCCCTGCCCCCATATTTTTAGTGATTTCCTCCACTATTGACCCAGGGTTTTGCCTGCTGCCCAGGAAAACAAGCCATGCAAGGCGCCTAGTATTAAGCGATGGCTACTAGAACCAACAAAATTGCTCAACGAAATGCTGGTTATGCACTTCATGTGTTTACAGCAAGTGGTGCAGTTTTTGGAATGCTTGCTCTACAAGCTGTTATTGATAACAAAATTCGAGAAGCACTTATTTGGCTTTTAGTGTGTCAAGTTTTAGATGGCATAGATGGACCAATTGCAAGAAAATTAGATGTTGTAATTCATGCACCGTGGTTGAGTGGCGAAATTTTAGATCAAATCGTCGATTACTTTACTTACGTTGTGGTGCCCGTAGCATTTTTGATGCACTTAAATATGGTTCCACAACAATATGAAACTTTTGTTGCAGGTCTAATTCTTTTATCGTGTGCTATTTGGTGGGCTAGAAATGATAACAAAACAGACGACTCGTGGTTTGTTGGTTTTCCGTGTATGTGGAATTTAGTAGTTGTCACATTTTTACTTTTAAAGACTCCACCAATTCAAGTGATGCTTATTTCAATTGTTTTATGTGCACTACAACTTACAAATATTAAATTTCCACATCCGGTAAGAGTAACTATTTTAAGACCTATTTCACTATCTCTTTCAATCATTTACTTGATCGGAATTGCTGTTTTATCTTGGAATTATACTTATCCAACTCAAGATCCAACTTTATTAACCAAATTTATTTTACTTGCATTACCGGTTTATGTTTCATTACTTGCAATTTGGAAAACCTGGCTTGTTATAGAAAAACCATTGAAAACAAAGAAAAAAATTAAATCTAGAAAGTAAAATCATGAAAAGAATTAGTAGAATTCTTTCTTATATTTTTATAGGCATAACAATTACTTTAATGGTTATTTATAATTTAATTGGTGCAAAAGTAAATTCAAATAACGTTTTGGAAGAACCTTTTTATTTAATTCCACTTGCCTACACAAGTTTTATACTTGGAATTATATTCTTAGTAATTTCATTACTAAAAAAGAATTAAATTCCGCCATCTCTTCGTTGTTGCCAACGTTCTTCTAACTTAGACATGAAATTAGAATTCTTGGCTCTATTTTTAACTTTTTTAGGGGTTGGAGTTACTGCAGAAACTGGTTCTTGCAGCCCGCGAGCAATAAATACCAATCCGGTTAACACTAATAAGAAACCAGGAATGCCAATAAAAACTATTTTTGTGACAACTGCTGAGAA
>JBJSWT010000053.1:0-16871 GCA_046086025.1 Actinomycetes bacterium | reverse complement strand
TGGAAATAATAGAAAAAAATAAAGCACTACAAGAATTAAAAACATTTCGTGTTGAACTGAATCAACCTATGAAAAATAACACTTTTCGAGATGGTGTATTAATTAATGGAGAATATGGGTGGGCAGAATTTGCACCATTTTCACACCACTCAATAGAACATTCAGCAAGATGGCTTCAATCTGCTTTAGAAATGGCTTGGACTAAATTACCTGAGCCAAAACTTAAGCAAGTTAAAACTAATGCAATTTCAGTTTCAAGTGATGTTAAACAAGCTCTAGACACTCTAAAAAAAAGTGGTAGTAATACTTTAAAAATTAAACTTAAAGGCAAAAATATTGATCAAGAAATAAGTAATCTTAAAAATATTAGAGATAGCGTTCAAAATGTTAAATTTAGAATAGATTTTAACGGAGAACTTACTTTAGAAAATGCAATAACATTTAGCAGCAAAGTAAAAGATTTACCAATTGAATATTTAGAACAACCTTGTAAAACTTTAAGAGAAAATAAAGAATTAAAACAAAAAGTAGATATTCCAATTGCAATTGATGAAAATTTCAGATTAGAAGAAGATGCATTAGACGAGCAGTTCATTAATGAAGTTTTGGATAGTTGTGACTATTTAATAGTTAAAGTTATTCCTTTAGGAGGAATAGGTAGGTTTTTGAAACTTCAAGAAACACTACTTTCAAGATTTAATAGAATAGTTATTTCAGGATCAATGGACACAAGTATAGGACTGTATTTATCAACATTGGCTCAATCAATTATTGAACCAAAAACAGAATTATTAGCAGGAGTTGGAACAGGAATGTTACTTAAAAATGATGTAGTAACTAACCCTGTTGTTCCAATCAATGGTTTGGTTGAAGTAAAAAGAATGAGTGTGGATAAAAATATAATTGTTGAAAGTCCAAATAAAAACGAACTAATTAAAAAATTAAATGACTGTTTTGATTTTGGCAGAAATAAAGGGTGGTTTTAATGCCTGAAAATATTAAACAACCCGCTTCTGCTTTAACTGCTGAATTAATAGTTCAACAATTAATTGATAACGGAGTTAATTTCGTTGCACTTTCTCCGGGTTCTCGAAATGGTCCTATTTCATTAGCTTTAGTTCAAGCCGAAAAAGAAGGATTAATAAATGTTGAAGTTCGAATTGATGAAAGATCAGCAGCATATCTTGCATTAGGAGCTTCGATTAGTAGTGGAAAACCAAGTGCAGTTTTAACAACATCTGGAACAGCGGTGGCAAATTTATTTCCTGCAATAGTTGAAGCCAAATATTCAGGCATCCCATTAATAGTTTTATCTGCCGATCGACCAGCTTCAGTACAAGGAACTGGAGCAAATCAAGTGATTGTGCAAAGAGAAATATTTGGAAATTATGTTTCTAGAAGTATTGAAATTGCTTCTGAGTCATTAAATATAGAAACCACATCAGCAAAAGAAGCTATAAAAGATCGCATCAATTCTGTTATCACAATTGCCACGAAAAATCGTGTTCCAGTGCATTTAAATGTAACTTTGGCCGAACCACTGGTTCCAACTCAAAAGTTTAATTTTGTAAAACCTAAGAATAATAATTTACAAACTCCGAATTTTTCTGAGAATATTTTGACTGAGTATTTAAATAAAAAAGGAATAATTGTTGCAGGTGGAACTAATCTGGAGTATTCAAATTATGCAAAAGAATTATCAGAAGCCCTTGATTGGCCAGTAATTGTTGAACCACCACATGTTGGGGTTGGTGAAAACATGGTTTCAAATTCTTCCGTTTTACTGAACAAAAAAACAAATGAATTAAATCCAGAAGTTGTTCTAACTATTGGAAGAGTTGGTTTATCAAGACAAGTTTCTGAGTTAATTAAAAATTCTGCAACAGTTGTTTCTTGCGCAGTTCCTAATGTGATTACTAATTCTGTGGCAAAACAAAAAATATCTGGATTATTTAGAGTTCCTGCTAAACAAAAGAATGAAAATTGGATAAAACTTTGGAAAGAATCTGGTTATTCGGTATTTGAAAGAATTCAAAAACTTATTAAGGATTACAAAAAAATTTCTAATTTACATGTAGTAGATTACTTAATTCAGAATTTACCTAAAAATTCACACATACATTTATCTTCTAGTTTTGCTGCTAGAGATTTTGATCTTCTAATTTCTCCTCATTACCAATCTGCATTTTCAAATGGGGAAGTAAGTGTCTCAATGAATAGAGGAGTAAATGGAATAGATGGAGTTGTTTCAACCGCAATTGGTACTTCTTTAGTGAATAACAAACCAACTTTTGCCTTTTTAGGTGATATTGCAGCAATTCATGATCTAAACAGTTTTATCATTCCAAAATTAGAAAAAATTCCAAACATTACTTTTATCATCACCGATAACAACGGTGGTGGAATTTTTAACACGTTAGAGCAGTCTGGCGTGGAAGATTTTGAACGAGTCTATGGCACACCAACAGAAGTTAACCTATATAAATTATTTAATAATTTAAACATCGAATCTAAAGAAATAAAAAATATTGAGGAATTAAAAGACTATATGATAAAACCTTCTGGAATCAAAGTTTTGATAATTAAAATTGCATCAAGAGAAAAAGAAGCTGAACTAAGAAAAGAATTATTAATTAGTTAAAGCATTTCTCATAGCACTAAATTTGGCATTTGATTCAATTAATTCATCTTCTGCAGTTGATCCAGAAACTATTCCGCAACCAGCAAATAATCGTGCAGTATTTTCTTTAATTTCTGCACACCTTAAAGCTATTCCTAATTCACCGTCACCTTTGGAATTAATCCAACCAACTGGACCTGTGTATCTATTTCGTTTCATTCTTTCTAATTCATTAATCAATTGCTTTGCTCTTCCAGTAGGTGTACCACAAATTGCTGCAGTTGGATGAAGGCTTCCTGCTAAAACTAAAGCTGGTGCAGAATCTACTAAAGTTCCTGAAACATCAGTTGCAAGATGAGCAACATTTGCTAAACGTAAAACTTTAGGTGCTTTGGGAACATTCATGTCTGTGCAATGAAGCGCAAGGGCAGTAGCTACTGAACTAACTGCGAACTCATGTTCTTCTAAGTCTTTACCACTTTGAAGCAATGCAACTTCAATTTCGGAGTCAGTCGCTGAATCATCTCTTTTAATTGTTCCTGCTAAAACTCTTGATAAAACTTGGTCAGATGTCTTTCTTACTAATAGTTCAGGTGTGGCACCGATTAGACCATCTACAGAAAAAGTCCAACATTCAGGATAATCATTACTCAACTTTTGTAAGACACTTCTTACGTCAATATTTTTATCACTTTTAGCATTTAAATCTCTAGTTAAAACAACTTTGTCTAACTCTTTGTTATTGATTCTTTCAACAGCTTTTTCAACTGCTTTTTGCCAATCAGCAATAGATATCGAGCCATCACTCCAGGTAATATTTTGTGGTTCTAATTTAATAGTTTTTGAACTTAAAACTTCGTCTTTAATTTTTTCAATATCTAAGTTTCCAATAACTGTTAACCAAGTTGTTTGGGAATCTTGCCCAACTATTATTTTTGGTACCTTAACAACACTTGAATCTTCAATTTCATACGAGAATGAAACAAAAGCTATCGCACCAGAACCTGAGGTTAGAACTTCATCTCTAATGGCACTGTTATCAATAAAGTTTTTCCACCATTTGTGAGCTCTGGAGAATCTTTCTTTGCCACTAAATTCCGCCTCAGCAGTAATTCCCCAAGCAACTAAACCTTGGTTATTACGTACCCAAGAAAAAATTTCACTAGTTGGTTTATCTGGTAAAAGTTCTAATAAATTAAGTTTTTTACTTAGTGCAATAGTGCGAATAACAGTTGTCGAAAAATTTTCTATTTTGGTTTGATCCGACATGTTCCTAGACTACGACTGAGTTAGAAATAGCGCCACAAGTGGCAAAATTTCCTGGGGCTGACACAATTAGATTATGACTAAAGCATCACTTGCAAAAAAACCACACGAAGTTGCAGAAATGTTTAATCGAGTGGCTGCAAAATATGACATCACAAATGATGTTCTTGCTTTAGGTTTTACACATTCTTGGCGAAAAGCAACAAATTCAATTTTGAATCCAAAATATGGTGAATTAATTTTAGATTTAGCAGCTGGAACTGGAACTAGTTCAAAAGCATTTACGAAATCTGGAGCAAAAATAATCTCTTGCGATTTCTCTATCGGAATGCTTCGAGAAGGAAAGAAACGTTATCCCAATTTAAATTTCTCAGCAGGAGATGCTCTATCCCTTCCATTTCAAGATGAAACTTTTGATGCAGTAACAATTTCTTTTGGAATTAGAAATGTAAATGATGTACAAAAAGCTTTAATAGAAATGCTAAGGGTCACAAAAAAAGGTGGCAAAATTGTAATTTGTGAGTTTTCAACTCCAACAATAAAATTATTTAAAAATATTTATATGGAATATTTAATGAAAGCACTTCCAGCGATTGCTAAAAAGACTTCATCAAATCCAGATGCTTATGAATATTTAGCTGATTCAATAAGAGCTTGGCCAAATCAAGAAGAATTTGCTAGCCAACTACAAAAAGCAAATTGGAATAATGTTGAATGGAAGAATCTAACCGGTGGAATAGTTGCGATTCACAAGGCAGAGAAAAGTAAATAATGACTAATAACTCAGATGTAATCGTGGTAGGTGCAGGTCCTGCTGGAAGTGCAACTGCATTTCATTTGGCAAAACAAGGACTAAATGTAACTTTATTTGAAAAGACAAGTTTTCCAAGAGAAAAAGTTTGCGGAGATGGTTTAACTCCAAGAGCAGTTAAACAAATACTTGATATGGGAATTGAACCAACTAAAGAAAATGGTTGGTTAAGAAATAAAGGTTTAAGAGTAATTGGGGGAGGTCATCGTTTAGAACTAAATTGGCCAGATGTTGATGGTTTTCCAAATTATGGATTAGTTAGAACTAGAGCAGATTTTGATGAACTATTAGCAAGAACAGCTCAAAAACAAGGTGTTAATTTATTTGAAAAAACAAGAGTTACGGGTCCAATTTTTGATTCAACTTCTGGAAAAGTAATTGGTGTCAATATCAAGAAAGATGATGGAAACCAAGAACAACATTTTGCTCCTGTAGTTGTTGCTTCTGATGGAGTTTCAAGTCGCATGGCTTTAGCACTTGGATTAGAACGAAGAGATGATCGTCCAATGGGTGTAGCGGTTAGAACTTATTACAAAAGCACAAGAAGTGATGATGATTATTTAGAATCATGGCTTGAACTTAGAGATCAAAATAAATTACTACCAGGTTATGGCTGGATTTTTGGAATGGGTGATGGAACTTCAAATGTTGGTTTAGGAATTTTAGATTCATCTCCTGTATTTCAAAGTATTGATTACAAAGATTTATTGAAACGTTGGCTTGATCAAACTCCAGAAGAATGGGGATTTAGAGATCAAAACATGACTCAACCTGTTAGAGGTGCAGCATTACCAATGGGATTTAATCGTCAACCACATTATGCAAAAGGAATGATTTTAGTTGGCGACTCAGGAGGAATGGTAAATCCATTCAACGGTGAAGGTATTGCTTATGCCATGGAAACAGGTCAAGTGGCAGCAGATGTTATTGCTAAATCTTTAAAAGCTAAAACAGAATTTGAAAGAGAAAAACAATTACATCAATATCCAATTGTTTTGAAAGATAGATTAGGTGGTTACTACACTTTAGGTAGAGTTTTTGTGAAGCTAATTGGAAATCCTCAAATTATGCAAGTAGCGACAAAATATGGAATGGCATCTAAACCACTAATGCGTTTTACCTTGAAACTTTTAGCAAATCTTTACAGCACATCTGGAAAGACAAAATCAGATCGAATCATCACAGCATTAACCAAGATTGCTCCTGCTGCCTAACTTTTTGTAACTTGAGTAACAAGGGCATTTGCACAAATGCACAAGTGGAAAGAAATTGCAGGTCTTGGCAAGTCAATAAATAGTCAAAGAATAGACTTCTTGAAGTAAGTGAATCTCTGAACAAACTCGTTTGAAAATAAGTAAGGGAGATTTGATGAATGCCGCTTGGCCAATAGTTGGTCTTGGTGCTCTGGCATTTGCATTCGCAGCATTTTCAATTGTGGCTGGCGCTTTAGCTGGACCTAAAACTTATAACCGAGCAAAACTTTCAGCTTATGAATGTGGCATAGAACCAACACCTCAACCAATTGGTGGTGGAAGATTTCCAATCAAGTATTACTTAATTGCAATGCTATTTATTATTTTTGATATTGAAATAGTTTTTCTTTATCCTTGGGCAGTTTCTTTTGATCAACTTGGCTTATTTGGTGTTGTGGAAATGCTTCTATTTATTGGAACTGTTTTTATTGCGTATGCCTATGTGTGGCGTCGCGGTGGACTTGAGTGGGAATAAAAAATGGGTATTGAAGAAAAATTACCGAGTGGAGTTTTGTTAACTTCAGTTGAAAAACTTGCAGGTTATGTAAGAAAAAATTCATTGTGGCCAGCAACATTTGGTTTAGCTTGTTGTGCAATTGAAATGATGGCAACAGGTGCAGGACGTTACGACTTAGCAAGATTTGGCATGGAAGTTTTTCGCGCAAGTCCAAGACAAGCAGATTTAATGATTGTGGCAGGACGCGTTAGTCAAAAAATGGCTCCAGTGTTAAGACAAATTTATGATCAGATGGCAGAACCTAAATGGGTTTTAGCAATGGGTGTTTGTGCATCAAGTGGAGGAATGTTTAACAATTACGCAATTGTGCAAGGAGTAGATCACGTTGTTCCAGTTGATATGTATTTACCGGGTTGTCCACCAAGACCAGAAATGTTATTAGATGCAATTTTAAAAATTCACGATCAAATCCAAGATATGAAACTTGGTAAACAAAGACAAAAAGAAGTAATAACACTTGAAGATAAATCTTTAAAAGAAGCACCTTTAATTGAATTGAAAGGTCTTCTTTCATGAGTGAGAATGAAATTGTCAATCCAAACGAAACTCCAATTTTAAAAAATGTAATTAAAGGAGCATTTGGAAGTTCAACTCAATCAGGAGACACATCAGGTTTTGGTGGTTTAGTTACCACAATTTCTCAAACACCTAGTGCACAAAGACCTTACGGAAGTTATTTTGATCAAATTGCAGATGCCTTAGCAAGAGCTTTAAAAGAAGAAAGTTTAAGTTTTGAACAAGTTGTGGAAAGAGTAATAGTTCAAGCAGATCAATTAACTTTCATGGTTAAAAAAGAATATTTATTAAAAGTTGCTCAATTACTTAGAGACGATTCAGAATTACGTTTTGAAATGTGCATGGGTGTCACTGGAGTACATTGGCCAAAAGAAAAAGATAGAGAATTACATGCAATTTATCCATTTGTATCAATTACTCATAACAGAAGAGTTTTAGTTGAAGTTGTAACACCAGATTCAAATCCACATATTCCTTCAATTACTTCTTTTTATCCATCTAATAATTGGCATGAAAGAGAAACTTATGATTTTTTTGGAATTATTTTTGATGGTCATCCTGCATTAACCAGAATTGAAATGCCAGATGATTGGGTTGGGCATCCGCAAAGAAAAGATTATCCACTTGGTGGAATTCCAGTTGAATATAAAGGTGCAGTAATTCCTGCTCCAGATAACAGAAGGAATTATCACGGATGAGTACTGATATTTTTTCTGGTTCTTATGAAACAACACAAGGACGTGTTTACACACTTTCTGGTGGAGATTGGGACACAGTTCTAGGTGCACCCTCTGGTGAACGTGAACGAATAGTGGTCAACATGGGACCGCAACATCCTTCGACACATGGTGTGCTTCGTTTAATTCTTGAATTAGATGGCGAAACAGTTACTGAAGCAAGATGTGGAATTGGTTATTTGCATACCGGTATTGAAAAAAATATGGAATTTAGAAACTGGGTGCAAGGAACAACTTATGTAACCAGAATGGATTATTTAGCACCAATTTTTAATGAAACTGCTTATTGTTTAGCTGTTGAAAAATTATTAGGAATTACAAACGATATTCCAGATAGAGCAAATACCATCAGAGTTTTGATGATGGAATTAAATCGTGTTTCTTCTCATTTAGTTGCTCTTGCAACAGGCGGTATGGAACTTGGTGCATTAACTGCAATGACAAATGGTTTTAGAGATCGTGAATTAATTTTAGATATTTTTGAAATGATTACTGGACTTCGTATGAATATGGCATACGTAAGACCAGGAGGAGTTGCCATTGATTTACCAAATGGTGCAGAAAAAAAGATTGAAGAAACAATAAAACTTCTAAGAACAAGATTAAAAGATAATTACAACTTACTAGTTGATAACAGTGTGTGGACTGCTAGAACTAAAGGAATTGGAGTTCTTGACTTAACAGGTTGCATGGCTTTAGGAATGACAGGTCCAGTTTTAAGAGCAACAGGTTTACCTTGGGATTTAAGAAAAACTCAACCATATTGTGGTTATGAAAATTATGAATTTAATGTCATCACTGAAAATACAAGTGATACCTATGGAAGATTTTTAATCAGAGTTAGAGAAATAAATGAATCTTTAAATATTGTTGAACAAGCTCTTTACAAATTAAAACCAGGTCCAATCATGGTTGAAGATAAGTCAATTGCTTGGCCAGCTCAGTTAGCCCTTGGTTCAGATGGTTTAGGAAATTCTTTAGACCACATTAGAAAAATAATGGGTCAATCAATGGAATCTTTGATTCATCATTTCAAATTAGTAACTGAAGGTTTTAAAGTTCCAGTTGGACAAGCCTATGTTGCAATTGAATCTCCGAGAGGAGAACTTGGTGCATTTGCTGTAAGTGATGGTGGCACAAAACCATATCGAGTTCATTTCCGTGATCCATCATTTAATAATTTGCAAGCAGTTGGCCCAATGGGTGAAGGTGGACAAGTTGCAGACATAGTTGCAGCAGTTGCCTCAATTGATCCAGTGATGGGTGGTGTTGATCGATGAGTATTAAATCAATTACAGATTCTGATTTTGAAGTTTTGGAATCTTTAGCACAAAAATATCCACAAAGAAGATCAGCATTGTTACCAATGCTTCATTATGTGCAATCAATCCAAGGAATGGTCTCACCAGCAGGAATTCAAGCGTGCGCAAAAGTTTTAGATTTAACACCTGCAGAAGTTGCTGCAGTTGCAACTTTTTACACCATGTTTAAAAGATTTCCAATGGGAAAACATCACATCGGAGTTTGCACAAATACTTTGTGTGCACTTTTAGGTGGAGATGAATTGTGGAAACAATTAACTGAAACTCTTGGTATCGGTCATGACGAGACAACACCAGATGCAATGTTTACTTTAGAAAGAATTGAATGCCAAGCAGCTTGCACAGTTGCACCTGTTTTGACAGTTAATTGGGAATTTATGGATTCAATGACTCCAGAAAAAGTACGAGATTTAATTGAAAAATTAAAATCTGGTGCACCTGTTAAATCAACTAGAGGAGTTGAAATTACTTCCATTTCAGATTCTGAAAGATTGTTAGCAGGAATTAATGATGGAAAGTATGCGCAATCACCAGGTGCTGATGAATCAATGTTGGCAGGTTTAAAAGTTGCGAAAGAAAGAAACATGTCAGCACCCGTTAGTAAGGCAGGAAAATAAATGGCCTTAACTCCGGTACTAACTGCACATTGGGATGATCCTCAATCTTTTGAAATTGAAAATTATAAAAAACATGGTGGCTACGAAGCTTTAAAAAAATCTTTGAAAAAAACTCCAGATGAAGTTATAAATATTGTGAAAGATTCTGGATTAAGAGGTAGAGGTGGAGCAGGATTTCCAACTGGAATGAAATGGTCTTTTGTTCCACAAAATGATGGCAAACCACATTATTTAGTTGTAAACGCAGATGAATCAGAACCTGGTGCTTGTAAAGATATTCCATTGATGATGGCAAATCCTCATTCTTTAATTGAAGGAATTGCAATTGCATCATTTGCAATCAGAGCAAATCATGCATTTATTTATATTCGTGGTGAAGTCCCACATGTAATTAGAAGAGTGATGAATGCAGTGGAACAAGCTTATGCACAAGGTTTACTTGGAAAAAATATTCAAAATTCTGGTTTTGATTTAGAAGTTGTTGTGCACGCAGGAGCTGGTGCTTACATTTGTGGTGAAGAAACAGCACTTCTTGATTCACTTGAAGGTCGACGTGGACAACCAAGATTAAAACCACCATTTCCTGCAGTTGCAGGTCTTTATGCTTCACCAACAGTTGTAAATAATGCTGAAACTTTGGCAAGTGTGCCAGCAATTATTTTGAACGGTGCAGATTGGTTTAAATCCATGGGTACAGAAAAATCTCCTGGTTTTAAATTGTTTGCAGTTTCAGGACATGTCAATCGTCCAGGAATTTATGAAGCAGCACTTGGTACACCAATGAGTGAATTGTTGGATTATGCCGGAGGAATTAGATCAGGCCACAAATTAAAGTTTTGGATTCCAGGTGGTTCATCTGTGCCAATGTTGACTCCTGAACACATTGATATTCCAATGACGTATGAAGATTTAGCAGCTGCAGGAACAATGCTTGGAACTGGAACTCCAATGTTGTTTGATGAAACCACAAGTGTTGTCAAAGCAGTTACCAGATGGCTTGAATTTTATAAACACGAATCTTGCGGAAAATGCACACCATGTCGTGAAGGAACTTATTGGATTACTGGAATGTTAGAAAAATTTGAACATGGAAAAGGTTTAGAAAACGAACTTTCTGTAATTAATGATGTTTGTTCTCAAATTGCAGGTAGATCATTCTGTGCTTTAGGTGATGCAGCAGCAACTCCATTTCCTGGCGCAATGAAGTATTTTGCAGAAGAGTTTAAACAAGCAACAAGAGTTCCAGTTGATTTAACATTTCCTCCTACAGAATCAACTGTGTTTTCAAAAGTAGGTGCCAGATGACTTTAACTTCAGAAAATAAGTCAATTAAAAATGAAGAATTAATTACTGCAACGATTGATGGAATCAAAGTGCAAGTTCCAAAAGGAACTTTAATAATTAGAGCAGCAGAGCGCATGGGAACATTTGTTCCAAGATTTTGCGATCATCCTTCTTTAGCACCAGTTGCTGCCTGTCGTATGTGTTTAGTTGAAATAGAAGGAATGCCAAAACCACAACCATCTTGTGCCATTCCATTAACAGAAGGAATGGTTGTAAAAACACAAATGACTTCAAAAGTTGCAGAAGATGCACAAGCTGGAGTTATGGAATTTTTACTAATTAATCATCCGCTTGATTGTCCTGTGTGCGATAAAGGTGGAGAGTGTCCACTTCAAAATCAAGCCATGACTGCAGGAAGAGCTGAATCAAGATTTGAAATTGAAAAAAGAACTTTTCCAAAGCCACTTGAACTAAGCACAGAAATTTTGCTTGATCGTGAACGTTGCGTTGAATGTGCAAGATGTACCAGATTTTCAGAAGAAATTGCAGGTGATCCATTTATTGAATTACTAGAACGTGGCGCAAAACAACAAGTTGGTATTGCTTCAGGTGAACCTTTTAATTCTTATTTTTCTGGAAATACTGTGCAAATTTGTCCAGTTGGTGCATTAACAAGTTCTGCTTATCGTTTTAGATCAAGACCATTTGATTTAGTTTCAGTTCCAACAACTTGTGAGCATTGTGCATCTGGTTGTTCTTTAAGAACTGATTATCGTCGTGAAACTGTTATGAGAAGACTTGCTTGGGAAGATCCACAAGTAAATGAAGATTGGAATTGCGATAAAGGAAGATTTGCTTTTGCATATTTGAAACAAAATCGTTTAACGCAACCAAAAGTAAAAAATAATGAAGGAAAACAATTAGATGCACTTTGGCCAGATGCAATTGATTTTGCCGTTAAAGGCATAAAAGCAGCTGAAGGAAAAGTTGCAGTATTACTTGGTGGACGTTTAACTATGGAAGATGCTTATGCGTTTTCAAAATTTGCCCGTTTAGCACTTGACACAAATGATATTGATTTTAGAAACAGAGTTAACAGTGATGAAGAATTAGCATTTTTATCTAATGTCGTTGCAGGAAGTGCCGGATCTGTTACATATCAAGAATTAGAAAAATCAAAAAATGTAATTTTGGTTAGTTTCGAACCAGAAGAAGAATCACCAATCGTATTTTTAAGATTAAGAAAAGCTGCTGCAAAATCAAATATTTCAATTACTGCAATTGCACCTTATTTAACTCGTGGTTTGGAAAAAATTGATGCTGAAGTTGTTTTAACAAAACCTGGAGATGAAGCAAAAGTATTAAGAGGATTAACAATTGCTAAAGATTCCATAATTTTGGTTGGCGAAAGAGCTGCTGCAATTACTGGGTTACTAAGCGCAGTTGTTGAAGTAGCAGAAAAATCTAATTCAAAAATTGCTTGGATTCCACGTCGTGCAGGAGAAAGAGGAAGCGTTGAAGTTGGAACTTTGCCAAATCTTTTGCCTGGTGGAAGACCAGTTTCAGAGACAAGTGCAAGAAGTGAAGTTGGAGCGGTGTGGGGAGTAAATGCTTCACAAATTCCAAGTAAACCTGGAAAGACGCATCAAGAGATATTAAATAGTGCAATAAATGGAGAAATTAAAGCCTTAATAATTGCAGGCCTTGAAGTAACCGATGCTCCAGATCCTCAATTATTTAGTAAAGCTTTAAATGCCGTTGATTTTGTAGTAACACTTGGAATTCATGAAAATTCTTTAACACGCTATGCAAATGTTTCTTTACCAGTAGCTCCTGTAACAGAAAAATCTGGAACATTTATTAACTGGGAAGGAAGACCACGCCCATTTGGAAGAGCAATAACTTCAACAAATGCAGTTACAGATGCAAGAGTTTTAGCGATGTTAGCAGAAGGATTAGGATTTGATTTTGGTTTACAAACAATTGATGAATTAAGACAAGAATTAGCAGCGTTTGGCACTTGGAATGGACCAAAAGAAAAAGCACCAAGTGTTAAAGATGAACAAAGTAAATCTGTCACAAAATCAAACGTAATTTTAAGCACCTGGAATTTATTGTTAGATGATGGTGCCTTACAGCAAGGTGAAGAACATTTAGCAGGAACTCAAAGACAAGCTGTTGCTCACTTAAGTCACAAAACTGCACAAGAAAACGGTTTAGTAACAGATGACAAAGTAATAATTTCAAATTCAAATGGTTCAATCACGATAAAACTTGAAGTAATTGAAATGGCAAATGATGTTATTTGGCTTCCTTCAAATAGTAATGACAGCAAAGTTAAATTAAAACTTGCAGCAAAAGATGGAGATTTAGTTTCAATTCAGAAAGGTAGTTTTTAATGAAATTACCTTTAGTTGAATTAAATGCTTTTGGAATTGATCCTTGGTGGGTCACACTTATAAAAGTTGTAGCAGTTTTCGTAATTTTAGTTGTGATGACACTTTTAGCAATTTGGGGTGAGAGAAGAATCGTTGCTCGTATGCAAATGCGCGTTGGACCAAATCGAGTTGGTCCAGGAGGTGCATTAATTGGTTTGATGGACGGAGTAAAACTTGCCTTAAAAGAAGATGTAATTCCATTCACTGTTGATAAAGCTGTTTATATTTTGGCTCCTGTAATTTCTGCAACAACTGCTTTTATGACTTTTGCTGTTATTCCATTTGGACCTGAAGTTTCATTTTTTGGAGTTACAACTCCATTACAATTAACTGATTTTCCTGTAAGTGTTCTTTATGTTTTAGCAATTGCGTCAGTTGGAATTTATGGAATTGTTTTAGCCGGATGGTCATCTGGTTCAACTTATGCACTACTTGGTGGACTTAGGTCTTCTGCCCAAATGGTTTCTTATGAAATAGCAATGGGACTTTCATTTGTTGCCGTGTTTTTATACGCAGGTTCAATGAGTACTTCTCAAATTGTGGCTGCGCAAGAAAGAACTTGGTACATCTTGTTACTTCTTCCATCGTTTTTAATCTATGTAATTTCCATGGTCGGAGAAACTAACCGAGCTCCATTTGATTTACCAGAAGCTGAAGGTGAATTAGTTGGAGGTTTTCATACCGAATACACCTCTTTAAAATTTGCTTTATTTTTCTTAGCTGAATATATAAATATGGTTACAGTGTCAGCTCTTGCTACAACTTTGTTTTTAGGTGGTTGGCGTGCACCGTTTCCACTTTCTCTAATTCCTGGTGCAAATGAAGGTTGGATTCCTTTAATTTGGTTCTTTAGCAAAATTGCTGTGTTTTTATTTATATTTATTTGGATTAGAGGAACTTTGCCAAGATTTAGATATGACCAATTTATGAATTTAGGTTGGAAAATATTAATTCCAGCATCTTTAGCTTGGATTTCAATTGTGGCAATAACCAGAGGATTAAGAAACACTTTAGATTTACCAACTGGACAAACAATTGCATTACTTGGATTACCTTTAATTCTTGTGGCACTAATTGTGTTCATTATTGATTGGAAGAAAGCAAATCTTAGAGAAAATAAAGAAGAAGTTAATTTAGAAGTTTCAGAAATAAATCCATTTGCAGGAGGTCATCCTGTTCCACCTCTTCCTGGTCAAATATTGGTTGAACCAAACAAAAAACAAGGAGTGCTAAATGGCTGAGTTACCACAATTTATTAGAGGTTTTGGTGTCACTTTCTTGTCAATGTTTAGAAAAGTAACCACAGAACAATACCCAGAAGAAAAAGTACCAACGCAAGCAAGATTTCACGGTAGACACCAATTAAATAGACATCCTGACGGATTAGAAAAATGTGTAGGTTGTGAACTTTGCGCTTGGGCTTGTCCAGCAGATGCTATCTATGTTGAAGGTGCATCAAATTTAGATGGCGACAGATTTTCCCAAGGGGAAAGATATGGGCGTGTTTATCAAATAAATTATTTACGTTGTATTGGTTGTGGACTTTGTATAGAAGCTTGTCCAACTAGAGCATTAACCATGACCAATGAATATGAATTAGCAGATGATTCCAGAACAAAATTAATTTATGAAAAAGAAGATCTACTAGCACCACTTCTTCCGGGAATGGCACAACCTCCTCATGCAATGGTCGAAGGTTTTGAAGCGCAAGATTATTACGATGGCAAAGTAAAAGGTGCTACTGCTGAACAGTTTGCTGAAGTTGAAGAAATAAAACAAAAAAAGCAGGATGTTTTATAAATGTTTCAAAATTTAATTCCATTTGCTGAAGTTGCTGAATCAACTGTTTCATTTGAACCAGTTGTGTTTTGGATTTGTGCAACCTTAGCTGTGCTTGGTGCAGTTGGAATGTTGATTTCCCACAAGGCAGTTCATAGTGCGTTATGGGTTGCATTAACCATGATTAATTTAGCCGTGCTTTATGTTTTGCAATCAGCTCCATTTTTAGGTGTTGCCCAAGTTGTGGTTTATACAGGAGCAGTAATGATGTTGTTCCTTTTTGTGTTGATGATTGTTGGAGTTGATGCATCAGATGCATTAATTGAAACTATTAAAGGTCAAAGAAGAGTATCAATTCTTGCAGGAACTTTATTAGTCATTGGTTTAGTAATGCTTCTAGGAAATTCATTCAGTGTTCAAACTGCACAACTAGCAAATGCTGATTCTGCTTATGGTGGAAATGTGCAAGGAATTGCAGCATTACTTTTCGGTAAATATGTTTTAATTTTTGAAATAACTTCTGCACTATTAATTACTGCAGCTGTTGGCGCAATGATTCTTGCTCATAAAGAAAGAACCGCGCCAAAAAAGACTCAAGAAGTTTTAGCTAAAGAACTTTTTGCTAAAGGAAATTATCAAGGACCTCTACCTTCACCAGGTGTGTATGCACGACATAATTCAGTAGATACTCCCGCTTTATTACCAGATGGTTCTGTTTCTGAAATTTCAATTCCAGGCCCAATCGTTGCAAGAGGGGCAACCAAATCTGTAAATGAAACAGACTTAAGCGAAATACAAATTATTTCTGAAGGTTTAGGACTTGTATCTAGCGAAGATGAAGAGGACAAAAAATGAGTCCTAACGCTTATTTAATTTTGTCTGGAATTATTTTTTCAATTGGTGCTTTAGGAGTTTTATTAAGAAGAAATGCAATTGTGGCATTTATGTCAATTGAGTTGATGCTTAATGCTGCAAATCTTGCATTTGTAACAGGTTCTAGAGTTTGGGGAGATCTTTCAGGTCAAACTGCAGCATTTTTTGTGATGGTAGTTGCAGCTGCAGAAGTTGTTGTGGGATTAGCAATTATTGTCACGATATTTAGAACTAGAAATTCAGCATCAGTCGACGAAGCAAGTTTGTTGCGCTGGTAGAAGAAAAGGAAAAATTTTAAATGATCGCATTTGCAATAGCACTTCCTGCGCTAAGTGCTGCGATTTTATTATCTTTAGGAAAACGAACTAATAAGTTTGGTCCTTATTTAGCAATAAGTGCATCAACAGGAGCCTTTCTTGTTGGTCTGTGGCAATTTTTTCAATTACTTGCTTTGCCCAAAGAAGAAAGAACAGTTATCACAACTGTTTATGAATGGTTGGTAGTTCCAGCAGCAAATTTAAATATTAATTTTGGGTTGCAAGCTGATCCACTTTCAATTTCTTTCGTTTTACTTATAACTTTTGTTGGAACGTTGATTCATATTTATTCTCTGGGTTATATGTCTCATGATGAAAATAGAAGAAGATTTTTTGCATACCTAAATTTGTTCGTAGCAGCAATGCTTTTATTGGTTTTGGCTGATAATTATTTGTTACTTTATGTGGGCTGGGAAGGTGTGGGACTTGCCTCTTATTTATTAATTGGATTTTGGCAACACAAAAATTCTGCAGCAGTGGCTGCAAAAAAAGCTTTTGTGGCAAATCGTGTAGGAGATTTT
>JBJSWT010000052.1:0-8069 GCA_046086025.1 Actinomycetes bacterium | reverse complement strand
CCCATGGTGTTGCAATGACCACGACTTCTAATCATGGAAGATTCAGATTTTAGAAAATCTTCTTCACTCATTTTTCCAGCACGAAGTTCTTCACTGAATTTCCAAACATCAGTGCCACAACCTAAAGGTTTTCCTTTATAAGTTCCAGTAAGCATTGGTCCACCTGGAACTACAATTGCTGGCAGATCAACAGATGCTGCAGCCATTAAAAGTGCAGGAATAGTTTTGTCGCAACCTCCCAGTAAAACAACACCATCAATTGGATTTGCTCTTAACAATTCTTCAGTTGCCATGGCAGACATATTTCGCCACAACATTGCAGTTGGTCTTACTTGAGTTTCACCTAAAGAAACGGTGGGAAGATTTAGAGGAACTCCACCTGCTTCCCAAATTCCATTTTTTACAAATTCACTAACTTCATTTAAATGTGAATTACATGGCGCTAAATCAGAAGCAGTATTTGCGATTGCAATGTGAGGTCTGCCATCAAATGCATTTGCAGGTAAACCTCTGCGCATCCAGGCACGATGAATGTAGGAATCTCGATCTTTGCCTTTGTACCAGGCATCACTTCTCATGGGAAGCATTTACCTTTCTATCAAGGTATTTGGCTTTAGTAATGCTCAATCTATATTGTTTGCTTTATGAAAGCTTTCGTGGTTAGCGCTCCTCTCACCTCAAGTGTTGAAGATGTTCAAGAACCAAAGGCAGGACCTGGTCAAGTCGTTGTTGAGGTAACGCGAGTTGGAGTATGCGGCACTGACGTTGAATTCTTTACCGGCGAAATGGCATATCTGCATTCGGGTCATGAAAAATATCCATTAAGACTTGGCCATGAATGGTGTGGGGTAATTAGTGAAGTTGGCGATGGCGTTGATAAAAAACATTTAGGAAAACGTGTCACAGGTGACACGATGTTAGGTTGTGGAAATTGTTATCGCTGTAAGAATTCAAGACAGCATGTTTGTGAAAATAGATTTGAAATTGGAATTAGAAATGGCTGGGCAGGAGCCTTGGCAGAAAAACTTTTAGTTCCATTTAGCGCAATCCATTTTTTACCTGATTCAATAAATGACACAGTTGGAGCTTTAATTGAACCAGGTGGAAATTCACTAAGAGCAGCAGAAGCTGCATTAAGTGGTCCTGGAAAAAAAGTTTTAGTGTGGGGTTCTGGAACCATTGGTTTATTAACTGCACAGTTTGCTTCATTTATGGGTGCATATGTTCATGTGATTGGTAGAAATCCACAGACTCTTTCCTTAGCGAAACAAATGGGAGCAAGTTCTACTAGTAATGATTTTGAAGAAATAGATGAAGGTTTTGATGCAGTTATTGATTGCACTTTTGATAAAGATGTTCCAAACAAAGCAGTTAAATATGTTGAACCAGGCGGCAGAGTTGTTTACATTGGAATTTCAGGAGTTCCAAGTTCGATTGATTCCAGAGATCTGGTTTTAAAAGATGTCACAGCGGTTGGAATTCTTTCTGCATCTCCTGGTTTAGAAGGAACCATTCACACTTACGCTTCAGGAAAAATTGATCCATCTTTAATAGTTGCAGCAACTGTGGGTTTAAGTGAAACTTCAAATGTTTTAGCAGGAAAAAGACCAGCTGGTGCAGGTATTGGGCCAAAGATTCACATTGATCCAAGGAAAGACTAAGTTTTGTTTTATGAATGACTTTGAAGGCTTAAAAGCAATAGTTACAGGTGGTGCTTCAGGAATAGGTGAAGCCACAGCTTTGATGTTAAAAAGTCGTGGTGCAAATGTTTGTGTGTTTGATAGAAATCAACCCAAAGAACCAATTACTGGAATTCGTTATGTAATTTGTGACATCACAAATAGAAGTGAAGTAGTAAAACATGTCACAGATGTTGCAAAAAATGGTTTAGATATTTTGATAAATAATGCAGGAATAGGTGCCACAGGAGATGTTATTCAAGCAACAGATGAAGAGTGGCACAAAGTTTTAGATGTAAATATTGTGGGCACTGCGCGAATGAGTGCAGCAGCAATTCCTTTTTTAAAGAATTCGAACAATGCTTCAATTGTTAATGTTTCTTCAATTGTGGCAACAGATGGTTTTCCCCAACGTGCTGTTTATTCAGCATCAAAAGGTGGAGTTCACTCATTAACTCTTGCTATGGCAGCAGATCACATTCACGACAAAATAAGAGTTAATTGTGTAGTTCCTGCAACTGCAGATACTCCTTGGGTTGGAAGATTATTAGAAAACAGTCTTGATCCAAAAGCAACTCAAGCTGCCCTTATTGCACGTCAACCTATGGGAAGACTTGTCACTGCAACTGAGATTGCTCACGCAATTTGTTATTTAGCTTCACCATTGTCTGCTTCAACCACAGGAACTGCTTTAAATGTTGACGGTGGAGTTGGTGGATTAAGAGTTCCACCTAAATAAATGATTGAGGTGGAAGTTTTTGATGACAGAAGATGTCATCTTGGAGAAGGTCCTTCATCAAGTGGGGAAAATAATGAAATCGTTACATGGGTTGACATTATTAATGGCAAAGTTTTAACAAAAAATATAGAAAACTTAACAACAAGTGAATATAAATTAGAAGAACACATTGGTTTTGCTCTTCCAAGAATTACCGGGGGAGAAGTCTTAGGAATAAATTCAGGACCTGCATTAAGAGATGTTGATGGAAAAATCACAAAACTTCCTCATAGAGAAAAAGATAGATTTAAATCCAGATGGAATGATGCCAAAGTTTCTCCAAGTGGAGAAATATTTTTAGGCACTCTTACTTATGATTTAGTGCCTGATCAAAGTGCACTTTATAAAATCACTAAAGATGGTCAAGAGATAAAGAAAGTAATGGATGACATTACTTTGGCAAATGGTCTTGACTGGAGTGTGGATGGTCAAACTTTTTACTTTATTGATTCCTTAAAGCATTGCGTTTATGCCTTTAATTATGATGGAAAAGATATAACAGACAAAAGAGTGGTGATTCAATTTGATTCATCCACAATTCCAGATGGAATGTGTGTGGATAGCGAAGATGGATTATGGATTGCTTTTTGGGATGGTTCAGAAGTTAGACGCTTTGATGAAAAATTCAAACTAAGTGAAAAAATAGAGTTTCCTGTGAAAAACACCACTTCTTGTGCTTTTGCAGGTAAAGATCTTGACCAATTAATAGTCACGAGTGCTCATGATGGAAAACCGGAAATAAATAAACAAGCAGGACAAACATTTATTTGTAAACCTGGAATTAAAGGTAAAAAGTCAACCCCGTTTGGAATGTAAATTTAAACATCTACCAAACTAAGTAGTAGAAAAGAAAGAGGCTAAGAGTGAAAATTGCAAGACTTGGAGAATTTGGTAAAGAAAAACCAGCAGTTGTAGTTTCTGAAACTCAAGCTGTTTTTGTAGATGATGTGATTTCTGATTGGAATAGAACAGAATTAGAAAATGGTGCGTTAGAAAAGATTCAAAAATTAGATTTAGACAAAAAAACAAAAGTTAATTTGTCAGATTTTAGGTTAGGTTCTCCAGTTGCAAGACCAACTAAAGCAATTTGTGTGGGATTAAATTACGCCAAACATGCCAAAGAATCAGGAGCAGAACCTCCAAAAGAACCAGTAATTTTTATGAAAGCACCAGACACAGTAGTTGGGGGCTTTGATGACATTGTTATTCCACCAAATTCAATTAAAACTGATTATGAAGTAGAAATTTGCGTAGTTATTGGAAAAAATGCTTTATATCTTGAATCTCCAGAAAAAGCCCAAGAGGTAATTCTTGGTTACACAGTGTCTCAGGATGTAAGTGAAAGACATTGGCAAATTGAACGAAGTGGACAATGGGTAAAAGGAAAATCTTTTCCAACATTTAACCCAGTGGGTCCTTGGATTGTTACAAAAGATGAATTCGATCCAACAGATGTCAGACTTTGGTCAACAGTAGATGGAGAAAAAAGACAAGATTCAAAAACTAGTGACATGATTTTTAACATCAATCATTGTGTTTGGTACATTTCACAATTCATGGAATTAAAAGCAGGAGACATCATTAACACGGGAACCCCAGAAGGTGTTGGGATGGGACACAAACCAGAAAAATATTTAAAACCTGGTCAAGTAGTAGAAACTGGAATTGATGGTTTAGGTGTAATTAAATCTAAAGTGGTTAGTTACAAATAACATGAAAAAAGTTAAATACGGATTTATTGGTGCAGGATCAATTGCAAAAAAAGCTCTATATCCAGCACTAAAAAATTCAAATTTTGGTGAAATAGAAGCAGTTGCCGGAAAAGATCCAAATAGAGCAAAAGCGCTTTCTCCTAATGGAAAAATTTACACAGATTATCAAGATTTAATTGATGATCCAGAAATCGAAGCAGTTTATATTTCATTACCAAATTCTTTGCATATCCCATGGTCAATAAAAGCTATGCAAGCTGGAAAGCATGTTTTATGTGAAAAACCAGTTGCCATGAATGCAAAAGAATTAGAGGAAGCAATAAAGATTAAAAATGAAACAGGAATGCTATTTATGGAAGCAAGCTGGAATAGATGGCATCCTCGCACTATAAGAATTAAAGAACTAGTAGATAAAAAAGTAATTGGAGAAATAAAAGAAATAAATGCAGGATTTACCTATGACGGTTTAGATCCTTCAAATATTAGAGCAATTCCTGAATTAGGTGGGGGAAGTCTTTATGATTTGGGACCTTACTCAACTGTTGCTCCACTTTGGATTTTAGATTTTGCACCCGTTACAGATATTAAAACTGAAGTTACTTGGCATCCTGGAGGAAGTGATGAAACCACGATTGCAACTTTCAAAATTGGAAATGCAATTGCGAAAACATTAACTTCGATGAATATTCCAGACAAAATCTATTTAGGAATAATTGGCGAAAAAGGCAAAATTGCCACACTTGGAAATGATGCCTTTAATTCACATAACAAACCAAGTCAATTAGAAATAACTATTGATGGTAAAACTGAAATTGAAAATTTTGCAGCATGTGATCCTTATCAATTGATGGCAGATTCTTTTTCTAAAGCAATTAGAGGAGAAAAAGCTTGGCTATTGCCTTTAGCAGATTCTTTAAGGTTTGCTAAGCACTTTGATGCAATATTTGCCACAATGAAGAAATAATCACTGGTAAGAGTGATTATCGTCAGGGTAAGCACCTGACTCAACTTCTTCTTTAGCAAGTTGTACTGCAGTTTTTAATTCATCTCTTAAATTTGCAAAACGTTTCACAAATTTTGGAATTGGATCTTTGGTTAATCCTGCAAGGTCTTGCCAAACTAAAACTTGAGCATCAGTGTCTGGTCCTGCACCGATTCCTATAGTTGGAATTGAGATTGAATTAGTAATTTCTTTGGCAAGATTTCTTGGAATTGCTTCAAGCACAACAGAAAAAGCACCTGAAGATTCAATTGCTTTTGCATCTTGTAAAAGACTTTGAGCTTGTTCACCTTTTCCTTGTACTTTGTATCCACCAAAAACATTTACAGATTGGGGAGTTAAACCAATATGACCCATCACAGGAATTCCTGCTTCAACTAAAGCTGAAATTGTGTTTGCAATTCTTTGGCCGCCTTCAAGTTTGACAGCGTGTGCTCCAACTTTTAAAAACTTTGTCGCATTTTCAATCGCTAATTCAATTGATGATTGATAACTTCCAAATGGCATATCGGCAACAATTAATGAATGTTTGTTTGATCTTGCAACTCCACCAACAATTGGAAGCATTTCTTCCATAGTTACAGGCACAGTTGAATCGTGTCCAAAAATAAGTTGACCAGCAGAATCGCCAACTAAAACAACAGGTATTTCTAGTTCATCAAATAAGGAAGAGGTTAATGAGTCATAGCTTGTAAGCATCAGCCATTTTTTATCTTGTTTTTTATATTCAAGTAGGTCATGCACTGAAACATGCTTAAACATTTTTTACTCTTTTCTCGAAGCCTTAAAAAGGTCCCCGGATACTTAAGTATTTTCAATTCTTTCAGATTAGAAAGAAATCACCATTTAAGGGTTAATCTTTGAGGGTTTCTTTCCAAGAATTGGTAATAGGTTGTCTTCTATCTCGTCCAAAGGCTTTGTTTGAAATCTTGGTACCTGGTGGATATTGACGACGCTTGTATTCTGCTTTATCAATCATTTGAATAACTTTTTCGATCAAGTTTTTATCTAAACCTTTACTTGCCATTTCAAAAGCACCATGATCTTGTTCAACATAGGCAAAAATTAGTGGGTCTAGTTTTTCGTAATCTGGTAAGGAATCTGTATCTAATTGTCCTGGTCTTAATTCAGCACTTGGAGCTTTAGTAATACTTGATTCTGGAATGAATGGATTTGTGGTTTGTTTATTTCTCCATCTAGCAAGTTCCCAAACTAAAGTTTTTGGCACATCTTTTATTGGAGCAAATCCACCAACTGCATCACCATAAATAGTGGAATAACCCACTGCTAACTCACTTTTATTTCCTGTGGCTAAAACTAAATGACCTTCTTGGTTTGAAATTCCCATAAGAGTAATTCCACGAAGTCTTGCTTGTAAGTTTTCTTCAGCCAATTTAGTTAAATGAAGAGAATTTTGAAGTGAATCAAAAAATGGTTTTATTTCAACTGTTCGATAATTCATATTTAAATTCTTAGCTAATTCTTTAGCATCATCTTTTGAATGCTCAGATGAATATTGACTAGGCATTGATACTCCATAAACATTTTCTCCACCTAAAGCATCGACTGCAATTGCTGCTACCAAAGCTGAATCAATTCCACCACTTAAACCTAAAACAACTGATTCCATATTGTTTTTTAAAACATAATCTCGAAGACCTACAACTAATGCTTGATAAACTTCTTCTAAATCATCACTTCTATTTCTTACAACAGAAGATTTGATTTCATTATTTTTATCAAAATCAAAAATTATTAATTCTTCAACAAATTGAGAAGCTCTAGCTGCGATGTTGCCATCTTTGTTGACCACGATCGAATCGCCATCAAATACAAGTTCATCTTGGCCGCCCACCATATTTACATAAGCAATTGGTGCATTTATTTGTTTAACTCTTTTTTGAAGTAATTGAAGTCGAACATCATCTTTGCCGTGTTCAAAAGGTGAACCATTTATCACAATAAGTAGATCTGTGTTTTGTTTGGAAATTTCTGTAATTGGTCCTCCGTCTTGCCAAATATCTTCACAAATTGCTAAAGAGATTTTGTTGCCATCAATATCAATTGAGCAACTTTCTTCTCCTGGAACAAAGTAGCGGTATTCATCAAAAACACCATAGTTTGGTAAATGATGTTTGACATATTTTTTTATAACTTGGCCGTTATGAATTATTGCTGCAGCATTTTCTGGACTTCCAGCAGGAACACCTAACGTATTTTTTTCACCCGTTGCATCAAGATAGCCAACGATTAAAAAAATATCTGCTAAACCTTGGTTTTTTAGATCTGTTGCTAACTTTTCGAGTGCAATCTTAGATGCATCTTGAAAGGATTTTCTTAAGGATAAATCTTCTATTGGATAACCGGTTAAAACCATTTCAGGAAAAACTACTAAAGATGCACCCAGTTCATGCGCTTTTTTACTGAAGTTTTTGATTAAGGCACTATTTCCTTCTAGATCTCCAACGATTGGATTTACTTGAGCCAAAGCTATGGAAAGAGCCATGTAAATAAGTCTATTGCACGCTTAAATTGTGAGGATTTTTTGTAACATTTTAGAAACATTCATAGGGCACAATAGTTTTCATGGACAAACAATCAGACTTTGTATTAAGAACAATTGAAGAACGAGATATTCGATTTGTAAGACTTTGGTTTACCGACGTGATCGGTTCCTTGAAATCTGTAGCAGTAGCACCTGCTGAATTAGAAGCAGCTTTTTCTGAAGGCATTGGATTTGATGGATCAGCAATTGAAGGTTTTGCCAGAGTTTATGAATCAGACATGTTGGCAAAACCAGATCCTGCAACATTTCAAGTTTTACCTTGGCGAAGTGAAGGACCAGGGGTGGCAAGAATGTTTTGCGATATTCAAATGCCTGATGGGTCACCTTCTTATGC
>JBJSWT010000051.1:0-7228 GCA_046086025.1 Actinomycetes bacterium | reverse complement strand
ATTATATTTTGATAATCTAAAAAAATTACAACTTTAGACTTCAAATGTATTGCAAAAAATAAGCCTCACCATTACGGTTTCCCGCAAGGTGAGGAGCAAAACTTACAAACACAAGTTTACACAAAAAATTTATTGATAACTCTAAATCTTGAATTCTTTAATACTTTTGTATTACAAATTATGTGCTGTTTTACACTCATCAATCATTTCTTTTTGATGAGGATGTAATTTTTGATCTTTTCTAGTAGAAGCTTCACTTGCTTGTGCTAGATAATCAGGAACTCCTGATGATTTATCTAAGAATGCTTCCAAGACTGCCACACCACAAAATGGCACATAAACTTCTGAATATCCACCTTCATGGGTTGCAACAACTCTGCCGTTTGCATGTTTATCTGCTAACTTCAAAGTTTCTTCAGCCATCCATTTAAAGGTATAAGCATGAAGTGCCATACGAGATAATTGATCATAATAAGAAGCATCAAAACCTGAAGCTATAAAAATAAATTCTGGTTTAAATCTATCAATGGCAGGTTTAACAACATTTTCAAATGCATAACGATATGCCCCATCCCCACTTCCTGCAGGAATAGGAATATTTATATTAAAACCAAGACCAGCCCCTTCACCAGTTTCAGTAATTTTTCCTTCATGTCTTGGATAAAGTTCATCTTGGTGCAAAGAAATTGTTAAAACATTTGGATCTGAATAAAAAACTGCTTGGGTGCCATTTCCATGATGAACATCCCAATCAATGACTGCAAATTTAGTTAAATTCGTAGTTTTTCTTAAATGCTCAATTGCCACACCAATGTTATTAAACATGCAATAACCCATGCCATGATCTTTCACAGCGTGATGTCCAGGTGGTCTTATAAGGGCATATGCCACATCTACTTCTTTTTTATAAACTGCATCAGCTGCAGCTATTGCTCCACCAGCTGATAAACAACCAATCTCATAACCAAATGGTCCAAAAGTTGATTCTTCATCTCCCATTAAACCTCCGCCGTTATCGGAAAGTTCTTTCATGTTTTTAATATGTTTTGGATTATGGATTCTTTCTAATTCTTCAACACTTGCCATTCTTGGTTCAATATGGATAACTTCATTTTTTAGATCAGAAACATCAACTAAGCTTTTGAATCTTCTTTTAGATTCTGGGGATTCCCAATGTTTTCCTGCTTGAATATATTTTCCAGGTTTGTAACTTCCTGCATAAGTTCCTGTGTCATGCCAAAAGTAATACTCGTGGGTGACAAAGCCTACTTTTCTTTTATTTGCCATAGTAAGACCAAATCCTAATCCTTTAAGCCTCTTTTACACAAGTGATTAAGTAATAGGATTAGCAAATGGATAACAATATTGAAGTTGTATCTTCTGTTGGCACTTTGTTTGATTCTCCCAGCAGGAAAAAGCCTAAAGAAAGAGATTTTCTTCGCCTTTGTGTTATCCAAGATAAATGGAATCTAAGTCTAGATAAACAAAAAGATTCTTTGAGGCAACTTTGCGAAGTAGCTAAAAAAGAACAACCTCAATTAATTTTATTTCAAGAACTAACTTTAAATCCCTATGCTTGCAGTATTCCAAGAAAAGATAATCCAGGCTGGTTACCAGAAGATTTAAAAACCGGTGAAACAATTAATTTTGCTAAAGAAATAGCAAATCTTACAAATGCTTTTGTAATAATGTCACTTTATGAAAAGATCGAAAACAATAATGAAAAAGGTTATAACACCGCAATTGTGGTTTCACCTAGTGAAGAATTAGTTTTAAGAACAAGAAAAACCCATCTTCCAGTAACTGCTGGTTATTACGAAGATACATATTTCTTAAACGGAGAAGATAAAACTCCCATATTGGAAGTTAACAATGCAAAAGTAGGAACTCCTACTTGTTGGGATCAATGGTTTCCAGAACTAGCAAGACTTTATGGATTAAAGAAAACAGATTTAATTTGTTATCCAACTGCAATAGGTTCTGAACCAGATCATCCAAACTTTGACACTAAAGATTTATGGCAACAAATGATGGTGGCACATGGAATAGCTAATGGAATGTTTGTGGCCGCGAGCAATCGAATCGGTATTGAAAATGGAATCACTTTTTATGGATCATCTTTTATAACTGATCCTTTTGGCAGACTTTTAGTCCAGGCATCTAGAGATAAAAGAAGTGTTTTAGTGGCTGATTTGGATTTAGATCAAAAAAGAGATTGGTTAGAACTATTTCCCTTCTTTGAAACAAGAAAGCCTCACATGTATGAGGAAATAGTTAAAAAAGACTATTAATATAGTGCAATTTAAATTTATAAATCGTACTTAAATTATTAAAAAACGGGTGTATCCTGTATCACAATTAGAGCCTAAGGCTCTTTTTTAGGGAGGGAAAAATAGATGGCAAAAGCTGTTGGTAATCCAACTTCAGTTGAAAAAAGATCAGTTGATTGGGTTCCGCATTCAGAACGTCACGGCAAAGTTCGCGACCTAGGCAACGTTTGGTTCGTGGGCAATGTGAACCTGGTAGCAATGGCAACTGGTGTTGTTGCATTATCAATTGGTGCCAATTTAATTTGGACACTTATTGCGATTGTTTTAGGTTCTTTATTTGGAACGTTTTTCATGGCGTTTCACTCAGCACAAGGTCCACAACTTGGTCTACCTCAATTAGTTCAATCAAGAGCTCAATTTGGTTACCTTGGCGCTGCAATTACAGTTTGGATTTTTGCTTTCGTTAACTATTGGGCATATAACACTGCTGATGCAATTTTGTCTGGCAGTGCTATCAATGCTTTAGTTCCAGCAATTCCATCAAATGTTGGATTCATTATTGCTGCATCTGTTGCATCAGTAATTGCAATTTATGGTTATGACCAAATACATGCGGTAAATCGTTATTTGTTATGGCCTTCCATTGCAATTTTGACATTGTTAACTATTGGTGTTTTAACAAGAGGATCATTTCCTGCCGGTGCCTTTGATTTAGGAAACTTTCAATTAGCGCCATTTATGACAGTTTTTGTCATCATCGCAGGTTTTCAACTTGGTTGGGCTCCATATGTTTCTGACTATTCAAGATATTTACCAGGAAATGTTGGAGTTAGTTCAACATTTAAATGGACTTATCTTCCAAGTGCACTAAGCGGAGTGTGGGTTTTTGGTTTAGGTGCATTTGCATCTGCTCCAGATGGAACACTACTTCCAATTGCTGCATTTAAAGCAGTTGGAGATTCTATATTTTCTGGATTTGGCACAATCGCAATTTTGATTTTGCTTCTTGGTTTGTTAGCAGTTATGTCAATTAATGCTTATGGTGGTTCATTAGCCTTAATTTCCATAGTTGATTCATTCAAACCAATTAATCCAACTAAAAATGTACGTATCTTGGCTGTAGCCGTTATGGGCTTAACAGTTTGGGGTACAGCTGCATTTGTAGGTGAAGAAAGATTCAATGTGTTTTATGGAAATGCTTTAGTGTTCTTGGCATATCTATTTACACCTTGGACCGCCATCAACTTGATTGATTATTTCTATGTCAGAAAAGGCACTTATGTAATTAAGGAAATATTCAAGAAAGATGGCATTTATGGCCTATGGGGCTGGCGCGGTCAATTAGCTTATTTGATCGGAATTTTATGTATGGTTCCGTTCTTTGTAACTAGCCCTTATGTTGGACCAATTGCTCAAAGCTTAGGAAGTGTTGACTATTCAATATTTATAGGCCTTCCAGTTTCAGCAATTGTTTATTTACTTTTAGCAAAAGGCATTGATCTAAAGAAAGAAGCATCAATGGCAAGAGCTGAAGGAAATTTAACTACTAAACACTAAATTAATTTGGTCAAAGTAGCACTTGCCCAGGCACATCTTCAAGTTGGAGATGTGCCTGGCAACATTTTTGAGACAGTTAAATTAATAAATAAGGCATCAGAACAAGGTGCTCAAATTGTAGTTTTACCAGAATTATCTAACACTGGTTATGTTTTTGAATCAAAAGAAGAATTAAAAAATATATTAAAAAATGATAATTGTTTAGAAGTGTGGCAAAAAGAATCAAAAGATAAACAAATAATAATTGTGGCAGGTTTTGCTCAAGAAATTAATAATAAATTTTATAACAATAGTGTGATTATTGAAGATGGTGAAATAAAAACTATTTATTCAAAAGTTCATTTATTTAATACTGAAAAAAACTTTTTTGAAGAAGGAAATAAAAATCCTGAAATTATCAATACTAAATATGGAAAAATTGCCACCATGATTTGCTATGACTTAGAAATACCTGAATGTGTAAGATATGTAGCAGAAAAAGGTTGCGAACTTTTATGTGTACCCCTTAACTGGCCCACAGGTTCATTTAATAAACCTGAAAGTGAAAAACGTCCGATGGAATTGATAAAAGCCATGTCTATGTCTGCAACATTTAGAATCTGGCTTGCCATTTGTGATCGATCAGGAAAAGAAAGAAATGTTGAATGGCTTGAATCTTCCAGCATTATTAATCTTGATGGTTGGCCAATAAAACAGGTTGGAAAAGGTTCTGGGATTGTTATGGCAGAAATTGATTTAAATCTAGCTAAAGACAAAACTGTAAGTCCTAAAAATCATGTTTTTAAAGATTTTAAAAGAGATTTATACCAAAATTAACTTTAAATTTTAATTCTAATAATAGAATTAAATATATGAAGTTAAAGCAATCAAAACTAATACAAATCTTTGTCAAAAGAAAAGCTTGGATCAGACAAGTTTTAGTTGCCTCAATTGCAGCAAGTTTTGCCTGGTTTTTAGGTGATGCTTTGGTTGAAAATGGTGGGCTTGTAGCAGCAATAATTTGTAGTCTAAGTATTCGAATTTCTATGTATAAATCTGTCCGAGAAGGATTTGGCCAAATCATAGGAACTGCCATTGGTGCAGCTGTAGCTTTAGCAACTGTTTACTTTTTTGATTTTGGATCTTTAGCAATTGGTACCACTGTTTTATTTTGTGCAGTAGTTGCAAGAGCTTTAAGACTTGGTGAAGTAGCTTCAGTAAATGTTCCTGTAACAGCACTAATTGTTATTGGTCCAGGCCTTGATCAAAATTTAGCAATTCATAGATTGGGTTCAACATTAATTGGAGCAGGGGTAGCAATTGCCTTTTCTTACTTTTCTCATGCAAAAACTCCTGCAGGAAGAACTCTTGATCAACTCACTAATTTGGGTAAGAAAATTTCTTTACTTTTCTTAACTATGTCTAAAGAGTTATCTCAAGGTTTAAATCAAACAAATGCAAGCCAATGGTTAACAAATGCAAGATTACTCGTAGAAGAAATACCTAAATTAAAAGCTCAAGCTTTAGAAGCAAAAGCATTTGCTAGATGGTCACCTCTAGAAGAAGTTGATGAAGCAGAAGATTTATTCCTAAAAGCAGTGGCATTAGAACATATAGTTGTGCAAATTAGAACTATTGCAAGAACCTTATTTGATTTAAGTGTGGAAAAAACATTACCAACAATTTCTCAACAAGAAATATCAAAAGCACTGGTTGTTGCTGGAAATAATATGAAACAAAAAGTTGAAGTAATTAAAACAGATGACATGTTCTCTTCAACTCATGAATTAGCTGATGAATTAAGAAAAGCAGCAAGCAGTTTAGCTACTGCACTTATTAGTAATAAGGAATTAAAACAAGATGATTTAGTCAGAAGTATCTCTATAGTTTCTAACTTAGAAATCATGGCTGATTCGCTAGATGAATCAAGTCCTGCTTTAAGAGAAGTGATGACTCCTGATGAGGCTCCTGAAAACAAAGTCTTAAAAGTACCTGTAAAAGTCCAGTCTCGAACACTTTTACAAAGAATTTGGCGCTTAATTAGGATATTTCTTCGACGCTAACTTCCAGACTAGAATTATCGAAGTCAATTTAAATAGAAAGCATGGCTTTTGAAAACTGTCATTTTGATAGGAACCCTTGACACCAAGGGTGTGGAGTATCAATTTGCTAAAGAACGATTTAAAAAATCTGGTTTAAACACAATACTTATTGATGCAGGAATCATTGGTGATTCTTTAGTAAAAGCAGACATTTCAAATGAAGAAATCGCCCGTGCTGGTGGTGAAGAGTTAGCCACCTTAAAAAATTTAGGTGATCGTGGATTTGCCGTTGCAGTTATGACTCAAGGTGTAAATCAAATTGTCCAAGATTTATATAAAAAGAATCAATGCGATGCAGTATTTGCTTTAGGTGGTAGTGGTGGCTCCACAATTTCTTCTTTTGCGATGAGAAATTTACCAATTGGTGTTCCTAAAGTTTTAGTTTCTACTCTAATTGCCAGTAATGCTTCTTCATTTATTGGAGAAAGTGATATGGCACTTTTTGCCTCAGTTGTTGATATTGCAGGTATTAATTCAATTTCTGCAAAAGTAATTGCTAATGCAGTGGATGCAACTATTGGCATGATTAAAGGTGAAAAAGTTGAAATAACTAATAATAAAAAATTAGTATCAGCATCAATGTTTGGTGTTACTACAACTTGTGTCACAAACGCTAGAAAAATACTAGAAGAAAATGATTTAGAAGTTATTACTTTTCATATGACCGGTAGTGGTGGAAAAAGCATGGAAAATCTAATCAGAGAAGGTTTTATTAACGCAAGCCTAGATGTCACTACTACAGAATTAGCTGATGAAATAGTTGGTGGAACATTAAGTGCAGGACCAACAAGATTAACTGCTGCCCGAGATAAGAAAATTCCTCAAGTAGTTTCAGTAGGCGCTCTAGACATGGTTAACTTTGGATCAAAAGAAACTGTGCCAGAAAAATTTAAAAACAGAAATCTTTATGTTCATAATGAAAATGTCACACTTATGAGAACAACGGCTGAAGAATGCGAAAAAATTGCTCTTGATATTTGTCATAAATTAAATGAATCAACTTCTAAAGTAGCTCTTTTACTTCCCCTATTAGGAGTTTCTGCCATAGCCACAAAAGGTCAAGTTTTTTATGACCAAAAGGCAGATGAAGCACTTTTTTCAACAATTAGAAAAAACCTAAAACCAAATGTGGAACTAGTAGAACTAAATTATGCAATAAATGATCAAGAATTTAGTGATGCACTAGCATTTAAACTACTTTCCTTGCTCAAATAGAAAGAAGAGAAAATGCCAGCTATTAAAAGAGCAGATGCTTTAAATAACTTACGAAATCAGATAAAGAATAAAAAAGCTGTCATTGGAGCAGGGGCTGGAACTGGC
>JBJSWT010000050.1:0-6526 GCA_046086025.1 Actinomycetes bacterium | reverse complement strand
CCACTGCTTTCAGCTCCACAACTTCGTCCACACATTTCTTGACACACTGTAAAACCACACGAACGCATTGCTCGAACTCCTGGGTGATGATAACAAAGTCCCAACACATGCCTTCAAGCGGGCGCTCAAACCTGTCATGTGTCGAAATGTGCAACAATGTTGGCATCACCAAAAATAAGTCCAGTTGCTGAATTTATTGCTAAAAATGAAAAACTTAATCCCAAAGAAACCACTAAAAAGGTTGCAGCCCACGCCATTCCCCACCAGATAAAAGCGTGAGCAGTTGTGGCAATAAAAAGAAAAAGAATTAGAAATAAACTTAATGAATCTTTTCGATCTGTAGGAAATATTGGCCAAAGAGCAGAAAAAATTAAACCTAACCCAAAAAATATCCATGGAATTGTCCTAAATCCAAAAGTTGGACCACCTGTATCTCTGTGAGGTCCTCTATAAACTCGAATGCTCATTTATCTCATCATTCCTTTACTAATTCTGTTTAATATCTGCAGGTATAGCCCCGCTTAGCCTTACTAACTCCTCAAATGAAGTTGGAAAAACATAATGAGGATGACCTGCTGCTGCCCAGATTTCATTAAAGTTTTTAAAAGTTTCATCGATTAAAATTCTCATTTTTGTAATGTGACCTAGTGGGGGAATGCCACCTATGGCATAACCTGTGACTTCTCTAGTTTTATCTGCATCAGCTTTACTTACTGTTTTAACCTTGAATTCTTGGGCAACTTTGTTGGTGTCAACTTTATTTTGTCCTGAAGTTAAAACCAAGACAGTTTCTCCATCTGCTTCAAACACCAAAGACTTAACAATTTGTCCAACTTTTACACCTAAAGTGGCGGCAGCTTCATCAGCGGTTCGAGCAGTCTCATTGGTTTTAATTACTTCACCTTTAACCCCCAACTCCTGGCAGGTTTTTTTGAATTTGCCCACGGAAGGGTGTTCGTTTTCGCTCATTTCTCAAGGGTACGCAAGCCCCCTTAGTTGACCTTTGTCAGTGGAAGGTGGTTGACTAATCACTATTCGAACAAGTGTTCGAATAGTGATTAAACCAAGGTATTTTCCCCTAAATACCGTTAAAGCTTGATCACTAAAAATTAAGTTAAATGGCGATTGACCCCTAAATCGCCATTTTGCTTAAAAAAGTTAAAACCACATCGTTTGGCTTCTTTGTTAAAACTTGCGGGGAAGCTTTTTTAATAGGGAAGCCAAACGTCCTTAGTTGGTTTCAAGTCGTCTTCCTCCGACTTTGTAAAAAAAAGTTGAGGAGTTTTTTAAGTTGCACTTGAAAAGAAATTTCACCCATTTAAATGTTTCTTCAGCATATTCACTTCGTTATGCCAGTGGCATGCCTGAAAAAATTGTGGAACAAGCAAAATTGCTTAACTTTTCAAAAATTGCAATAACTGATCAAGATACTTTGTCTGGGGCGATAAATTTTGTTCAGCACTGTTTAGCCAATTCAATAACTCCAATTATTGGAGTTGATTTTAATTTAGGTAAATCAAGAGTTTTAGTTCTTGCTCGCGGGAAAAATGGTTTTCGGGATCTATGTCATTTAGTAAGTAAAGCTCATGAAAAAGAAAGAGGAAAGCCAAAACTAGATATTTCACATCTATGGGAAAAGATGAAGCAAGGAAACCTTGTGGCAATTTTAGGGGTAAATTCTGATATTGGACAGAATATTATTAGAAATAGAAACGATTTAGCACTACATCTTTTAAATAGTTGGTTAGAGCATGTTGATAAACAAGACTTAATAATTGAAGTAGTTTCCCATTCAAATTTACATAAAGTTGTTGATCCAAAGTATTCAATTACTTCAGCAGCCAAAATGGTCACTTTTGCTAGAGATAATCAACTAAGAGCAGTTTTAACAAATGCTGCAAGATACATAAAAGCAGAAGATGCGATTGTTACAGAATTACTTGAATCAATTGAAACTAAAAAGCAATTAAATTTTGATCAAGTAAAACACTTTAGAGGTTCTGCCTATTTAAAATCAACTCAAGATATGTATCAGATAGCTTTTAATATTGGAAAATATTTAAGCAGTATTGAAGTAGGCCAATTACTTTTAAAATTTAGCGAAGAAATAGCAAATGAATGTAGCCTAGATCCAGCTAGAGATTTAGGTATTGGGTCTATTAATGTCCCAGAAACTGATTTAGTTTTAAATGAAATTAATAGTGATTCAGTAAAAGCTTTATATAACAAATGCCAATCAGCATTAGTAAACTTAAATCTTGAAAATAAAAATATATATCAAGATAGATTAAAAGAAGAATTAGATGTCATAAATGGTTTAAATTTTTCTGGATACTTTTTAACAGTTGCTGAAGTTGTTACTTTAATCAAAGAAAAAAGAATTAGGGTAGCAGCAAGGGGATCTGGAGCAGGAAGTTTAGTTAATTACTTGTTAGGTATTTCTAATTTAGATCCTATTAAGTATGGATTAGTAATGGAAAGGTTTTTGTCACCTTTAAGAAGTGCTTTACCCGATATCGATATAGATGTTGAATCAGCTCGAAGATTAGAGATTTATGAAGCAATTTATAAAAGATTTGGTAATGAAAGAGTTGCTTGTATTTCAATGCGTGAGACTTATCGAGTAAGACATGCAATAAGAGATGTAGGGGCAGCTCTTGGTATGCCGATTTCAGAAATTGATGCTTTCGCTAAAGCATTTCCTCGAGTAAGTGCAAGAAAAGCAAAAAAAGTATTACAACAATTACCAGAATTAAATAAAAGTTCTTTTGCCAAATTATTTTCACAAGGAAATTTAGATCTATACCTTGATTTAGTTGAAAAACTTGATGGATTGCCAAGACATTTAGCAATGCATCCTTGCGGCGTTATTTTGTCGGATAAATCTCTACTAGACAGAACCCCTGTTGAATATAGTGCTTCAGGTTTTGCGATGAGTCAGTTTGATAAAGATGATGTTGAATTAATGGGATTTTTGAAATTAGATGTTTTAGGTATTCGAATGCAATCGGCTATGGCTTATTCGATTTCTGAAATTAAAAGAGTTGATAATTTAGACGTTGATTTAGATGAAATATCTTTAGAAGATCAAAAAACATTTCACTTAATTCAATCAACTAAAACGCTAGGCTGCTTTCAAATAGAGTCTCCGGGGCAAAGAGAATTAATTGGTAAATTTGGTCCTCAAAGCTTTAATGATCTAATAATTGATATTTCACTTTTTCGCCCAGGCCCAATTAAATCTGACATGATTACTCCATTTTTAGAGGTTAGGCAAAAAAGAAAACCTTATCCTTTTTTGCATGAAAAAATTGATCCAATTTTGGAAGAAACCAGTGGAGTTGTGGTTTTTCATGAACAAGTTATAAAAATTATTAGCACTATGACTGGATGTTCTTTAGCTTTGGCAGATGAAAAAAGAAGAAGCATGGGTTATGAAGAAGGACAAAATGAAGTTGAAGAATGGTTTATGGAAAAAGCTAGAAAACTTAAATACTCCAATGACTTAATTAATTACATATGGCAAGTTTTAAAAGCTTTTGCTTCCTTTGGATTTTGCAAAGCACACTCTGCGGCGTTTGCTTTTCCTACCTACCAATCGGCTTGGCTTAAAACACATCATCCAGCAGCATTTTTAGCAGGAGTTTTAACCCATGATCCTGGAATGTATCCAAAAAGACTTATTGCAAATGATGCTAAAAATTTTGGAATTGAATTACTTGCCTTAGATATTAATAAATCAGATTCTTCATACAAAGTTGAGAAAATAGATAAAAGATATGGAATAAGACTATCTTTACTTGATGTTAAATCAATAAGTTATGAAGAGACAGAAAGAATTATAAAAAATAGACCTTATAAAAGTTTGGCAGATTTTTGGCAAAGAGCACAAGTTTCTAAAGATGTTACAGAAAACATAATTTTAGCTGGAGGATTTGATTCTTTAATTCCAAGTAATTTGAATAGAAGAGATCTTTTATTGCAACTATCTGATTTAGAACACAACCTAGGAGTAATTACTAATCAGCTAGTTTTAGATGTTTCTACTACTGATAAAAATGTAGCTTCAGGTCTACCAGATTTTACAAAAAATGAAAATATAGTTAATGAATTAAAAGTATTAGGAATAGATGCTAGTAGTCATTTAGCAGAATCTTTTATTCCATTTTTTAAAGAATTTGGCGTGACTCCTTCAAAAATGCTTTTTTCTCTCAATAGTGGTTCAGAAGTTTTTGTAGCGGGAGTAAAAGTAACTACGCAAACACCGCCAATCAGAAGTGGCAAAAGAGTTATCTTTTTAACACTTGATGACCCTACAGGCCCAAGTGATGCAGCATTTTTTGAAGATGCTCAAACTAGTTATGCAGCAACTATTTATAACTCACTACTACTTTTAGTTAGAGGTAATTTAAGAAAAACTGGACCAAGAGGCATTTCTATTAAAGCCACAGGATGTTGGGATTTAACCCAGATACACAATATGTATCAAAAATATGGAATAGCAGAAGTAAAAAGATTCATTGATTTAAGTTTTAAACCCAGAAACAACAAGTATCACTATAAATCAGGCGGTGTGTCTTTAGAAAAAAGAACTTTAAATGATCAAAAAATAGGAAGAATATAAAACATGACTCATCGTCAAGTTTTAAAACTTCCACATATTGAATTATCAGGGGATGATTCTGAGTCAAATATTTTGCATGTGGACATGGATGCATTTTTTGCTTCAGTAGAACTACGAGATAGACCTGAATTAAAAGGACTTCCAGTAGTGGTAGGTCACTCAGGTGGAAGAGGAGTTGTTACTTCAGCAACTTATGAGGCAAGAAAATTTGGCATCCATGCAGCAATGTCAATGACAGAAGCTACAAGAAGATGCCCTAAAGCAATTTTTATTGAACCAAATCATGAAAAGTATTCTGAGGTTTCTGAAAAATTACAAGAAATATATTTATCCTTCACTCCACTAGTTGAACCATTAAGTGTGGACGAGGCTTTTTTAGATGTTTCAGGCTCGAGAAAACTATTAGGAACTCCTATTGAAATAGGAAAGAAATTAAGAGAAAAAGTTTTTCAAGAAGAAAACATAACTTGTTCAGTAGGAATTGCTCCAACTAAATTTATTGCCAAACTTGCTTCCACCAGAGCCAAACCAGATGGCTTAATAGTGGTAAGTCCAAAAGAAGTAATTGATTTTCTTCACCCACTTCCAGTAGGAGCTCTTTGGGGAGTTGGTGGCAAAACTGAAGAAGTACTAAAACGGTTGGGTTTATTCAAGGTTTCAGATATAGCAAATCTCTCATTAAAAACTTTAAAAAGAGCATTAGGCGATGGGATTGCTGAACATTTATATGAATTGTCTTGGGGCAAAGATGAGCGAAGTGTTGAAACTAATGAACCTGAAAAAAGTGTGGGTAATGAGGAAACTTTTTCTAAAGATCTAGATCAAGCAGAAGATATTCTTCGGGAAGTTTTAAGACTTAGCGAGAAAGTAGCTGCTCGACTTCGCCAAGCTGGATTAATGGGTCGAACCATCACTTTAAAGGTGAGATTTTCCAATTTTTCAACAATTACTAGATCTAAGACTTTGCTTGATCCCACAGATGTGGCAAAAGAAATATATGAAGTTGCTAAATCACTTTTTGAAGGTTTAAAACTTGATCAAGTTAGGGTGCGTCTTGTTGGAGTAAGAGTAGAAAAACTTGTGGAGGAAGAACAAGCCAATCGACAATTATTACTAGGAGAAAACGAAAAAGGGTGGAGAGAGATCGACAAGGCAAGCGATAAGGCCAATGCCCGATTTGGGGATGAAGCCATCAAGCCTGCACGCCTGATTGACTAGAAAAGTCACCTGGGAATCCTCGGTCCTGAATATTGCACTTAGGCACAAAAGTCGTATTCTTAAATTAGGAAGTATTAGTAGTCGGGGAAGTGGTGATCTTTAACTATGGCCTTATCTGACCGTGAGCAAAAACTGCTTGAACAAATGGAAAAAGCTCTTTATGCAGAAGATCCAAAATTTGCCTCAACCTTAAGACGCTCTGGATTAACGATTGCCCCAGGGGAACGCCGTCATGTCATCATGGGACTTTTTGCCCTTATTGCAGGAATTGCTTTAGTTTTCTCAGCAGTTGTCACAAAAATAGTTTTTATTGGTATTCCTGGTTTCTTACTAGTGTTAACCGGATTGGTATTTATTGCTCGCGGGCTGCAAGAACCAGTTTCTGCAGTTACTCCAACACCTAAAAAAGTTAAAAATAGAGCCAAGAATTCTAATTTTATGTCTAAGTTAGAAGAGCGTTGGCAACAACGAAGAGATGGTGGAATTTAATTCTTTTTTAGTAATGAAATTATTAAAAATATAATTCCAAGTATAAAACTTGTGTAGGCAAGTGGAATCAAATAAAAAGGCTCTTCCAAAACGTTATTTGAATTTACTCTTGCACCAATTAAATTATAAATAATCATTAAAGTAATTGTTAAGCCTATAAAAATATACGAAAGAATTCTACTAATTCTTTTCATG
>JBJSWT010000049.1:0-13496 GCA_046086025.1 Actinomycetes bacterium | reverse complement strand
TAATTGGTTCTACTCCACTATTTTTAACAGCTACTGCTTTTGCTTTAGCTGCCGCATTCTTAAATTCTGTGTTCAACTTTTGCTTAGGTTGCGAGATGTATCTACTTCTTGTAAAGGCTAGACTTATCAGATGAACCAATTAGCCAAAGATTATTTAAATCTAGGTAATGATTTTGTTTCTTTTGTAAAGAGTAAAAGTGATGCTGAATTATCAAAACCAGGGCCTGAAAATGAGTGGTCAGCAGCTTTTGCGATTCATCATTTAGCTGACTTTGAAATTCACTTTGCAGCTAGATTTCTACGAATTATTACGGAAGAAAATCCTGAAATTCAATCATATGATGAATCTTTATACGTAGATAAAATTAATTACTCTTCCAGAAATGTTAGAACTTCTATTCAAACAATAGAGACAACTAGAAAACAACTCGGTGAGATATTAGGCGGATTAAGTGACCAAGACTTTGATCGTCCGGCAAAACACACTGAAAAAGGTCAAATAAAATTGTCTGACCTCATTGGATATTGCAATAACCATATCAAAAATCACCTGGATCAAGTAAAAAGTTCTCTTTAATTAAATAATTTGATTGCTAGGTTTTTCGCTTCATTAGCATTCTTAGTTTTCAAAACTTCTTGAGCAACTTCTTGGCATTTATGTAGATCTTGAGTAGCAATAAAACTTTTGACTTCTGCTATGGAATTTGAAGCCATAGATAATGAATTAACGCCAAGTCCAATTAATACTGCTGCAAGTTGTGGATCTGCTGCTGCTTCACCACAGACTCCTAAAGATTTATTTTTAGCATTTTTTCCCACTAATTCGATTATTCTTAACACAGCAGGATGCCATGAATTAGTTAAATCACTTAATCTTGAATCAAGTCGATCAGCTGCCATGACATATTGCGTTAAATCATTTGTGCCAAAACTTGCAAAATCCACTATTTCAAAAATTTGATCAGATACTAAAGCAGCAGATGGAGTTTCAATCATTACTCCAACTTTTTTAATACCATTTTCTCTTGCCAAGTTAGAAAATTCGAGAGCCTCTTCTGCAGTATCTATCATCGGTGCCATAACCCAAACATCACAATTAGCTGATTCTTGTGCAATTGCAATGGCTTTAATTTGATCTTTTATCACTTCTGGAAACTCTCTTATTAATCTCCAGCCTCTAACTCCTAAAGCAGGGTTTTCTTCTTTCAAACTATTTAAAAATGGAACCGGTTTATCACTTCCTGCATCAAGTGTTCTTATAATTACTTTTTTACCTTTAAATATTTCAAAGATTTCTGAATAGATTTTGACCTGCTCACTTATTGTTGGAGCGCTAAATTGATTTAAATAAAGTAATTCAGTTCTAAATAGTCCAATTCCTTCGGCCTCATTTTGTAAAGATCTCTTTGCGTCTTCAGCATTTCCACAATTTGCAAGTAAATTTATAGGTGTGCCATCCTTAAGTTTTCCAGGACCGCTCACAGATTTAAACTTAGCTTTAAATTCATTTTCTTTTGCAACTTCTTTATTAATCTGGTCTTGATCAGGATTTTCAAATAATTCACCAGTTCTACCATTAATTAATACCGTCGTACCATCTTTTATTGAATCTATATTTTTGCATCCGACAATTGCTGGAATTCCTAGATTTCTAGCTACAATTGCGGTGTGACTTGTAGGGCCACCTTTGGCTACTACTAAACCTTTAACAAATTCTAAATTCATCGAAGCAGTATCTGCAGGCGACAAATCATCTGCAATCACTATTGAGTTAGAGGTTATTTTTAAATCAAATTCTTCTATCCCAAATAAGTTATTTAATGTTAATTTCTTAATTTCATCAAGATCAGCCACTCTTTCAGCAAAATAATCACCAAGTGATAAAAGGTTATTCTTAAAATCTTCTAAGGTTGTGTCTAGAGTAATTCGAGCACTTTTCTTTGAATCCCCCATAGATTCTTTAATTTTTTCTAATAAATCTGGATCTCTTGCCATTAAGCTTTGAGCTTCTAGCACTTCTTTAGCCACTTTTAATTCAATTTTTTTAGCTTTGTCTTCAAGATATTCAGCACTTTTATTTAATGCTTCAGCAATTTCTTGCCAACTTACTTCCTGATCATGATGGGTTTCATTAGTTTCAATTTTGTATACCGGAGCACTTGCAACTCCTGGACAAACTCCAATTCCTGTAAATTTTCTACTCATCTAATGCCGTAGTAATTAGTTTGACAAGTTCATCCATTAAATTTTGGGCATCATCTTCTTCTATTGAGATTTCCACTTCTTCTCCTTGTTTCAAACCTAAGGAAAGAACCGAAAGCATGCTTGCTGCGTTAACACTTTTTTGACCCACTCTTGAAATAGATACTTTTTTACCTGATGCACTAACTGATTTAACGAGCATTGCAGCAGGGCGGGCATGCAAACCAACTTCATGAGCTATTTTGGCTGTTTGTTTTAGCATGAAAACCTAATCGTTTGGATTGACAACTACTTTAATAGCTTCGCCACTTAATACTGCTTCGATTGCTTTATTAACTTGGGTAAGAGGTAATTTGTGTGTTATTAACTGCTTCACCGCAACTTTTCCTGAGGAAATCATTTCCAATGCCATTTTGTTTTGTTGTGGACTAGAACCATTTGCACCTACTAAAAATAGTTCTTTGTAATGAACTAAATTTGAATCGCAATTGATAAAAGGTTTATCTTTTGGTAATCCCCCAAAAAAACTAATTCTTCCTCCTGGGGCAACAAGTGAAATTGCTTGTTCTTGAGCTTGTCCAGATGGAGCTGCGGTGATAACTACTGTTGGTCCAATTCCCTCAGTTAATTCCAGTGATTTTTTAACAATATCTTCTTTTGACATATCAATTACTTCATCAGGTTTAACAACATCAGCGGAAAGTTTTAATCGACCTGGATTTATATCTGCTAGAAATACTTTTTTAGCACCAAATGCTCTTGCTACTTGCACATGCAAACAACCAATAGGGCCTGCACCCATTACTAAAACAACATCTCCCTTAGTCACGTTTACTAATTGTTGAGCATTAATAGCACAAGCTAAAGGTTCAGTTACTGCTGCTTCATCAAATGAAACGTTATCTGGAATTTGATTAACTCCATCAACAACGACTACTTCTTTAGGAATAATCATGTATTGGGCAAATCCACCTGGAAATTGATATCCCATTGATAATTGATTTCTACAAATTGTCATCTTGCCTTGATTGCAAGTCCAACAATTTCCACAAGGTATTGCTGCTATAACTTGTACTCGATCCCCAACTTTTGTTTTTGTGATATTTTTACCAATTTCTGTAACTTCCCCAGCGATTTCATGACCAATAATTTGAGGAGGTGTAAGTCTTGGATGGCCATGATTAAATATCTTGGCATCTGTTCCACAAGTCGCACAGGCAAAAACTTTTATTAGAATTTCATCATCTTTAATTTTTGGTAATTCAAAATCAATTACGGATAAATCTTGAGGTCCTCTAAACATCGCTGCCTTCATCTATTCATCCTCACTCTTAGTCAAAATATCAATTATTTCATTTTTGTCATATGTGCTAAGTAAATTATCTATTGCATTTGGTTTGAGTAATGCTTGGGCTAGGTTGCCAAGTATCTGGATATGCTCATCATTTTTTGAAGCAATACCGCAACAAATCCTTACTGGTCCATCTCCCCAATTAATTTCATTTTTGAATCTTAAAAACACTATTTGGTCAAAATTAACCACACTTCTTGACTGATTTGTTCCATGTGGGATTGCTACAAATGATCCAACGTAAGAAGAGATAATATTTTCTCTTTCCCACATAGCTTGTTTGTATTCAGGTAACACTGCTTTTAGTTCTATTAATTTATCCGCACACAGAGAAACAGCCTCTTCTTTAGAAGAGGCTGTTGCGTCTAGATCAATTCCAGCAACGCTAATTACTTGATTAGTCATCACTGATGTTTCTATTGTTTTCCAAATCATCAGCTAATCGAGCCAAAATTGGATCACCTAAAAACATGTCAAAGGGAATCACAACGCGCCCATTCGCTGCCGACTTGGCGCGTTGTGACAATCCTCTATGACAGACAATCAGATCTGCATCACTTTCTGGTAATTGATTTACCGGACAGTGTGTGACTTTGACACCTAGTTTTTTTAATTGTCTAGCCAACATGTTTGCAAGCATCACGCTTGAACCCATACCAGCTTCACAACCAACAACTATGTGTTTAACATCGCCACCTGAGATCTGTGCCATTTAAATTAACGACCTTTGTTAGCGCGTGATCTTGCTTGTGCTGATTCAAAGTCGCCATCGCCACTTCTATCGGACTTGAGTAAAACCCAACCAACTCCGAAAGAAACAGCTGCAGATGCTGCGATTGCTAACAACACTGTTAAGTGTCCACCTGGAGGTGTCACCAACATGTAAGCAAATATTGAACCTGGTGAAGGTGTTGCTGTTAAACCATTTGAGAAAATCATGTTTACAGCGATACCGGTTGCTCCACCTGCAATTGCAGCAAGAATCATTCTTGGTTTCATCAAAATATATGGGAAATATATTTCATGAATTCCACCAAAGAAGTGAATGATAATTGCACCTGGTGCTGAACCTCTTAGAATTTTTGGTCCGGCTAACCAGAATGCAAGCAATATTCCAAGACCAGGTCCTGGGTTTGTTTCAAGCATGAAAAGAATTGATTTACCAGTTTCTTTTGCTTGAGCAACACCAATTGGTCCTAAAATACCGTGGTTAATTGCGTTATTTAAGAAGAGTACTTTTGCTGGTTCGATAACAATTGCAGCCAATGGCAACAAACTGTTTTCGTATAGCACTTTGAATACTCCGCCAAAGAAATTACTAATTGCTGAAACAATTGGTCCGATTCCTAAGAAACCAACCATTGCCAGAACAAGACCTGCGATACCGAGTGTGAAGTTACTGATCAACATTTCGAATCCAGGACGAACCTTTGGATCTACTACTTCGTCAATTTTCTTCAAGACCCATGCCGCTAAAGGTCCCATAACCATTGCACCAAGGAACATTGGAATATCGGTTCCAACAATTACACCCACTGTTGCAACAGCACCAATTACTGAACCTCTTTGACCATGCACCAAACGTCCACCAGTTAAACCGATCAAGATTGGAAGCAAGTTCACAATCATTGGACCGACCATCTTGGCGAAGTTTTCGTTTGGAATCCATCCTGTTGGGATGAATAGGGCTGTTAGAAGTCCCCAAGCAATGAATGCTCCAATGTTTGGAATAACCATTGCTGCCAAATTGCCTCCAAGTTTTTGAAGGCTTGCCTTCCAACCGGTGTGACCAGTTGCTGGGCTTGTGTAGCTGGACATTAGTTTTTGTCCTCCCTATGCGACATGAGTACTTTCATATTCATGTCGTTTTTTCTTTAACGACTCTCGTTAAAGAAATCTTTATTGTTGGAAAATAATTAACTAGCATCTTCCAACTCTCTTTGAAAATCAATATCTTTATTTAAAATAACTTCAATTTTGTTGGCTTGTTCAAAAGTTGGAATTGCGGTTCCAGGTAAAGCAACTGAAGCAGCAGACCATTTAACAGCTTCTTGTAAAGCTTCAGAATTCATACCTGCAGCGAGAAAAATTGCTAATAAAATATCTCCTGCTCCAACTGGAATTCCTTGAACTTGTCTAGTTGGTTCTGCAAAAGTCACAGAATTTTCATCAACTGCAATGGCGCCATCTGGACCAAGTGAACATAAAACTTTTTTAACTCCATCAGCAACAATATTTTTACAAGCATCAACTGCTTGTCTAATAGTGTTAATTGGATAACCAACCAGTGTTGATAACTCTTGTTGATTGGGTTTGATTAAATCTGGTTTTACTTCTTTTAATAACCTTGCTAAAACTTCGCCACTTGCATCTACTGCAACCAAAGCACCTTTTGACTTAGCAAAGGCAACAAGTTCAGGATAAACATTTTCTGAAGTTTCAGGGCTTGGTTGACCGGCTAAAACTACCCAATTCTTTTTTAACCAATTTCTTGAAATTGATTTCTTTAATTCTTTTAAAGTGCTTTCATCAATAGGACTTCCTGGTTCATTAATTTTTGTTACTTCACCATTTGCTTCAACTATTGTTAAATTAGTTCTTATTGGATTAGAAGTTGTTAAAATTTTATGTCTGATTTGTTGTTCATCAAGTGCGGTGCTCAACCATTTTCCGGACAATCCTCCACCAACTAAAATGGCGTAAGTTTTTGCACCATATGCTTTTAGAGCACGCGAAACATTTACACCTTTTCCGCCCGGATCAACTTGGACTGTATTTACTCTGTTAATGACACCTTTTTCAAGATGAGATAAATATAAAGTTCTATCAATACTTGGATTAAGAGTTACGGTAATAATCATGCCCTAATCACCATTGGTCCTAAATCTTCAATATCTTTCGCATGTTTATCCGTAATTTCTGAATCTGTTATAACAACATCAACTTCTTTTACGTCACCAAAAGAAGCAAAATGATCTTGCCCAAATTTGGTGTGGTCAACCAAAACTACTTTTCTTCTTGCAGATTTCAGCATCGCATTTTTTACTTTTGCTTCTGCCTGATCTGGAGTTGTTAAACCTCTTTCTGCAGAAATTCCATTTGTTCCAACAAGAACAACGTCTGCAAACAAACCTTCTAAGCCATCTAATGCTGTTTGATCAACACAGGCCATGGTGTTTCCTCTAACTCTTCCACCAAGCATTATGACGGTGACATTTTTCTTTTCAGCTAATAAGCCAGCATGCAAAACAGAATTTGTCACAATCGTTAATTTGTAATTATCAGGTATTAAAGTTATTAATCGTGAAGTTGTTGTTCCTGCATCAACAATGATTGCTCCTTCTTCAGGAATTTCATCTAATGCAGCTGTGGCGATTCTTTCTTTTTCTTCCAACATTAATTTTGATCTAGATACAACACTTGGTTCAAATCCAAGTCTGGTTAAGGGCATTGCACCACCGTGTACACGACGCAACAGGCCTTGTTGATGAAGTTCTGTTAAATCTCGTCGGATTGTTTCAGGGGTTACGTCTAACGATTCAGCTAACACTTGAACTGAGGCATGTCCAAAAGAAATGACTTGTTCAAGAATTGCTCTGTGTCGTTGCGGCGCGTACACCTGTGGCTCTCTTTCTTGTCACTGAATAAACCTTGGGAGGGCGTCCTTCAGTTGGGGTATCTGCAAATACCTTGACCATATTTAACACCTTTATTTGTGTCTGTGTCATTCTTTGTTTGTATTTGTTTTGGTAACGATTTGATAACAATAAGGCAGTTTTGAGCGTAAGCCTCAACTGTTTATTCAGCATTGCCTCTTGGCAGACTCATCTCATGCATAGATTCACACCCGAAGTCGAGGAACTTGCAAGAGAGGTTCTTTCCTACAGTTTGGAAAGACTTAAATCAGATCCTCCTCTTGATGGACCTCGAACTAGTGAAGATTTATTTAAAGCTGTTGGAAATACCATCACTGAAAAAGGTTTAGGCGGACAAAAAGCTTTAGAAATATTTACAGAAGTTTTAGCGAAAGCATGTATTTCAACAGATCATCCTAGAAATTTAGCCTTCATTCCTTCAGCCCCAACAGAATATGCAAACCTTTTTGATTTAGTCGTTGGAGCAAGTGCTTTATATGGAGGATCTTGGCAAGAAGGATCTGGTGCAGTATTTGCAGAAAACCAAGCACTGCGTTGGATTTCAGATTTAGCCAATTTTCCAAAAGATGCAGGTGGAGTTTTTGTTCAAGGTGGAACTATTGGAAATTTATCAGCCCTCGTTGTAGCTCGAGAACATGCAAGAAAGAAATATAAAGATTATAAAAAATGGGTCATAATTTGTAGTAATCAATCACATTCTTCTATTGTATCTTCCGCAAAAATTATGGACGTTGAAGTTTTTCAGGCAGAGCCAAATGCTCAAGGAAAACTAACAGGTGAAATTGTTTCAAATGCTCTTAACGAAGTAGAAAAAGATCAAAATAAGAAAGTCTTTGCCATAGTGGCTACTCCAGGAACTACAAATCTTGGAATAATTGATGAATTGGAAAGCATTGGAAAAATCGCCAACAATAAAAATATTTGGTATCACGTTGATGGTGCATATGGTTTAGCGGCACTTTGTGCACCTAGTGTGAGAAATAAATTTAATGGTATTGAATTAGCAGATTCATTAATTGTGGATCCTCACAAATGGCTTTTTGCTCCATTTGATGCCTGTGCTTTGATTTATAAAAATCCTCAACTAGCAAAAGAAACCCATATGCAAAAAGCTTCGTATTTAGAAACTTTGCATGATGATTCTTGGAATCCTTCAGATTATGCAATCAATTTAACTAGAAGAACTAGAGGTCTTCCCTTCTGGTTTTCTCTATCGGCATATGGCACCAAGGCGTATGCCGAAGCAATGGAACAAACTTTAACTGTTGCAAAAGAGGCAAGTGAGCTAATTAAAAAACATTCAAATCTAACTCTTTTAATGGAACCAGAATTATCAATAGTTGCTTTTGAAAGAAATGGTTGGAAAAAAAGTGATTACGATAAATGGAGTGAAAAACTTCTTATTGATCAAATAGGTTTTATTCCACCGTCATCGAATAAAGGTAAACCAATTTTAAGATTTGCAATTGTTAATCCCTGGACAAGAATTGAAGATATCAAATTAATTCTTGATACTTTATAAATTAAACTCCAGCTTTTATTCCTACATGCTCTCTTACTTTAGGAGCAACTACATTTCCATAAAGTTCAATTGCTTTCATAATTTCTTTATGAGGCAAATAACCAATACTTAATTGCATCATGAATCTATCCATCTTCATAGTTTCATGCATTCTGATAATTTTTTCAGTTACTTCTTGTGGACTTCCTACCCCGATTGCACCAGTTGGTCCACATTCAAATTCAAAATGATCTCTAGTTTGCGGAGCCCATCCTCTTTCTCTCCCAATTTGATTCATGGCACGGTTATGTCCTGGCCAAAATAAATCTCTTGCTTTTTGAGAAGTTTCAGCAATAAATCCATGGATATTAATTCCAACAGGTAATATTCCATGACCTTGTTCAACAGAAACTTTTCTGTGTAAATCAACAAGTGGAGAAAATCTAATTGGATCTCCACCAAGTATCGCAATTGCTAAAGGTAAACCAAGATTTCCAGCTCTTACAACAGATTGTGGAGTACCTCCAATTGCAATCCAAATTGGAAGTTTTTCTTGTAATGGTCTTGGATAAATTCCAAGCCCATTAATTGGGGCACGATGTCTTCCTTTATTCCAATGAACTTTTACGTTATCTCTAATGTTTAAAAGTAAATCTAATTTTTCAACAAATAGTTCTTCGTAATCTTCTAGTTCATAACCAAATAGTGGGAAGGATTCAATGAAAGATCCTCGTCCTGCCATTATTTCTGCACGGCCATCTGAAATTAAATCAATTGTGGCAAATTGTTGAAATACTCTGACTGGATCTTCTGAAGATAAAACCGTAACAGCCGTTGATAATTTAATATTTTTTGTTCTCATCGCAGCAGCTGCCAAAAGAGAACTTGGAGATGAGATCACAAAATCTGGACGATGATGCTCCCCTATTGCATAAACATTCAAACCAACTTGGTCAGCTAATTCAACTTCTTCAATTAAATCTTTTAATCTTTGATGCTCAGAAACTGAGCCATCAAGTGGCATATCGCCAAAGGTGAAAATTCCTAATTCCATACCTATATTTTACGTTACTTATTGAAATTACGCAGAAGTTACTATTTGAGATACGGGGCAATCAGGTCTTGGATGACTTTTTCCCACTTTTTAGGACTGATGCCAAAAGTATTTCTGGTTTTTTGATCACTCATTATGAATGGTTTTTCAAATTGATAATTTGAGTTGATTAATTCTTTTACTACGGGATTAAATAAACCAATTAACTTTTGCATAGCTAAGGGAATTGAACTTACTTTTGGTTTAGCTACTCCTAGTGCTCTAGCAATCTCCTCAACTACTTCTAGTTGTGTTTTTGGTTCATTGCTTGGCACATGCCAAGGCTTTCCCCAGGCTCTTTCATCTTGACCAATTACCATCATTAAATTTGCAACATCTTCTGGATCGGTCCAAGTATGAGGTTGATCAATTGCACCTAGCAATTGAATTTTTTTACCTTTAAGTAAATTTGGTACCACTCGATCACCCATTCTACTTTGATCAGATGCACAAATGTAATCAGAAGCTCTAACTTCTGTGGCTCTTAATTTTTTAGCATCATGCAATTCTTTTACTTCTTGCCACATTTCTGCTCTAACTCGGCCATTTGTCCAATTTGCATTAAGTGGTAAATCTTCGGTAATTACTGTCTCTACGGGACCATAGCCGTACAAATTAGAACATGTAACTAAGACAGATTCAGTTTTAATGACATATTCATTTATTGCTCTAGCTATGGGAGGCCATTCAGATTCCCACTTGTGGTAGTGCGTTGGATTAACGCAGTTATAAACCACTTCTGGTTTTGTAGTAATTGACATTAAATTTTCTAAAGAGGAAGCATCGCCTTTTACTGATGAAACATTAATCTGATCTAAGGCTTTACCTGATCTAGAAACCAAAATGACATTCTTATCTGAATTTGCTAATAGTCTTGCCAGATTTCTTCCTACAAAACCACTACCTAAAACAACATGAAATTTAGTCATAATTTAGTTATAGTTTCGCTTGCTTTGACGAATTAACCAAAACCCAGTAAATAAAAACCATAGTTGCACAATTGTGGTCCCCATAGTTATGACTACTTCACCTGGATCAAAACCCACAACCTGTAATGAAGTCAAAATTAATCCAATGGAAGCAACTAGACCAAAAATACTAAACCAAGTTGGCAAAGATTTATTTTTATAATTTCCCACAGCAAGAAAGAAAATTGATAACGAAGCAAAAATGCTAACTCCTAAAACTTCACCAATAGTTCCGCCATATGAATTTAGAGCCTCAAAAACAATACTTATCGAATTTTTTTGATTTTGGTCTTCAGTTATTTTCCAGATGTTAGCAAGGTCATACATAGGAGCAAGCCAACGAATTATTCCGATACATCTTGCTAAAACTGAGGCTATGGCAAATCCAATTATTATTTTAACTAAAAGTTGATTATTCTTACCCATTACTAATTCTGTTAAGAATGATATAGAAATAAGGAAAAGAATTGAATAGATTAAATAAAACACATATCCGGTTCTTACAGCCGATTCATTTTCCAATAAACGTGGAAGTGCTACCGAAGCTGGATCTCCTAAAGTTCCTGGCCAATTTATTGCAGCACCCAAAACAATTAAGGGGATAAAAAGAATTAAACCCTGAACAATACTTGTGTAGCCCGCCCATCTAACTTGAGATCTTTCTTGATTCTCAAGAAAATTTATTCTGTTATTTGTTGCCATAGTTTCCTCCTGGTTTAATGTTTTATTTGAAATCTCTTTAATGGTTTTGGCGCCCACCAATTGCGTTCACCGAAAAGTCTCATTAACGCAGGCACAAGTAAGGCTCTAATTACTGTTGCATCTAGCAATATTGCGAATGCAACTCCAAATCCAAGTAACTTAATCGTGGTAACACCACTTGTTAAAAATGCAGCAAAAACAATTGCCAGAATTAAAGCCGCTGCAGTTATTATTCGAGCAGACTTTTGTAAACCTAATGCAACTGCATCAATATTAGATTTTCCTAAATCGTGTTCTTCTTTGATTCGAGACAAAAGAAAAACTTCATAATCCATTGATAAACCAAAGGCAACTATGGTTACTAAAACCAAAGTATTAGTGTCTATTGTTCCATTGACATTAAAATCTCCGAATAGCCATTTTAAATTTCCGTCAATAAACACCCATGAAATCGCTCCAACAGTTGCTGCAAGAGAAATAAAATTTAACAACACTGCTTTTATTGGAAGAAGTATTGAGCCTGTGAATGCAAACAAAAGTATAAAAATAGTTACCATAATCCAACCAATAACTAAACCAAGGTTGTCTCTTATTGCTCCTTGTGTATCCGCATAATCAGCAGCTTGTCCTCCGATCAGAATTTCAGTTTCACCACTTAAATTTCTTAAATCTTGAATAAGTTTTTCGCCCTCTGGAGTTCTTGGCTTAACTGAATGAATTGCTTCTGCTCTAACTAGTTGACCAGAGATTTGGGTTTCACCTACTCGTGTAATTCCATCTGTATCTTTTACTAGATTCAAATATTGAGTTACCGATCCTAAATTAGACGCACCGTTTGGAAAAATAAATTCAATTGGAGTTCCTTCTTCTCCCGGAAACTCCTGAGCAATGAAATCGGATGAAATATATGCTCTGTCTGACTTAGGCAATACATCTGTATCAATTTGACTGAATTTAACATTTGTAATTTGAGAGATAAATATAGTTAAGATTGCTGCAGATATAGCAACTATTGTTACAGGCCTTCTCATTACAAATCTTGCAAATTTTGACCATCTTCCTTTGTCACTATTTGCAAAGGCATTCTTTCTAATTCTTCCTTTATTTACATTATTTCCAAGCAACGACAAAATGGCAGGAAGAGGAATTAGGGCACCCAAAACTGCCAGGGTTACAACGGATGCGCCGGCGTAACCCATGGATTTCAGAAAATTTAAAGGAAAAAATGTTAATGATATTAAAGTTACAACTACAGTTAGACCGGAATAGAAAACTGTTTTACCAGCAGTTTTCATGGTATTTACTATCGCTTTGTCTTTTTTCACACCTTTAGCAAGTTCTTCTCTAAATCTATTTACTATTAGTAATGCGTAGTCGATGCCAAGTCCCAAACCTAAACCAGTGGTCAAATTTAAAACAAAGATACTTATATCTGTAACAAATGTAAGTAAATACATTACTAAAAAAGTACCAATTATTGAAGTAATACCAATAACAAGTGGCATGGACGCTGCAACCATTGCGCCAAAAATAATTAAGAGTAATACAAACGTTAACGGAATTGCTATACTTTCAGCAATTTTTAAATCATCCTGAATTCTTCCATTAATTGCATTCGCAAAAACAGCTTGTCCTGAAACATACACGTCTAAATCTTTAAATTGACCATCATATTTTTCCTGAAAAATTCCACCCAATTTATCTGCTTCTGTGAAATCACTGGTTTTGAAGTAAACAAACACTAAGCCAGAATTTCCATCTTCACTTTTTAAGAATGGCGCATTTCCAGCAGACCAGTAAGAAATTACATTTTCCACTGCTTCTTCTTTTTTTAACTCTTGTTCTAATTCATTAGCCGTTGAAGCGACGTTGGGATCATCAATACTTTGTGATTTGGAACCGACTGCAAGAACTAGCGAAGGCTGTTTGAAATCAAAGTCATCTTCTAAAATTTGTTGAACCTTGGCAGAATCACTGTTGGGATCGTTGTAGCCACCTGAGTCAAATCTTGAAAAAGCTTGAA
>JBJSWT010000048.1:0-3934 GCA_046086025.1 Actinomycetes bacterium | reverse complement strand
TTATTTTCTAAAACTGCTTTTATGGCATTTTTTGATTCAATACTTAAAACTGGAGCTTTAGCATTTTCTACTTCTTTTTCACTTATTACCACTCCACTTACTGTGATAATTCCTTCATAAACTTTTGCTGTGGTGGTATCTAAAACGGTTACTTTGGCACTTCTTTCAACTGATTTATTATTCAATAAAGATTCTTTATCTGGTTCATTTAGTTGAACCATGGCAAAAAGGTGATGAGCTTTTAAATCCCAAGCTTTTCTTGAATGCTTGACCACTTGTTCAAGTTCATGAGCACTTAAAGGGTCTAGGGGATGCATTTGGTGAACTATTTTCTTTTTGGTAATTGTCTAATACTATTACAAGAGAGGTATTGATTAATAGTTGATTAAAGATTGGATAAGTTTTTGAAAAGAATAATTATTACGTTTTTTACTCTTTTATTAGTCACAAGTCTTAATCCATCTTTTGCAGCAGATAATTCAGGTCCAAGTACTACTAATGAATCAACAAGCACAGAATCTTTTGAATCAAAATTAGAAAAAGCAAGAAAATTAGTTGATCAAAAGAAATGGAAAAGTGCTATTTCTGAACTAAAAAAGCTTTCTAAAACTAATAAATCAAATGCTGATGTGTGGAATCTATTAGGATTTGCAGCAAGAAATTCAGGGGACTTAAAGAATTCGGCTACTTACTACAAGAAAGCTTTAAGTATTGATCCTAAGCATTTAGGAGCACTTGAATATCAAGGCGAACTTTTTTTAAAGTTAAAACAAGTCGACAAGGCTAAAAAGAACCTAGAACTACTTAAAAACTACTGTGGTACAAGTTGTGCTGAATATAAGGATTTAGATAAAGCTATTAAAAGTTATAAAAAATAACTTCTTATAATCCAGTTCTATGGTGAGCATCAAACCAAGTTCTTGCTTGAGCTAAGACTTCGTTTTCACTCATTCGATCAATATCTAGATCAAGTTCTGCCACAATTTTGGAAGCAACATCTTTGTGTTTGTCTTTTAAGAAGTTAACAAAATTATGAGCAGCATTTGATTTACCACTGCCATGACCCATTACTAAAACTTCACTTGCTGGTCTTATGGCTTTTGTGATGGATTCAAAAAATACTTTTTCATCAGCATCAACCCCATGGCCTTTATGGTGTTGGGCTTGTTTAACATGATGATGTCTTCCTTTGTCATCAAGAGCTTTAATTTTTTCTGGTTTTGTGGCTTTTTCTAATCCTGTTGCCCACAGTTTTGCTTCATCTCTAGTAATTGTTAAAAGTACAAATTTATTTGTTACTTCAGGCATATAAGCCTCCTTTTATATTAATTTTAGGACTGAATGCTTAATTTTAAAAGATGGTAAAGATGTGAATAAATAGACATAAAAATATTGCTAAGTACTTTTATTAAATTTAATTCTTAATTTATCAAAGCTAGATTAAATGACTCTCTAGTTTTTGAACTAAATTTCGGCCCATACATTTTAGTCTTATCTCTTCCATACTTATAGGAATTAACTGAAGACAATTTTCCAACATAAGTAGAAGAGTTAAATCCACTTAACCAAGGTCCACCAGATGATCCACCCGTCAATTTAGAAGCCATGGACCACGTGGAATTTGAAGTTAAAGCATCGGTTCCAATAGGTCCAAATGCATAAACTAAATCATTTCCACTGTATGGACTTGCTGCCGGATAGCCAAATGCATATGAAACATCATTTGTTTTAGTGAATCCAAATTCATTCAATTCAAAACTATTTGGATTTACTGGAAAAGTATCAGGTAGCACATTGCCATTAGTTGAGTCCTTTTTAATAACAGCGAAAGCCCAATCATGTTGAACTGCTTGAGTATTAAAAGATCCAGCGCTTGTAAATTCTGGTCGTAAAATTAAAGCACTTGCGTAAAAACATCTACCAGTTGTGCAAGATGGATTTGGGTTTGAGTCATAGTCTGGATAAAACATCCAGTTAGTGGCATATCCATCAACATAATCGTAAGCGCAATGACCAGCAGTTAAAACTATTGCTCTTTCAGAATCATTTTCTGAAACTAAAGCACCTGAGCATACATATCTACCGGTTCCCATGGTGAAAAAAACTTTTCCAGTTGCAGTAAGTGGTAAACCTCTATTGTTCCAAGATGCACCAGAGTTTGAGGAAGTTGTAGTACCACCGCCTCTTTTAGCCATTTTCTCAATTTTTCCAACTTTAGTTTTTTCATCAACTATCAATTCAATAGCAACTGCATCATTTAAGTTTTTATCATCCCAATAACCTTTAGCATTTTGATTTGGAGTATTTTTTGATTCAGCTGATGCCAAAGAATTATTACTTAAAATTAAAGTAAGTGCAGCAAGTGCGATTAAAATTTTGGATTTATTTTTCATGTTTACCTTACTGGTTGTAGTAGTCCGGTGGTGTTGACAAGTTGAAGTGCTCTTCCTGGAGTTGGATCAAATACTTCAATCTGTAAATCTTGCCCAGGATAAGCCATATAAACATTACTGGCTGAGTTTTTGTTGTAATAAACTGCAGCCCCATCTGCGGTTGTCAAACCTATGCCATCTTGTTCGTTACCTGCTGCTTTCACAGCGTCATAAGCAGCATTCACCATGTATGTTGCAACTGTTAGATATTTCTTTGCTGTGTCATCAGCACCTTCACCATTTGGTAAATATCTAATAAAAGCAGCACCTGCCTCATTCATAGTTAATGTGTATTTAGCATTTTCAAGTGGACCTGCCCAATAAACAACAGTGTTAAGTTTTATCACCGCTGCTTTTAATTCAGCTTCAGTTAAAGCCAATTGTCCAGAAGTTGCAGTTGCACTAGTTGAAGAATTATTATTAGTAAAAAGATAAGTTAAACCAAAAGTTGCTACTGAAGTAATTAAAGCAGTTAAAATTACTGTAACTAAAATTGTTTTATTTATATTTTGTAAATTTATTTTTATTTTATCAATTTGCTTAGAAAAATTACTTTTTTCTTTAGATTTATCAAATTCAATCAATTCATCAATTCCCACATTTTCCATATAGTTTGATTTAATTTGATTGATTAAAGAATCAATGACAGGATCTTTTTCTTCTTTTTCCAAGTTATCTCCCATGTTTTGTGTCATTATTCTCCTCTATTTTTAGTTTATTGGTACAAAATTCGTATAGTGGTTCCACCTTTACTTCCACAAGCACCCCAAGTTAAGTTTCCATTTGATCCTGCACAAATTTCACCGGTGTTAAAGCCAGTTGTTCCAGATGGACCTGCAGGTCCTGCTGGACCAGCAGGACCTTGTGGACCAGCAGGACCTTGATCACCAGTTGCACCTGTGTCACCTTTTGGTCCTTGAGGTCCATTCTTTAAAGAGTTTAAAAATTCTGTTTCAGTTCCAGTATTTCCTTTTGATTTCCAAATTTCAAAAGCACTTAATCCAGCTACACCTTGTAAACCTTGAATTCCTTGTGGACCTGTTTCACCTTTTGGTCCTTGAGGTCCGTTCTTTAATGAAGTTAAAAAGTCTGCAGCAGTTCCTGAGTTACCACTTGCTAACCAAATTTCGTAAGCACTTAATCCAGGTAAACCTTGATTTCCTTGTAAACCTTGTGGTCCTTGAGGTCCTTGCAATCCTGTGTCACCTTTTGCTCCAACAGTTCCCTGAGCTCCAGTTGTTCCGTTATCGCCTTTTGGTCCTTGCATACCTTGTGGACCTGAAGATCCAGTTAAACCTGTAACACCTTGAACACCTTGTAAACCTTGTGGACCTTGAGCTCCAGTGTCTCCTTTATCTCCTTTTAATCCTTGTGGACCTTGGGCACCAGTTGCACCTGTGTCACCTTTTGGACCTTGTAAACCTGTTGCACCAATTAATCCTTGAAGTCCTTGTAGTCCTTGTGCACCTGTTGCACCGGTGTCACCCTTTAAACCTTGTGGA
>JBJSWT010000047.1:0-7779 GCA_046086025.1 Actinomycetes bacterium | reverse complement strand
ACATATTGGGATGGAATATGAGCATTTCCCAGTGGATTTGATTCAAAACTTGTAGACACGTTTGTGCTAGTCCCTTTCAGACGAGGTAAAGCTTTTGGCCTCGTGGTCGTCCTTGTTTAATAGCCTAACTATCAACAGAATATGGCTTTCATCCCATATATAAGTAGTAAAAAAGAAAATTTCTCTTGATATACCTCTAGCCAAATGGCTTCTCTTGGCTTTAGTGTTGCGCTGTGAGCAACTCGTCTCGAACTACGACTCTTCGCCAAGACTCTCCTGTTCAATCAGTGGATCGCGCCCTTGAACTTCTTGAAGTTTTGGCAATCAAGGGTGAAGCAGGTGTCACAGAACTTGCTCAGGCAATCGATGTTCATAAATCAACTGCTTCTCGCTTAATCCAAGCTTTGGACAAAAGAGGACTAGTTCAACAAATTGGTGAACGTGGCCGTTATCGATTAGGACTTGGAATTTTAAAACTTGCAGGAGCAGCAAGTGCAAAAAATGAAGCCATAACTTTAGCTAAACCAATTGCGCAAGATTTAGCAACCAAAGTTGGCGAAACAGTTAATTTAGCGGTTTTAACTGGAGATGAAGTTTTATATGTTGATCAAGTTGCAGGTCCTAGTGCTTTAAGTATAAGAGCTTGGGTTGGCCAAAGAGTTCCTGCCCATTGCACTGCAACTGGAAAAGTTTTAACAGCATGGCTAAGTGAAAAAGAAAGAAAAAAAGTTTTAACAAAAAACTTAATTAAATTTACTGAAAACACTATTACAAATTATAAAGATTTAGAAAATGAATTAACAAAAGTTAGAAAAAATGGTTTTGCTGTTGCTTTGGAAGAAATGGAATCAGGACTTGTAGCAATAGCTGCACCTGTGAGAAATTCTCACCAAGAAGTAATTGCAGCACTAGTTGTTTCAGGTCCAGCTTTTAGAATCACAAAAAATAGAATCCAAGATATTTCAAAAGCAGTAATTAATGCTGCTGAAAAAATTTCATACAATGTTGGTGCTGCATGATTGATTTATTTATCGATGGTAAAAGAGTTAAATCTTCTTCAGGAAAAACACGAGAAATAATTCACCCGGCAAATTCAAAAGTTGTAGATATCTGCCAGGAAGCAACAATAGAAGATGTCGAAAAAGCAATTAGAGCCGCCCGTAAATCTTTTGAAGCAGGTGTTTGGTCTAAGAAAAGTAATAAGGAAAGAAGTGAAGTATTAAATAAAGTTGCAGATTTATTGGAAAGAGATAAATCATCTTATGCAAAGGCAGAATCAAAAGACACAGCAAAAAGATATATTGAATCTGAATATGACATGGATGATGTAATTAGAGTATTTCGATATTACGCAAAACTAATTCTGGAACAAAATGAAAGAGAAGTAAAAGTAGATCGAGAAAATATTAAAAGTAAAATCCACTATGAACCAGTTGGAGTGGTGGGTTTAATTACTCCTTGGAACTATCCATTACTTCAAGCCTCCTGGAAAGTTGCACCAGCATTAGCTGCAGGTTGCAGTTTTGTTATTAAACCAAGTGAACTAACTCCATCAACAACTTCTTTACTAATGGACACTCTTTCTGAAGCAGGTGTTCCAGATGGTGTTCATAATCTAGTTTTGGGTGCAGGAAATATCGCAGGAGCACCTTTAAGTTCTCATCCTGATATCGATTTGGTGTCATTTACCGGTGGATTAATAACTGGTAAAAAAATAATGGAACAAGCAAGTAAAACTGTTAAAAAAGTGGCTCTTGAATTAGGTGGGAAAAATCCAAATATAGTTTTTGCTGATGCCGACTTAGAAGCTGCAATTGATAATGCTTTAACTGCAGTTTTTTTACATTCTGGTCAAGTTTGTTCAGCAGGTGCAAGATTAATAGTTGAAGAAAAAATACATGATGAATTTGTTGCTGAAGTTTCTAGACGTGCAGATCTAATTCGACTTGGATCCCCAGATGATGCATTGGCAGAAACTGGAGCTTTAATAAGTGAGAATCACAGATTAAAAGTAGAAAAATATGTTGAAGACGCACTTAAAGAAGGCGCTGTTTTAAAAGCTGGTGGAAGAAGACCAAGTGAGTCGCATCTTCAAGATGGATACTTTTATAGACCAACTGTTTTGGATCATTGCCATACAAAAATGCAATGTGTACAAGATGAATCATTTGGTCCTGTATTAACTGTTGAAACTTTCAAAACTGAAGATGAAGCAATCAAATTGGGTAATGACACAATTTTTGGTTTAGCAGGTGCTGTTTGGACAAATGATTTAGAAAAAGCAAATAGGGTCGCAGAATCTCTTCGTCACGGCACTATTTGGATAAATGATTACCACCCTTATGTGCCACAAGCAGAATGGGGCGGATTTAAACAATCTGGTGTTGGGCGTGAACTTGGCCCAATGGGATTGTCGGAATACCAAGAAACAAAACACATTTGGCAAAATCAGAAACCAAGTGTGACAGGTTGGTTTGATGGAGGAAATCATTAATGAATCTGCATAACAGTACTGCTGCAATTTCAGTTAGAAATCTTTGGAAAGTTTTTGGTGAGAATCCAGAAAAAATTGTGGGATCTAAAGATGCAGAACTTCCTAAAGCTGAATTAAGAGCCAAAACTGGAAACACGGCAGCAGTTAAAGATGTAAGTTTTGACGTTGCACCTGGCGAAGTTTTTGTGGTGATGGGCTTATCTGGTTCTGGTAAATCAACTTTAGTTAGATGTTTAACAAGATTAATTGAACCAACTTCAGGTTCAGTTTTATTAAATGGTGAAGATATTTTAAAAGCAACACCAGCAAGATTACGAGAATTAAGAAGAACTAAATTTTCTATGGTTTTTCAACACTTTGGATTACTTCCCCATCGAAAAGTAATTGACAATATTGCCTATGCATTAGAGATTAATGGGGTTAAAAAGATTGAAAGACATAAAAGAGCTGAAGAAGTTATTGAATTAGTTGGACTAACTGGTTATTCGCAAGCTTTTCCAGAGCAATTATCAGGTGGAATGCAACAAAGAGTTGGACTTGCAAGAGCACTTGCTGTTGATCCTCAAGTTATGTTTTTAGATGAACCATTTTCTGCACTTGATCCGTTAATTAGAAGAGATATGCAAACTGAAGTAATAAGACTGCATAAAGAAGTTGGTAAAACTATGGTTTTCATTACCCATGATTTATCAGAAGCCATGAAACTGGGTGATCGAATAGCCATCATGCGAGATGGTGCTGTTGTGCAGATGGGAACACCGGAAGAATTGGTGGCAAATCCTGCAGATAATTATGTGGCAGATTTTATTAGAGATATTTCAAAATCACATGTTTTAACTTTGAAATATTTAGCTAGACCTGCAAAATCTAATGAAGCAACAGATGGTCCAGAATTATCCTCTTCAACCATCATTAGAGATGCTTCAAAAATCATTGTTCAAAGTATGAAACCTGTGCAAGTAATTGAGGATGGTAAAAAAATTGGAATAGTTTCCAGTGAAGATGTTTTGCGATTAATATCTGGAGAAAAGTCTTGAGTATTGCAAGTTTAGTTAAACCAGTCACCAAAATTAAATCAAGCTATTTAATCTTAATTCTTATAGGTGTTTGGTCAATTCTTGCCTTAATTTTTAAAGGTGTTGCAACTTTAGAAATTCCTACTTATCAAAATTCAATTGCTACTCAAATAGCAGGTGATGCTGCTTCCTCAATTAGAGGTAACAGAACAAAAAGTGCAATCTTTATTTATTTTTTTAATCCAATCCGATTATTTATTAATGGCTTTGTTGACATAATTCGTATGTTTATCGCAACACCTGTTCCTGGTTCAATAATTCCGGTTTTAGGTTGGCTAGGAGTTATTGGTTTAGTTGCTTTCTTGGTTTATTTAACAAGTAATTTAAAAACCACAATTTTAGCTAGTTTGTTACTTTTTGGTTGCGGATTACTTGGAATGTGGACTGACACCATGGACACTTTAGCCATGACAATTGCTGCAGTAATTTTGTCTTTACTTATTGGAATTCCTTTAGGGATTTGGGCTGGATTATCTGATCGAGTTTTAAGAATTCTTACTCCGTTTTTAGATTTAGCACAAATTCTTCCAACGCTGGTTTATCTTGCACCACTTGCACTTTTCTTTCTAATCGGTCAAGCATCAGCAACAATTGCAACCATGGTTTATAGCATCCCTCTTTCAATAAGAATTACTTCTCATGCAATTAGAAGTTTGAATCACTCTCCTGTTGAGGCATCTATTTCTATGGGCTCAACAACTAATCAAACTTTGACCAAAGTACAACTTCCAATGAGTAAACAAATGATTGTTTTAGGAATAAATCAAACAGTCATGGCAGCACTATCTTTTGTGGTAATTGCGGCTTTAATTGCCGCACCAGGTTTAGGAAAACCCATAATTACTGCTTTAACCATTAGAAATGTGGGAGATGGATTTGTGGCAGGTCTTGCAGTAGTTTTTCTTGCAATTTTATTAGATAGAAGTACAAGTGCTGCTGCTAAAACCAAAGTAAGTTATGTTCCTCCAACTAAAAAAGAAATTCAACGACGTCGTCTTTCTCTAGTTTTAATGGGAGTTTTCATGATAGTTAGTATTTGGTTATCTAGAAATATTTTGTGGGCAGCGGTTTGGCCAAAGAATCTAGATTTCTCAAAACCAATTGCTAATATCACTAATTCAATTACAGATTGGATTGTGAATAATTTTCAATTTTTTACCGTTGGCTTTAAAGACTTCATTTCAAACTATGTGCTAAATAATTTACAACTTTTACTAGCTGGTTCACCATGGTTTATTACCGTAGTTATGCTTTCATTGCTTGCCTACTTAATTGGTGGATTAAGAGTTACTTTTGTTGCCATAGCTTTGATGGTCTTAATAATTTCAACAGGTTTATGGTATGAAACTATGGTTACCTTAACTCAAACAATTGTGGCTACGATGTTGACAATGATTGTGGGATTAGTTTTAGGTATTTGGATTGGGAGAAGTCAAAAAGCTGATAAATTTTTAAGACCATTTTTAGATGCGGGTCAAACATTGCCTGCTTTTGTTTATCTGGTTCCAATGCTTGGATTGTTTGGTCCAACTAGATTTACCGCAATTGCCACTGGAATTGTTTATTCAATTCCTATAGTTGTAAAAATTGTTGGTGAAGGAATTAGAAATGTATCTTCTTCAATGGTTGAAGCAGCTACTTCTGCTGGTTCAACTGCATGGCAAATAATTACAAAAGTTCAAATTCCTGCCGCAAAAAGATCATTACTTCTTGCTGTTAATCAAGGATTAATTTTCGTCTTGGCAGTTGTAGTAATTGGAGGCTATGTAGGTGCAGGTGCTTTGGGTTATTTAGTGATTGTAGGAAATTCAAAACCTGAATTGCAGGGCAAAGGTCTAGTCGCAGGCCTTTGTATCGTTTTATTAGGAATTATGATTGACCGAATTGCCCAGGCAGGAGCACGAAAATATGGAAATTGATAACAATTTCCCAACGATTTCAAGAAAACAGCAAAAATGTGTTCTTGAATGCAATAACATGAAAGAAATTCTCTAACGAGGGAGAGAGCATGACACAAAAGTTAAGAGGTCGCTCAGCGGCAGCCTCACTATTTGTCGCCTTAGGTCTGCTTTTAGCAGCCTGTTCTGGATCTGGTGTTGATCAAGCTTCAACAGATGCAGCAGCAGATGCACCAGCAGCAGAATGCGGTGAATGGGGAATTGCAATGCATGCATGGGTTGGTTACACAGCTAGTGCAAACGTTGTAGCAGAAGTTGCCAAAAAAGAATTTGGTTGCACTATTAATTTAGTTCAACTTGATGAAGCTGGCGTTACTTATGACGCAATGGAAGCTGGATCAGTCGATGTAGTTATTGAAGACTGGGGCGGCGGACGTTGGCAAGAATGGGTAGATCGTGGAGCAATTGTTGAAGTTGGTCCAAACGGTCAAGAAGGATTAATTGGAATGTATGTTCCAAAATGGATGGCAGATGAATATCCAGATATCACTGATTCTGCAAACTTAAACAAGTATGCAGATCTATTTAAAAACAGTGAATCAGGTGACAAAGGTGCATGGCACGAAGGACCTCCAGGTTATACAACAATCGGTGAAAAAATGATTGCTGCAAATAACTTGAACTACAAAGCAATCAACACAGGTTCTGAAGCTGCATTGATGACTGGTTTTTCTGAAGCACAAAAGAATAAAACAGCATTCTTGGGTTATTGGTACACACCTCAATACTTCAACGCACAAGTTGAATTAGCGAGAATCAATTTCCCAGCAAATGATTGGGCTGACGCAGCACAAGCAAGCGGTTTGACTGATTATCCTGCAACACCATTAATTAAATTAGCTTCAAAGAAATTAGTGGATTCAGGTTCTCCATTTGCAACATTGGTTCAAAATTTCCAATGGACAAATGAAGACCAAAACTCTGTAGCCGCAGATATTGAAGGCGGAACAGATGCTGCAGCAGCCGCTCAAAAGTGGATTGATGCAAACCCTGACAAAGTTTCTGCTTGGTTGGGATAAATAAGTAGTAATAAAAAGGGGCAGGCACTTGACGTGCCTGCCCCTTTTGCATGAACATAGGAGTGTTGTTGCGCGATGAAAGACGTTGTTGCATATAGCGCAACTAGTAATTTGAGGAGATAATTAAGTTATGTCTAAAAAAGTTGTCATCATTGGTGCAGGAATTGTTGGCTGTGCTCTTGCTGATGAATTAACCCAACGTGGTTGGACAGATGTCACAGTTTTAGAACAAGGTCCACTTTGGGCAGCCGGTGGTTCAACTTCTCATGCACCTGGTTTGGTTTTTCAAACAAATGCAAGTAAATCTTTAGCACTTTATGCAAAATATACAGTTGAAAAATTATGTTCACTTGATTTAGATGGTCAACCTTGTTTCTTACAAGTTGGATCATTAGAAGTTGCTACAAATAAAGAAAGATTAGCCGAACTTCATAGAAGAGCTTCAATTGCAACAGCTTGGGGAATTTCAGCCAAAGTAATTTCTGCCAAAGATGCTAAAAAACTTCATCCCCTACTTGATGAAAAAGTAATTATAGGAGCATTACATGTTCCAACAGATGGTTTAGCAAAAGCACTAAGAGCAGATGAAGCAATGGGCAGATTAGCAATTTCTCGAGGTGCCAAGTTTTTGGAACGTCATGAAGTTTTAGATATTTTAAAATCAGATGGAAAAGTCACAGGAGTCAAAACTAATAAAGGTAATTTTGATGCAGATGTAGTAATTGCTTGTGCAGGAATTTGGGGACCCAAAGTTGGCGACATGATCGGAATGCCAACCGCCCTTCAACCTTTAGCACATCAACTTGCCTGGACTAAAGATTTACCTAGTTTAAAAGATCAAGTAGAAGAAAGTGTTTTACCACTTTTAAGACATCAAGATAAAGATCTTTATTATCGCCAAAGAAATAAAGGTTTAGGTGTTGGTTGGTATGGACATAAACCACTTCCTATAAAAGCAAAAGATATTCTGCCTTTTGATAAAGCTAAAGTTATGCCTTCGGTTCTAGATTTCACTAAAAAAGAATGGGAAGGTGCGATTAAACACTCAGGAAAAATAATTCCTGAATTAAAGAAATCCAAAATAGACAGTGCCATGAATGGTTTATTTTCATTCACAGTTGATGGATTTCCGCTCATGGGTGAATGGGCTAACTTAAAAGGTTTTTGGACTGCTGAAGCTGTCTGGGTAACACATTCTGCTGGTGTTGCAAAATCAATCGCTGAATGGCTTG